>JAAFHX010000110.1 GCA_013297695.1 Rhodobacterales bacterium | reverse complement strand
AAAGACGAAGGCCCCTGCCACCAGTCTGCGGCCGAACACGCCCTCTTCCACCGCAAAGCGTTCGTCGCTGACATAGGGGTGGTGGTCCATCGTCAGGCTGTTGAACAGCATCGATTCGCCTTCCGAGATGGTGCGGCGGATCGAACGGATTTTCTCGCCCAGCACGATGTCCTCAAAGAACCAGTCCTCGGCATTCCACACCGGAATCGCCGCATGGTCCTGCGGCAAGCCGGGAAGACCCCGGGCGTGAACGCCGATTTCCGCCATGCCATCCCCCCGAAGCCCGCGACATCCCCACGATGCGTCGCGGTATTTCACTTGTCAAATGATATTCCATAGACGAAATTATCTGCAGGGAGGATGGCGATGGAACAGGAACAGTTCTTCGAGGACTATGCCGTCGGCGACAGCCGCCGCACCCTTGGGCGCACGATCACCGAGGCCGATATCGTGATCCATGCCGGGCATTCCGGCGACTTCTTTCCGCATCACATGGATGCCGAGTTCTGCCGGGGCCAGCCGTTCGGCCAGCGCATTGCGCATGGCACCATGACCTTCGCCATCGGGATCGGGCTGACGGCGACGCAGATCAACCCGCGCGCGATGACCTATGGCTATGAAAGGCTGCGATTTCCGACGCCGGTCTTTGCAAGCGACACCATCCGCACCACCGTCACCATCGGGCGCAAGGCCGATGATCCGAAACGCCCCGGCCACGGGCAGGTCGTGGAAATCTGCGAGACGGTGAACCAGAACGGGCGGACGGTGATGTACTGCGAGCATATCCTTCTGGTGCAGCGGAGGCCCGCATGACCCTGTCGCTGCCGCAGGACTGGCCCGCGCCCTCGTCGCCGAAGCCCATCGTCATCATCGGCGCGGGCGGCATCGTGCGCGACGCGCACCTGCCCGCCTATCGCAAGGCCGGGCTGACCGTTGCCGGTGCGGTCGATGTTGACGCGGCCCGCGCCCGCGCGCTGGCCGAGGATTTCGCCCTGCCCCGCACCTGGCCCACGGCGCTGGCAGCGGCGGCCGAGATGGGAACCGATGCGGTCTATGACATCGCCGTGCCGCCGGGGGCGATCACCGCAATCCTGCCGCACTTGCCGAAAGGGGCGGCGGTGCTGATCCAGAAGCCGATGGGGGCGGATCTGGCGCAGGCCCGGGCAATCCGCGACCTGTGCCGGTCCCGCAAGCTCAAGGCGGCAGTCAACTTCCAGTTGCGGTTCTCGCCCATGATGATGGCGGCGCGGCAGGCCATCGAGCAGGGGCTGATCGGCGATCCGCTGGAGATCGAGGTGCACCTGAACATCTTCACACCCTGGCACCTGTTTCCCTTCCTGATCCCGATGCCGAGGGTGGAAATCCTGGTGCATTCCATCCACTACCTTGACGCGATCCGCGCCTTGTTCGGCACGCCGCAGGCCGCTTTCGCCCGCAGCCTGCGCGACCCGCGCGCGCCGGACTTTGCCCAGACCCGGACGACCGTGCTGCTGGATTACGGCGATGCCCGGCGCGGGGTGATGAGCATCAACCACAACCACCCGCACGGGCGGAAGTTTCAGGATGCGTCGTTCCGGATCGAGGGGACAAGGGGCTGCCTGATGGTCAAGCTGGGCGTGTGCTACGACTATCCGCGCGGCGAGGACGATGAACTCTGGTTCTGCCCTGCAGGCGGCGACTGGGGGCAGGTGCCGCTGACGGGAAGCTGGTTCATCGAGGCCTTCATGGGCCCGATGCGCAACCTGCAACGGTTCGACGCAGGCGAGGATGCGGCATTGTTTTCGGGCGTGGAGGATGCGTTCCACACCATGGCGCTGGTCGAGGCCTGTTTCGAAGCGATGGAAATGCCGGCGGTCGCGTTGAGACGGGACTGACGACGGCTTTCTGTCGCGCCCGGATGAAAGCCGGGGGTTTCACGCCCCCGGACCCGCCGCAGGAAAGCCGGGGGTTTCACACCCCCGGACCCGCCGCAGGAAAGCCGGGGGTTTCACACCCCCGGGCCCGCCGCAGGAAAGCCGGGGGTTTCACGCCCCCGGACCCGCCGCAGGAAAGCCGGGGGTTTCACACCCCCGGACCCGCCGCAGGAAAGCCGGGGGTTTCACACCCCCGGGCCCGCCGCAGGAAAGCCGGGGGTTTCACACCCCCGGACCCCCGTGGGATATTTCTCCAAGATGAAATCCTGGGCGGGTCACGGGATGGGCGGCGCAAAGCGGTCGTGGTGCCGCAAGGGCGATCCGCTGCGATCTACCCCGCCACCCCGCCACCCAGGCTGCGCGACAGCCGTCCCGCAGCCCCGATCGCCTTGGCGCAGCAGTCGGCAAAGCTGATCCCTTCGCCATAGCGTTCCAGATGCGGCACGGTCAGCGCGGCGATGGCAAGGCCCGTATGGTCGATGATCGGGGCCGAGATGTTGACGATCCCGCGCACCACGAAGCTGTCCACGATCTCGTGCCCGCGCTGCCGGATTTCGTCCAGGTCAAGGCGAACCCTTTCCTCGGTCATGCCGGGCGGCAGCGGCACGCGCGCAAGGGCGCGGTCCAGTTCCTGCGGCGTCTGGAAGGCCAGCATGACACGGCCAGACGAGGCGCGCCACAGATCGACCCGCGTGCCCAGCCGGATCGACATCACATGCCGCGCGGGCGGGTCCACCTGCCCCACGATCAGCACCCCGTCATCCGACAGCACCGCCAGATGCACCGACTGGTTGATCTCATGCGCCAGATCGCGCATCAGCGGCGCGGCGCTGGAGGTCAGACGCCGGATCAGCGGCGTTCGGTGCGCCACCTCGAACAGCAGCGTGGTCAGCACATAGCGGTCGCTTACCGGGTCCTGCGCCACATAGCCACGTTCGGTCAGCACGACCAGCATGCGGAAAATCTCGCTGACCGACCGGCCAAGGTCGCGCGCGATCTCAGCCTGCGACAACCCCAGATCGGTGCGCGACAGCAACTCGAGGATATCAAGCCCCTTTTCCAGGGCAGGCGCGGTGTATTTCGGGCCGGGAAAGTCGGGTGCGGTCACAGCGGGCATCGGGGGCAAACGGGTTTCATCCATGAAACTGGCCGGGATCGGCGCGGATTTCAAGCCGTGCCGCCAGCGCATGCAAGCAATGGGCGAAGGATTGCGCCGTCGCGGTCATTGCCAGACTGCGGATTGTACGCCATCCTTGGCTCATCCGTCATCGCAGGAACCGCCTGACCGGACAAGACCACCCCGCAGGCCCGACCATCCGTCCAGGGAGGACAGACCCGACATGCGCAGTTTCCGGAAGATCGCGGCGGCCACGACAGCGCTGGCCCTGACCGCGCCGATGGCGCAGGCGGATGGCAAGACCTTCTACTGGGTCTCGCACGGATCGCCTGCCGACCCGGTCTGGACCTATTTCCTCGACGGAGCCAGGCAATGGGCCGAGGATACGGGCAATACCGTCAACACCTCGTTCCATTCCGGCGACGTGCCCTCGCATCAGGAGGCGATCCGCGCGGCCATTGCCTCGGGTGCTGCGGGCATCGTCACCTCGAGCCCCGATCCGGGCAGTCTGGTCGAAGTGGCGGGCGAGGCCAATGCGGCCGGAATTCCGATCATCAACATGAACACCCCCGACCCGACCGCCCCCTTCGACGCCTATGTCGGTGGCGATCTGGTGCAATACGGGCGCGACTGGGCGCGGTATCTGGTCGATGAAGGTCTTGTAAAGGAGGGCGATTTCGTCTGGATGCCGGTCGAAGTGCCCGGTGCCACCTATGGCGTGCAGGAGGAAAAAGGCATCGAAATGATCTTCGAGCCGCTGAACATCACCTGGGAAGTGACCGACGCCACGCTGGACCAGGCCGAGATCATCACCCGGATGTCGGATTACCTGACCGCGAACCGCGACAAGGTGGATGCGATCATCGGGCTGGGCGATCTGGTCACCGGCTCGATCAAGCGCGTCTTCGATCAGGTGGGTGTGAAACCGGGCGAGATTCCGGTGGTGGGTTGGGGCAACAGCCTTGACACCACGCAAGAGGTGCTGACCGGCTATGTCAACGCCGCCCAGTGGCAGGACCCGCAGGCCACCAGCTATATCGCGCTGTCGATCGCCGCGATGGCGGCCAGCGGCATTCCCCCGGGCTTCGACGTCATCACCGGCGCGCTGTATGAGAAGGACACCGCGCAGATTTATGACGACGTGCTGAGCGGCAAGTGAGCCGCCGGGCACCGCGTCGCCTGCCCCCTTTGCCCCATCGAGGCCCCGTTGGAAACGCAATCCCTTGCGAAACGGCTGTTCGCGCGGCCCGAGGCCGGTCCGGCGATCCTGCTGATGCTGCTGATCGTGGTCTTCACCGCGATCAACCCGACCTTCCTGTCGGTGCTGAACATCTCGAACACGCTGGCGTTTACGGTGGAACTGGGGCTGATCGCTCTGGCGATGACGCTGCTGATGACGGCGGGAGAATTCGATCTTTCGGTCGGGTCGCTGTTCGGGCTGACGCCGGTGCTGATGTGGACGCTGTTCAACGCGGGCACGACCTCGCTCGCCCTGGCCTTTCTGGTCGCGATGGCGGTGGCGGCGCTGATCGGGGCGGTCAACGGCTGGTTCGTGACGGCGCTGAAAATTCCCTCGTTCCTGGTGACCCTGGGAATGCTGCTGGTGGCGCGGGGCACGGCGCTTTACATCACCGACGGCTTTCCGCAGCGGACCTGGAGCGCCGAGGGACAATGGGTCGCCGATGTGCTGGTCGGCAGCGTTCAACTGGGCGACCTGCGGCTTTACATGTCGCTGGTCTGGTTCGTGTTCTTCGCGCTGCTGCTGCACTATGTGCTGACCGGAACGCGCGTCGGCAACTGGATTCAGGCGGCGGGCGGCAATGCCGGGGCGGCGGCGGCGCGGGGCGTGAACGTGGCGCGGGTCAAGGTCGGGCTGTTCGTGCTCAGCGCCGCGATGGCGGGGCTGGCAGGGGTCATCAGCTCGATCCGCACCTCGGCCGCCAACCCCAACTCCGGCACGGGGTATGAGCTGGAAACCATCGCCATGGTGGTGATCGGCGGCACGGCGCTGTCCGGCGGGCGCGGCACGATCATCGGCACCGTCATCGGCATCTTCATCCTGCGGCTGATGCGCAACGGCATCGTCATGGTGGGCGTGCCGGGGCTGGCCTACAACATCTTCATCGGCGCGATCATCCTGGGGATGATGGCGCTGCATTCCTGGCTTGACCGCCGCAACCAGTCGGGGGGCTGAGGGATGGCTGAAGAACTGGTCCGCATGGCCGGCATCACCAAGTTCTATGGTCGGGTGAAGGCGCTGGAGAACGTCAACCTGACCGTGAACCGGGGCGAGGTGGTGGGGCTGCTGGGCGACAACGGCGCGGGGAAATCGACGCTGATCAAGGTGCTGTCGGGCGCGGTTCCGGCCACCTCGGGCGACATCTTCATCAAGGGCCGAAAGGTCGAGATGAAGGGCACGCCCGATGCCATCGCCAACGGGATCGAGACGATCTATCAGGATTCCGCGCTGGTCACGCAACTGTCCATCGCCCGCAACCTGTTCCTGGGGCGCGAACCGCTGCGCGGGCCGCGCTGGCTGAACCGGCTGGACCTGGAACAGATGGAGGCGGTGGCCTCGGCCCTGCTGAAGCAGGTGGGCATTTCCAAGGCCATCCCGGCCTCGACCCCCATCGTCGCACTGTCGGGGGGCGAGCGGCAGGCCGTGGCCATCGCGCGCGCCATGCATTTCGACAGCGACCTGATCATCCTGGACGAGCCGACCAACAACCTCGGCGTCGCCGAAACCCAGGGCGTGCTGCACTTCGTGCGCACTGCGCGGGATTCGGGGCATTCCTGCGTCTTCATCGCGCACAACATCCACCATGTGTTCCAGGTGGTGGACCGCATCGTGGTCATGCGGCGCGGGACGGTGGTGGCCGACGACATTCGCCCCGGCCAAAGCTCGGTCGCCGAGGTCGAACGGGTCATCACCGGCATGGACGCCTGACAACGCGCCCCGGCTGTCACCGCCCGGTCTGATTCGTTTGACAGACGGTCCGCTTTCGCGCCTGCGGTGACGTGGTCAACACCAAAGGGAAGGCAGATCAACCCAAGGTTTTGTCACATATCCGCGACCTGTCCGAAAGGATAGCTGGCCTGTCCGCACGCGCCTTTGTAACCAACGCGCCCATTTGATAGTAAACATGCTCGTTTTCCGGGCACCCCGCCATTTCCTGCCTGCATCAAGGGCAAGCGGCACGGGCGCGCGACCGAAAGGCCAGCGGAGAACCCTGCCCCGTTACCAGGGCACACGGCTGCAGGCACCGGACGCAAGCCGGGGTCGAAAGGCCTTTCTGTCTGCCTTTTCCGCCGCCCCCAAAGGGCGGTGCCGGTCTGCGTTGTCCTTGAGAGAGCCATGAGCCTGCTGCTGCCCTTTACCATTGCCGCAATCCTGACCACGGATCCGCTTGGCTATGAATGTGTCCCCGAGGACAGGCTGGAGGCCGCCTTTGCGGCGGGCGGCAAGGGCATGCGCGCGCCGCAGACCTGTATCCCGGACCCCTGCAAGCAGACATTCTCGGACGTGACGCTGGCCAGTTATACCGGATTTCAAGATGCAGCGGCCTACACGGACTACCGACGGCGGATGACGTCCGTCTGCGGAACGCCGACGCTGTGGGAAGACAGGGGACTGACCGACCAAGAGCTTATGTGGGCGGTCTTCGACGGCGGCAGCGGCCCGATCCTGCTGCCCGAGCAGGTTCGGTATGCAAGCTCTGGCGGGGCGGCAGGGTCCGGGGACCGGCCCGGCATCAAACGTGGTGCCGGAGGCAGCCAAGGCCACGCTGCTGGCCGGGGCTTTGGGGCCGGAGGCGGCAGATCCTCCTTTGTCTCTCCACCGCACGGCAGGGATCCCTTTCCGGACCCGTTCAGCGAAAGGCCCGAACCGGACAACCCCGATGTGCCGACCCATGCCCCGCTGCCGGCACCGTTCTTTCTGCTGGGTGCAGCGGCGGCGGCGCTGGTGCTGGTCAAGCGGCTCGCGCGTCGGGTGCGCAGCCCGGTGGTTTCGCGCGGCTGAGGGCAAGGCCGCCCCTGCGGCTGCGGTCCGGTCCTAGCGCAGCCGGGGCGGGCGCTGCGGGTCGGTGCCGGGGGCAGCGGGTGCCGACATCCGGTCCGCCGCAGGCTGCGGCGGCTGTGCCAGGTCGAACTGCAGCGCCACGCGGCACATCGCGGCCAGCGCGGGGTCGTCGCCTGCCAGAAACACCACATCCATTTCGCCCGCGTCGATCCCCGAAAAGGTCAGCGCCTCTGACACCGCCCGGGCCAGTGCAGCCTCGGCCCCTGCGGCGGCGCCGACAAAGGCCAGCAGATGCCCCCGCCGCCCCGCGCCATAGGTCACCCCCGCCAGCAGCGCCGCCTCGGCCAGCCCCGTCGCCCGCGCCAGCTTGGCGTCAAGCGCGTGCAGCAGCCGTTCAGGCAGGTCGCCGGGCGGATGAAAGGCCTGCGGCCGCGCCTCGACCGTATCGGGGTCGCGCGCAAGGGTCGAGGCCAGCCAGTCGATCCCGTCGGCCCCGATCAGGAAGGACGACGGGGCCACACCAAGGTTCAGCCCCAGACCGATGCCCTGCCCCGCCAGCATCGCCGCCAGCACCCGGCCGGGAAGTTCGGCATAGGGCGCGGGCGCGCCGGTGAAGGCCGCCAGCCGGTCATCGGCATCGAAGGCAAGCACGACAGGGCCGGATTCCAGCGGAAACAAGCGCGGCTCCAGCGTGTCGCCCCGTGCCTCGCCGTCCAGCAGGATCAGCAAGGGCGTGTCCGCCACGCAGGAAAAGAACCGCAGGCGCGCGGCATCATCGTCGGGTGCCGCGTCCATCGCGGCATGGGCAGTGTCAAGCGGGGTCGTCACGGGGCCTCCAGCACGGCACGCACGGCTGCCCGCAGGTCGGGCAGCAGGTCGGCCGCGAACCACGGGTTGCGCGCCAGCCATGCGTTATTCCGCCACGACGGATGCGGCAAGGGAAAGACCCGGGGCGCATGGTCGCGCCAGGCGGCAACCCTGCCGGTCACCGACCCCGCGCCCAGATGCCAGCGCTGTGCCGCCCCGCCCACAAGGACCGTCAGCCGCACCTGCGGCAGCACCGCCCGCACCTGCGCGGCCCAGGTCGCCGCACAGACCGGCGGCGGCGGCAGGTCGGCCCCCTTTGCGTCCAGCCCCGGAAAGCAGAAGGCCATCGGCACGATGGCCACCCTGTTCCGGTCATAGAACTCGGTTTCGGTCATGCCCAGCCAGTCGCGCAGCCGATCCCCGCTTTGGTCGGTGAAGGGCCGCCCCGAGGCATGCACCCGCGTGCCGGGTGCCTGACCGGAAATCAGCAGGCGTGCCGAGGGGCGAAACCACACCACCGGGCGCGGCGCATGCGCCGTGGCGGTCGCCGCAAAGCGGTCGGCGCACAGCCGACAGCCCCGAATCATCTGCGCCAGATCGTCGGCTGCGACCGTGTTTTCCGGAGGGTTGGTAAACAGCCTGCAATCCTCGTAAGAGCCAGATTTTCGCCACTCATCCCTTGCGGGAAAGTCATGCGCAGAGTCCTGCCGCAATTAACCTTGACCTTGCGTCATTGTGTCAAGAACCGGCTTTGCCCTTGTCCTGCAAGGCTTCTTGCCCATATCGCCCTCCGTTAGCGATGTTTTAACGGAGCCTGCCATGAAACTGACCGCATTCGCCCTGTCGGCCCTGACCCTGATGGCCGCAGTCCCGTCCCATGCCGCGCCGATTTCGGCCGAGGACCTGCTGGAGACGTATAACGGCGTCACCTCGGGCAACTTCAACAGCAACCAGGAAGTCGAGGGCCGCCTGTATGTCGGCGGCAACCTGACCGGCAACACGATCCAGACCGGGTTTGTCGCGCTGCAGCCCGGCCCCGCCCAGAACGTCGTCATCAAGGGCAACACCACCATCGGCAAGATTTCCGGCAAGGGCGAAATCGTGATCGGCGGCAACGGCAACAACACCACGCTGGAAGAAAGCGGCGGCAACCTGACGGCCTTCATCGGCGGCACCTACAGCGGCGTGCACAACCAGGTTGACGTCTTCACCAACCAGTCCGGCCCGGTGTTCGAGGCGAAGTTCCCCGACATCGACTTTCCCGGCCTTGCCGCCTATTCCACCTATCTTTCGACCCTGACCGGTGCGCTCTGGAACACGCCGGACCCGAACAACCGGGTGCTGGTGTCGTCCCCCAACGCGGTGCAGTCTGAAGGCACCAACTGGATCGCCTCGAGGGTGACGGTCCTGTTCGCCACGATGGCGCAGCTTGCCACGGGCAGCCTGTCGGTCTCGGGTCTGGACAGCGACGAAACGATCATCGTCAACGTCTCGGGTACCAGCGGAACCTGGCAACTGAACGGTGTGGGCGATGCCAAGAGCAAGGCCAAGAACATCCTGTGGAACTTCTACGAGGCAACCAGCCTCTCGGTGAACTCGGCCATCATCGGGTCGGTCCTGGCCCCGAACGCCGCCATGTCGGGCTTTTCGGGCAGCACCGAAGGGTCGGTCATCGCCAAGTCCATCGACCTGAGCAATGGCGAGCTGCACTATCAGCCCTTTGCCGGTGACCTGCCCGACCAGCCCTCGGTCAACCCGCCGCCCGCGCCGGTGCCGCTGCCTGCCGGTCTGCCGCTGCTGCTGGCGGCCCTTGGCGGTCTTGCGCTGGTCCGTCGCGCCCGCGCCTGATCCGAATTCCCCGCAGCATTGCGACGGCGGCCTTTCCCCCGGGAAGGCCGCCGTTTGCCTTTGCGGGCCTGCCCCCGGCCTTGTGCGGATTGTTAACCCTTTCCGCGCTAGTCAGGGCGACAGGCGAAAGGGGGCGCGCGGTGATCGAGTTCGTGGATGTCAGCAAGTCGTTCTGGACCGGCAAGCGCCGCAAGGTGATCCTTGACGGCGCGTCCTTCCGGGTGGACCTTGGCAATTCGCTTGGCATCCTTGCGCCGAACGGCACCGGCAAGACCACGCTGATCAACATGATGGCGGGGCTGGAAAAGCCCGATCACGGCACGGTCACCCGCACCTCGCGCATCTCGTTCCCGCTCGGGTTCATGGGGGGCGTGGTCAACCGCCATACGGGCACCGAGAATGCCCGCTATATCGCGCGGCTGTACGGTCTGGACCCCGATTATGTGGAAAGCTTCTGCCGCTGGCTTTGCGGGATTGCCGAGTATTTCGACATGCCCGTGGGCACCTATTCGCAGGGCATGCGGGCGCGGCTGTCGTTCTCGCTGATGCTGGCGCTGGAGTTCGACATCTACCTGATCGACGAAGGCATGCCCGCCACGACAGATGTCGAATTCAACCGAAAGGCCGGAAAGATCCTGCGCGATCAGTTGGGCCGCGCCACGGTGGTTGTCGTCTCGCATCAGGCGCAGACGCTGGAAAAGTTCTGCCGCAGTGCCGCCGTGCTGCGGCACGGGCAGATCTACATGTTCGAAACCCTCGAGGAAGCGAAGCGCCTGTATGACTATGAAGCCCAGGGATAAGCGACAGCCGACGGCGACCGAAGACGCCGCGCAGCCGTTCGAGGCGGCCGAAGACGGGTTCGGTCAGGACGTCTTTCCAACCGCCGCAGGCCAGCGCCAGGCCGGGGGCACGGTGGCCGAGGCCCTGCGCGCCATCGAGGCCGAGGGGCTGAGCGCGCGCCAGTTGCGCCTTGCACGCCGGTCGGCCCAGAAGCACGACTTGCGGCCCACGTCGGACCATGATGCCGTGCGGCTGCTGCGCGCCAGGGGGATCGACCCGTTCCTGCCGACCACGCTGCTGGAACTGGTGCCCGCGCCTGATCCGACCGCCCCGGTCGGCACCTCCGGCCCCGGCAAGCCCGCAGCGCCGCAAGCCCCCCTGCCCCCGCCGCCCGAAGTGCGCGTCGAACAGGGCCACGCGGCCGACATCCTGCGCATCCAGGCCGATATCCGGCGGCGCAGGCGGCGCAACGTGATCGCGCTTGCCACACGGCTGTTCCTGTTCGTGGGGCTGCCGACGCTGATCGCGGGCTATTACTATTACGCCATGGCGACGCCGCTTTATGCCACGAAATCGGAAATGGTGATCCAGCAGGCCGACAACACGCCCAGCATCGGCACTGCGGGCCTTGGTGGCATGCTGGGCGGCGCGATGGAGGCGAACAAGGATTCCATCGCCGTGCAGGGTTATCTGCAGTCGCGCGAGGCGATGCAGCGGCTGGACGCCGAGCTGGGCCTGCGCCGGGTCTTTTCGGACCCCGGCATCGACCCGGTCCAGCGCCTTGGCCCCGACGCGACCGAGGAAGACCTGTACCGGCTGTACAAGCGCAACCTGAAGATCGCCTACGACCCGACCGAGGGCCTGATCAAGATGGAGGTGCTGGCCACCACCCCGCAGAAATCGGTGGACTTCAGCCGTGCGCTGATAAGATATGCCGAAGAACAGATCGACCACCTGACACAGCGCAAGCGGGAAGACCAGATGCAGGGCGCACGGGCCAGTTTCGAGGATGCCGAGCGCAAGATGGCCGAAGCGCAGGCGCGTCTTGTCGATCTGCAGGAACGCACCAATGTGGTGTCAAGCGATGTCGAGATGGGTCTTCTGACCGCACAGATCGGGGCGCTGCAGACCCAGTTGACGCAGGAACGGCTTTCGCTGGAACAGATGAAGGCGAATGCCAGCCCCAACCGCGCCCGGATGGAGCCTGTGGAACGCCGCATCGCGACGCTGCAGGACCAGATCGCCGACCTGCGGGGCAAGCTTACCCGCGATGACGGCGCGGGCCGGTCGCTTGCCCGGGTGCAAAGTGACCTGCTGATGGCGCAATCCGATGTGGCGACGCGGCAGCTCATGCTGTCGGCGGCGATGGGTCAGGTGGAAACCGCGCGGATCGAGGCGAACCGGCAGGTTCGCTATCTGTCGCTGTCGGTCAGCCCGGTCGCCGCTGACGAGCCAAGCTCGCCCCGCGCGTTCGAGAACACGCTGGTCACGATGCTGATCTTTTCCGGCATCTATCTGATGATCTCGATGACCGTGGCGATCCTGCGCGAACAGGTGACCGCGTGATGACGAAAGAGGCCGCATAATGCAGGACGTGACCATCGGCAATCTGCGGGTGGGCAACACCCGCCCGCTGCTGGTGATCGCGGGGCCGTGCCAGTTGGAAAGCCTGGATCATGCCCAGCTGATCGCGGGCCGGATGGCCGAGGCCTGTGCGGCGGCAGGGGCGCAGTATGTCTTCAAGGCCAGCTACGACAAGGCAAATCGCACCTCGCTGTCGGGCCGCCGGGGCCTGGGGATCGAGGCCGGGCTGAAGGTGCTGGAGGCTGTGCGGGCCACCGGCGTGCCGGTGCTGACCGACATCCACGATGCCGACCAGGCCCGCGCCGCCGCGCAGGTGGTCGATGTCATCCAGATTCCCGCCTTTCTGTGCCGCCAGACCGATCTGTTGCTGGCGGCGGGCGAGACAGGTGCCGTGGTCAACATCAAGAAGGGCCAGTTCCTGGCACCGTGGGACATGGCGAATGTTGCCGCCAAGGTCGCCGCGACCGGCAACAGCCGCATCCTT
>JAAFHX010000011.1 GCA_013297695.1 Rhodobacterales bacterium | reverse complement strand
GGACCTGATCGGTTCCGGCGAGATCACGGGCAAGATGGCCAAGGACCTGTTCGAAATCCTCTGGACCGAAGGCGGCGACCCCGCCGCCATCGCCGCCGCTCGCGGGATGAAGCAGGTCACCGATACCGGGGCCATCGAGGCGGCGCTGGATGCGCTGATCGCGGCGAACCCGGACCAGGTTGCAAAGGCCAGGGTCAACGCCAAACTTGCCGGATGGTTCACCGGCCAGGTTCTCAAGGCGACCGGCGGCAAGGCGAATCCGGCCGTGGTCAATGCGATGGTGGCGACCAAGCTGGGCCTGTGACCGCAATCTGGCTGACAGATGCATCGGGGCGCCGGATCATCCGGCGCCCCGATCCGTTCAGACCCTTCGGCAGTCCGGCGGGTCAGACCGCCTTGCGGCGACGCAGGGCGGCCAGCCCGCCAAGGGCACCCACCAGCAGCAGACCGGCGGCAGGGACCGGCACCGGGGCAACCGACACGTTGTCGACAAAACCGCCGTACGAATCCGACGACCCCTGGGCCTTGAAGTCGAGGTTGTAGGCCCCGGCGCTCCTCACGCGGAATTCCTGGCTGATCTCGGTCCACTTGCCGACCGCCGACCCCAGCAGGCCCTCGGGACCCTGCACACTGCCCGTGAGGTTGGCAACCGAATAGCCGACGCCGTTGGTCTCGGACGTCTTGTCGCTCTGCAGGGCCCGGGGGCTGTACCAGAAGCTGAGCAGATACCGGCCAACCCCCAGGTTCAGGGTCTGGCGCATGGTCGAATTGTTGTTGCTGTCAAGCTCGACATAGTGTTCGCCGAACTGGGCATCGGTCTGGGGCACGGCCCTGTCCGCCTGAACCTCGATCCCGGCCCCCGCGACTTTCGACCAGCCGGGCAGTGCGGTAAAGATATCCCAACCCGGTCCGCCAATGGACAGGGAATCGAACGCGCGGCCGTTGAGGCCCTTGGTTCCGGGCGAAACTTCGAAACTGCCGTTCTGCACAAGGGTCGCGGCCTGGCTGACCGAAGCCGATGCAATGACCGCAACCAGCGCGACAAGCGCTTTCTTCTTCATCTTCTTTTCTCCTGAATTCAAACCCCGTGAAGCAATCGAACGCCAACTGCTTCGCCACGTTTGCGCGACGCATGAAAGATGCCGGGCGTTTGTGGTGCGGATATGGTTCGATTTGGATTGTGCAGACAATGACTGGAAACAGTATCTTTCGGATACAACAGCAGCAAATTGGATCAGCCAGCCATATCCCATCGCGCATGAACAGCAATCTCTTTCTCCCTGCGGGAAGATAAAGGCGATCCGTGCGGTGCAAATGGAAACAGGCCATCCGTCAGGATAGCCCCCTGATTTCCGGCGGTCGGGTCCGATCCGGCAGGCGGAGTCAGGCCGCGCGACGGCGCCGTGCCAGGGCCACAAGACCGCCTACCACCCCCAGCAACAGCAGACCGGCTGCGGGCAGGGGAACCGCCGCAAGCCGCGCGCCGTCCAGGCCAAAGCCGTCGCCCGTCCCGTTCACCATGCGCAGCGAGAACGTCCTGACCGGTTCATCGAACATGAGGGTGATCAGGTGCAGCCGCGCATTGCCGCCGGGGGCCGTTCCCGGGCGGGCGACGGGCTGGTTACCGTTCGCGGTCAGGCTGAACACGACTTTTCCCACATCGTCCAGGTCCGTCAGCAGAAAGGCGAGGCGCTGAAACGACACCCCACGCGGCGCGGCAAAGACCCAGTCGATCCCCTCCCGGTCATTGCTGTCCAGCCAGTTGGCACCCCCCGGCGTCACATTGTACCGGCCGGAAACACTGTCGGCCGCAGTGCGCACGACGATCTTGTCCTTGGGCTTGACCTGCGACCCGCCGCTTGAACTGGCACCGCCAAAGCCGGTGAACGTCCCAAGTTCCGACGACAGGATGCTGCCGGACGAACAGGGCTTGAGCTTGCCGCTGCGGCAGGGCGTAAAGCCGGATTCAAAGTCTTCGGACAGAATCCGGCCCAGACCTATAAAGGCGTCCCGCTGGACAAGAGCCTGCTGCGCGTCTGCCCGGGCAAAGCTGTGGAACGCGATGTCCACCGTTGCCGCATTTGCATCCGGGCCTGATATTACGCCCATCAGCGCCAGCACGGCAATTGCATTCCGGACCGCACGCATTTCATTGACCTCCCGACAGGTAGCATCACGGCAGGGATGCCCGGTCGGGTATATACGGAATTCCGGTCTTTCTTCCCAATTGAAAGTTGCATGTTGATTAATGATCCATGGATGATGGCCAAATGACGAATACATATCCCCTTTATGGCAATGTTTAGGAAATCTGGAGTTCCGGACAATCTGCCGCCGCCCGGTCCCGTCGGCAGCGATCTGCCGAGGGCTGCGGTGCCGACCTCTTGGCAGCGGCGCGGCAAGTGGCTAGGTTTCGCGCACCGTCAGGAGACAGCCCGTGCAGCACTATGAATACAAGGTCATCCCGGCTCCGCAGCGGGGTGAAAAGGTTCGCGGGGCCAAGACCACCGCAGACCGCTTTGCCGCCGCCCTGATGGCCGTGATGAACGACCTTGGGCGTGAGGGGTGGGACTATCTTCGCGCCGATACGCTGCCCTGCGAAGAACGGGTCGGGCTGACCGGAAAGACGTCGTCGTTCCTGCACATGCTCGTCTTCCGCCGCCCTTTGCCGGGTGTGTCGGCAAGTCTGCCGCGCGACAGCGAAACCCAGGTGCCCGCTGCGGTCTCGACCGGGCCGCGCACCACACTTCTGGCCTCGGCCCCCGAGGGGGTCGCCCCCAGGGTCAGCGCTTTTTCAAAGCCTGTCGCGGTGCCCACCCTTGGCCCCGCCAGTTCCCCCGCCAGTTCCCCCGCGCGCGAACCCGCACCGCCCGGCGAATGACCGGCCGGTTCAGCCGCTGATCTCCAGCGCCAGCGCGTGGATGCGCCCGACAAGGTCGGGCCCAAGCGCCGCGTGAACGGCACGGTGCCGCGCGATCCGCGTCATCGGCGCGAAATGAGCCGCCCGCATGGACACCCGGAAATGGGTCTGCCCGCCTTCCTGCCACCCGCCATGGCCACGGTGCTGTTCGCTTTCATCCGTGACCGAAAGCAGCGCAGGTGCAAAAGCCTCGGTCAGGCGGGCATGTATTTCATCGGCAGTTCGCATTTTCGGCTGTCAACCCCTTCAATCCCTCGGTGGAAACCCTAAACTCTTGCCTCCGAGTCGGAAAGGCCACCGCATGACCAACCGCCCCCCGTTCGAGTTCGACATCCGCGTGTCGTCCGACAAGAAACGCCGCAAGACGGGGCGCCGGGGCATGTCCGGCGCGTTCGAAACATCGACCCGGGGCTGCGATCATCCGGGCTGCGCCGAGGCCGGGCAGTACCGGGCGCCGAAGTCGCCCGACCTGCTGGATGAATTCTGGTGGTTCTGCCGTGACCATGTGCGCGAATACAATCTGAAATGGAACTTCTTTCAGGGCCAGTCTGACGAGGATTTCCAGAAGTTCCTTGACAAGGACCGTCTCTGGGGCCGCGAGACGCAGCCCTTCGGCAAGCGCCCCGACGAAGGCCGGGCCTGGTCGCGGCTGGGGGTGAACGATCCGTTGTCGATCCTGGGCGAAAAGGCAACGCAGAACCCCGGCAAGCCCACCGGCAACGCCACCCGCAAGCTGCCGCCGTCGGAACGCAAGGCGCTGGAGATCCTCGACGCCCGCGATACCTGGACGCGCACCGAGATTCGCAAGCAGTACAAGAGCCTGGTGAAAGACCTGCACCCCGACATGAACGGCGGCAACCGCGACGACGAGGACCGCCTGCAAGAGGTCGTCTGGGCGTGGGACCAGATCAAGGACAGCCGGTTCTTCAGGGAGTGACTCCGCCCCGGGTCAGGCGGGCTGGAATACCATCGCCAGACCGTTCATGCAGTACCGCTTGCCGGTGGGTTCCGGCCCGTCGCTGAACACATGCCCCAGATGCCCGCCGCAACGGGCGCAATGCACCTCGGTCCGCCGCCCCAGAATGCCCCAGTCGGCCCGGGTGCCGACGGCTCCGGGAAGAGGTTCCCAGAAACTGGGCCAGCCTGTCCCGCTGTCGAATTTGCGGGCCGACGAAAACAGCGGCAGCGCACAGCCCGCGCAGGCAAAGGTGCCTTCGCGCTTTTCCAGCTCCAGCGGGCTGGTGAACGGTGCTTCGGTATCTTCTTCGCGCAGCACCGCATACTGCTCCGGCGTCAGCCGCGCGCGCCACTCGTCGGGCGTCATCGTGATTTCGAAGGTCTCGGCCGCAGCCATTGGCCGGCCTGCGACGGCCAGCGCCGAAAGGGCCGCCGAAAGGCCCAGAAAGGAACGTCGCCGCATCTGTCTTCTCCTGCACGGTTGTCTGGTTTCAGTCTATGCCCAGCTACGCGACGGCCCGCACGGAAGTTGCTCCGATCACGCAAACGCGAAGCGCCGTGACCGCCGCGCCTTCCCCTTGCACGCCCCCGCGTTATGTTCCATCAAACGGACTGATCCGCGTGCCGCCCCCCGGGCCACGCAAGACATATCAATGGCGGGCGGAATGCTGGAAATGACTGCGAAACCCACCGAAGAGATTTCCGTTCGGGATGTCTTCGGGATCGACACCGACATGAAGGTGAAGGGCTTCGGCGAACGCTCTGACCGCGTTCCCGACATTGATCCGACCTACAAGTTCGACCCCGACACCACGCTCGCGATCCTTGCCGGCTTTGCCTACAATCGCCGCGTAATGATCCAGGGCTACCATGGCACCGGCAAATCGACCCATATCGAGCAGACGGCCGCGCGGCTGAACTGGCCCTGCGTGCGCGTGAACCTCGACAGCCACATCAGCCGGATCGACCTGATCGGCAAGGATGCGATCAAGCTGCGCGACGGCAAGCAGGTGACCGAATTCCACGAGGGCATCCTGCCCTGGGCGCTGCGCAACCCGGTCGCCATCGTGTTCGACGAATACGATGCGGGCCGCGCCGACGTGATGTTCGTGATCCAGCGCGTGCTGGAACATGACGGCAAGCTGACGCTTCTGGACCAGAACGAGATCATCACGCCCAACCCGTCGTTCCGCCTGTTCGCCACCTCGAACACCGTGGGCCTGGGCGACACGACCGGGCTTTACCACGGGGTCCAGCAGATCAACCAGGCGCAGATGGACCGCTGGAGCCTTGTGGCAACGCTCAACTACCTGTCGCACGACGCCGAGGCCGCGATCGTTCTGGCGAAAAGCCCGCATTACAACACCGACAAGGGCCGCAAGACGATCAACCAGATGGTCACCGTGGCCGACCTGACCCGCACCGCCTTCATGAACGGCGACCTGTCCACCGTGATGAGCCCGCGCACCGTCATCACCTGGGCGCAGAACGCCGAGATTTTCCGCAACATCGGCTATGCCTTCCGCCTGACCTTCCTGAACAAGTGCGACGAGCTGGAACGCCAGACCGTCGCCGAATTCTACCAGCGCTGCTTTGCCGAGGAACTGCCGGAAAGCGCTGCCAGCATGGCGATGAAGTGAAGGCTGCGGCGGCGACCGCTCTTGCCCTTGCCGCCATCGGCCCCTTTCCCGCCTCGGGGTCGGGAGACCCTGCCCTGTACCCCGCCGCGCAATGCGCCGCGTTCTGGTTCGGCTGGGACGATTTCGCGCGGCGCTCCACCCTGCTCGATCCCACGCCCGGTGATCCGGCCCGCGCCGAGGCCTTCGCCCGGGTCGCCCACCGCCTGACGACCGGCAGCCCGGAGGCAGTCGATGCCTTCATCGCCGACCAGCGCGGCATGATGATGCAGATGATCGACGAGGCCACCTGTGGCGCAGGCGAAAGCCGCAGCCTGATGGAGCGTTTGATGCAGACCTGCGAGGACTTCGGCGCGACCCAGCCGGAAACGGCAAGACAGCCGTAGGGTGCGTGGTTCCGCATCCGGGCCGTGGCCCGGTTGCGGGTTCACGCACCGCCCGGGGCTAGCCCTTGGCAGGGGCCCCGGTCTTGAACAGGTACCTTGGCAGGACAATCTGCATGACCAGGCTGATGATCCAGACCAGCAGCGGCGCGAACAGCCAGTTGTTCAACCCCGAGATCGCCTTGCCGGGAAGGATCAACTGGGTGCCCAGAAGGCCTGCGAACACCGCGACCAGCGACAGCCCGCCCATCATCTGCGGCAGCCATCTGGCCGATATCCGCGCCAGCACGGGCCGCGCCAGCGCCTCGATCACCGTGAACAGCAGCACAGCAACAAGGAAGGTGCTGACCCCCAGCCGAAACCCCGGCCCGATCACCAGCGACGCAAGCCCAAGGCCGATCGCATTCGCGATCAGCAGGATAACAACCGATTTCAGAAATTCCTGCATGCCCGCATTCCTTTGCTCCCGGTGCCCGGACCACGGTATCGCCCGCTTCAGCCCGGAACAAGTGACCGCAGCCCTGCCGCGACCTCTTGCCTTTTGCAGGCTTCGCGCGGGATAACCGCAGGCATGATGAAACCGACCGACAACCCCGCAGACCCGTTCAAGAAGGCGCTGGCCGAGGCCACGCGCGTCATGGCCGATGACGCCGACCTGACCGTCACCTATTCGGTCGATCCGCCGGGGCTGACCAAGGATGGCGTGCGCCTGCCGCAGGTCAGCCGCCGCATGACGCGCGACGAGGTGCTGCTGGCGCGCGGCACGGCGGATGCCTTCGCGCTGCGCCACAAGTACCACGACGCCGCCACCTCGGCCCGCTATGCGCCCACGGGACAGTTGGCGCGCGACATCTATGACGCGATGGAAACCGCCCGCTGCGAGGCTGTGGGCGCGCGGGCCATGCCCGGCACCGCCGGCAACATCGACGCCAAGATCGGGCACGAAGCCGACCGCAAGGGCTATGCCCAGATCACCCAGTCCGCCGATGCGCCACTGGCGACCGCAGCCGGATACCTCGTGCGGCACCTTGCGACCGGCCGCGACCTGCCGCGCGGGGCGTCAAACGTGATGGACCTGTGGCGCGGCTTCATCGAGGAACAGGCCGGCGGCACGCTGGAAAACCTCGACCATGTGCTGGCCGACCAGGCGGCCTTTGCGCGGCTGGCGCGCAAGGTGATCTCGGACCTCGGCTATGGCGACCAGCTTGGCGACGACCCGGATCAGGATGACCAGGACGAGGCCGGAGACGACGCCGAAGAAGACCCCGAAAGCCCCGATTCCGCGGGCGATGATCAAGACCAGTCGGAAGACAGCGAGGCCAGCCCCGAACAAAGCCAGGATGACAGCCAGGACGAAAGCCAGGCCCAGGTCAGCATGGAAGACCAGGCCGAGATGGATCAGGGCGACGAGGCCGAACTGCCCGAGGGCGAGGCCCCGCTGGAGCCCCCGCCCCCCGCGCCCCATTCCGATGCCGACCCCAACTACACCGTCTTCCTCACCGACTTTGACGAGGAAATCCGCGCCGAAGACCTTGCCGAACCCGCCGAACTGGAACGCCTGCGCGCCTATCTGGACCAGCAGCTTGAACCGCTGAAGGGCGCGGTTTCGCGGCTGGCCAACAAGCTGCAGCGCCGCCTTCAGGCGCAACAGAACCGAAGCTGGGAATTCGATCTGGAGGAGGGCACGCTGGATGCGGGCCGTCTGGCGCGCGTGGTCGCGAACCCCACAACGCCGCTGTCCTTCAAGGTCGAAAAGGACACCGAATTCCGCGATACCTGCGTGACGCTGCTGCTGGACAATTCCGGCTCGATGCGCGGGCGGCCCATTTCCATCGCGGCGATCTGCGCCGATGTGCTGGCCCGCACACTGGAACGCTGCGATGTGAAGGTGGAAATCCTGGGCTTCACCACCCGCGCGTGGAAGGGTGGCCAGAGCCGCGAGAAATGGCTGCAGGCGGGGCGTCCGCAACAGCCCGGCCGCCTGAACGACCTGCGCCACATCATCTACAAGTCGGCCGATGCGCCCTGGCGGCGCGCGCGGGCCAATCTGGGTCTGATGATGAAGGAAGGGCTGCTGAAGGAAAACATCGACGGCGAGGCGCTGGAATGGGCGCACCGCCGCATGATCGCCCGTCCCGAGGCGCGGCGCATCCTGATGGTCATTTCCGACGGCGCGCCGGTCGATGACAGCACGCTTTCGGTCAACCCCGCGAACTATCTGGAAAAACACCTGCGCGACGTGATCGCCCTGGTGCAGAAACGCCGCGCGGTGGAACTGATCGCCATCGGAATCGGGCATGACGTGACCCGCTATTACCCGCGCGCCGTGACCATCACCGATGTGGAACAGCTTGCCGGTGCCATGACCGAGCAACTTGCCAGCCTGTTCGACAGCGACCCTAAAAGGCGCGCCCGCGCGGGTGGTCAGCCGCGCCGCGCCGCAAGGTAAAGGACCAAATCCCTTTCAAGGGATTTGCCAAAAGCCTTCAAAGGCTTTTGGGTTCCGTCCGCTCCATCCGGCTTTCCCGGCTTGCAACCTCCCAAGCCGGGCTGCTACCCCGGTTGACACACAGCATCGGGGTCGCGCCATGTTCCAGTCCTTTGACGTTCTGTCGAACCCCTCGGCCGGGCCGGCCCGTCTGGCCGCCCTGCGCCGCCTGCTGGCGGATCAGGGCCTGCAGGGCTTCGTTGTCCCGCGTGCCGATGCCCATCAGGGAGAATACGTTGCCCGCCGCGATGAACGCCTGCAATGGTTGACCGGCTTTACCGGCTCGGCCGGGTTCTGCGTTGTTCTGCCCGACATCGCGGGCGTCTTCATCGACGGGCGCTATCGCACGCAGGTGAAGTCGCAGGTCGATCTGCACGCCTTCGCGCCCGTCCCCTGGCCGGACGTCAAGCCCGGCCCCTGGATTCGCGACCATCTGGCAGCGGGCACGGTCGGTTTCGACCCCTGGCTTCATACCCGCGAAGAGATTGACCGGATCACCGAGGCGCTGGCCGGTTCGGGCGTCAGCCTGCGTCCGGTCGGGGAGAACCCCATCGACAGGCTTTGGCCCGATCAGCCGCCAGCCCCGGTCGGTCGCGCCTTTGCGCATCCTCTGGACCTTGCGGGAGAAAGCGCGCCGGACAAGCGCGCGCGGCTGGCGGCGGACCTGCGGGCGGCGGGGCAGACGGCAGCCGTGCTGACCCTGCCCGATTCGATCTGCTGGCTGGCCAACCTGCGCGGGTCCGACGTGCCCTACAACCCGGTCCTGCATGCTTTCGCGATCCTGCAGGCCGATGCCGCCGTGACGATCTTTGCCGACCCGGCCAAGTTCGACGACGCCACCCGAAGCGCACTGGATGGCGGCATCACCCTTGCCCCTGCCGACGCTTTCCTGCCCGCGCTCGACGCGCTGGCAGGCCCCGTGCGGCTTGACCCCGCTTCGGCCCCGCTGGCGCTGCGTGACCGGCTTGAGGCCGCAGGCATCGCCATCGCCTGGGCCGATGACCCCTGCCGCCTGCCCAAGGCCCGCAAGAATGCCGCCGAAATCGCGGCGACGCGCGCGGCGCATCTGCGCGACGGCGCGGCGATGGTCGAATTCCTTGCCTGGCTGGAGACCGAGGCCCCCAGGGGCGGCCTGACCGAGATTGACGTGGTGCGCAGCCTGGAAGGCTTCCGCCGCGCCACCAACGCGCTGCATGACCTGAGCTTTGACACCATCTGCGGATCGGGTCCGCATGGCGCGATCATGCACTACCGCGTGACCGAGGCGACCAACCGCCGTCTGGGCACCGACGAATTGCTGCTGGTGGACAGCGGCGGACAGTACCTTGACGGCACCACCGACATCACCCGCACCATTGCCCTCGGCGATCCGGGGCCCGAGGCGCGGGCCGCCTTTACCCGCGTTCTGCAAGGCATGATCGCCATTTCGCGCATCCGCTTTCCACGCGGGCTTGCGGGGCGCGACCTTGATCCGCTGGCGCGGGCCGCGCTGTGGATGGCGGGGCAGGACTATGATCATGGGACGGGGCATGGCGTCGGTGCCTTCCTGTCGGTGCACGAAGGGCCGCAGCGGCTGAGCCGGATTTCCGAGGTGCCGCTGGACCCCGGCATGATCCTGTCGAACGAACCCGGCTATTACCGCGAAGGGGCTTTCGGCATCCGGCTGGAAAACCTGATCGTGGTGCAGGAGGCCGCTGCCCTGCCCGGTGGCGACGACCGTCGGCATCTGGAGTTCGAGACGCTGACCTTCGTGCCGCTCGACCGCCGCCTGATCCTGACCGCAGCCCTTTCGCCGGGCGAAAGGGCATGGCTGGATGCCTATCATGCCCGCACGCTGGACCGGATCGGTCCGCGCGTATCCCCCTTTGCGCTCGACTGGCTGACCGCGGCCTGTGCACCGCTTTGACAAGCGTGCCCGGTTCGGCGCAGTCTGGCGGCAGGCATTCGAAAAGGGGCAAGGCATGAGCGACCACATCCGCATCCGCAAGGCGGCAGGCACCTGGGTGATCCGCGCCGGCGGTGCCGTCATCGGCGAAAGCCGCAACGCGCTGGAACTGGTCGAGGGAAGCCACGACCCGGTGATCTACTTTCCGCGCGCGGACCTGGCGATGGCGCTGATGGACCGGACCGCCCGGCAATCGACCTGCCCGTGGAAGGGGGTCGCCAGCTATTTTTCGGTGACAACCGACAGCGGCACGATCCGCGATGCCGCCTGGTCTTATGAAACGCCGAAAGACGGTGTCATGGAAATCGCGGGGCACCTCGCCTTCTACCCGGACAAGGTCACCGTCGAACAACTGTGATCCGATGTCCCTGCCGGGCCCCGAGGATTTTGCCCGCCGCTTTGCGGCAGCCTTTTCGGCCCGCGATGCCGTGGCCATCGGGGCGCTGTGCACCGAAGGGGCCGGGGCGCTGACCCTGACCGGGGGCTGGGCCGATGACCGGACCGGGGTGCAGGCGCTGTGGGCTGCCGATCTTGCCGGGCCGCTTGCCGGCACAAGGCTGGTCACCGGCAAGATGCGCCTTGTCCCGGTGGCGGAAGGGGCGGTGATGCTGCATCAGCGCTTTGTGCTCAGCGGGGTGACGGACGCCAACGGGGGCGATCTTGGACGGCTGGGCGTGATGCTGTGCGCGTTACTGTTGCGGCAGGATGCGGACTGGAAGGCGCAGTCCCTGATGATCGCCCCGCTTGCCTAGCCTGTCGCCGACAGCAGCGCGCGGGCTGCCGACCGGGCTGCTTCGGTCACCGTGTCGCCAGCCAGCATCCGCGCGATCTCGTCCACCCGGTCATCCGCCAGCAACGGCGTGACCGTGCTGGTCGTCACCCCCTGTGCCACGCGCTTTTCCACCCGCCAGTGATGCGCGCCCTGCGCTGCCACCTGCGGCGAATGGGTCACCACCAGGACCTGCGCGCCCTTGGCCAGCGCGCGCAATCTTCGGCCCACGGCATCGGCGGTGGCACCGCCCACGCCCCGGTCGATCTCGTCGAAGATCAGCGTCAGGCCCGACGTCCCGCGTGTCAGGCAAACCTTCAGCGCCAGCAGAAAGCGCGACAACTCGCCCCCCGAAGCGATGCGGTTCAAGGGCCCGGCAGGGGCACCGGGGTTCGTCGCGACGGTGAAGGTCACGGCATCCATGCCCTCTGGCCCCGCCTCGCGTGCCTCGACCACCGTTGCAAAGACGGCCCTCTCCATCTTCAGGGGCGCGAGTTCGCCCGCCATCGCAGCATCCAGTCGGGCAGCAGCCGCCTTCCGCGCCCGGGTGGCATCTGCCGATGCGGCAAGATAGGCCGCCTCGGCCTCGCTGACGGCCTGCGTCAGTGCCGCCAGATTTCCCGCGCCGCCTTCCAGCGCCTGCAGGCGCGCGCGCAACCGGTCGGCAAAGCCGCCAAGATCATCCGGGGCCACCCCGTGCTTGCGCGCCATGGCGCGGATTGCGAACATCCGGTCGGCCACGGCTTCCAGGTCCGCCGGGTCAAAGTGCAGCCCCCGCAGCGCGTCTTCGACGCCTGCCTGCGCCTCGCCAAGTTCGATCATCGCGCGCGACAGGGCCGCCAGCGGCGCGTCAAGGCGGCCTTCCGCCCGGTCGGCCACGGCATCAAGCCAGCGCGTCGCATCCGACAGCAGCCGTTCCGCCCCGTTCTCGGCAAGTGCGGCATGGGCGCGGAGGATGTCCTGCCTGATCTTCTCGGCCGCCTGCATCAGGCGGCGGCGGGTATCCAGCGCGGCCTCTTCGCCCGGCTGGGGATCAAGCTTGTCCAGTTCGGCAACGGCATGGCGAAGATAGGTTTCGTCTGCTGCTACCTGCGCAATCGCGGCCTCGGCCTCGGTCCGCGCCTTCCGGGCAGTGGCCCACGCGCCCCAGGCCGCGCGGAGCGGGCCAAGGTCCAACCCCGCAAAGGCATCCAGCAACTGCCGGTGCCCGCGCGGGTTCAGCAACCCGCGGTCGTCCTGCTGGCCGTGCAGTTCCACCAGCGTCTCGGACAGGGTCCGCAGCATGTCGCCGCTTGCCCGACGGTCATTGATCCAAGCCGTCTTGCGCCCGTCGGCGGTGTTTGTCCGCCGCAGGATCACTTCGTCACCGCCCGCGATACCGGCCTCATCCAGCAGCATCCGTGCCGGATGGCCGGGTTGCAGATCGAAAACCGCCGTCACTTCTCCCTGGGCCGCCCCGTGGCGCACCAGTTCCGCCCGGCCCCGCCAGCCCAGCACAAAGCCAAGCGCGTCCAGCAGGATCGACTTGCCCGCCCCGGTCTCGCCGGTCAGCACGTTCAGGCCCGGCGCGAACGCAAGGTTCAGCCGGTCGATGATCAGCATGTCGCGGATTTCAAGGCCGCGCAGCATCCGCCCGCCCCCGTCGGCCTAAAGCCACTCGCCGCGGATCACCTGGCGGTAGACCTGGCTCAGCCAGCCCGAGCCTTCCTGCGCCTCGGGGCTGAGGCCCGCGCCCGTCAGCAGACGGAAGGCATCGTCATAGAACGGGCTGGCCTGAAAGTTGTAGCCCAGGATCGCCCCCGCCGTCTGCGCCTCTTTGGTGAACCCAAGCGCCAGATAGCTTTCCACCAGCCGAAGCAGCGCCTCGGCGGTAAAGGTGGTGGTCTGGTAATCCTGGACGACCACGCGGAATCGGTTGATCGCTGCCGTATAGTTGCCGCGCTTCAGGTAGAACCGCCCGATCTCCATCTCCTTTGCCGCAAGCTGGTCGAAGGCCAGATCGAACTTCAGGATGGCAGACCGCGCATATTCGCTTTCGGGATACTTCTCGATCACGTCGCGCAGGGCCTGCAGCGCCTGGAACGTCAGCCCCTGATCGCGGCCCACCTGGTCGATCTGGTCATAATAGGACAGGGCCAGAAGATACTGCGCATAGGCCGCATCCTCGTCTCCGGGATAGAAATCCAGATACCTCTGTGCCGCCGCGCGCGCCTCTTCGTAGTCCTTGCCCTTGTGATAGGAAAAAGCCTGCATGATGAGCGCGCGCTTGGCCCATTCGGAATAGGGGTACAGCCGTTCCACTTCCGAGAAATAGTGAATCGCGTCATCCGGCTTGCGCTGCGTCTCAAGCTCGTACTCGCCACGGTTGTAGATTTCTTCCGCGGTGAAGGATTCCAACGGCGGTTCATTGCCGCGGTTGCCGCCGCCACAGGCCGCCAGTGCCAAAAGCAGAAAGGCCGTGCCGATCCAGCGCGTCCCGGGTCTTCCGCCTGTCATCTGAAAGTACCACCCGCTTCGATTGTCTGGCCGGGACGTTGCCCGCACCATGCCTGTTGCCCGGTGGTCTAACACAGAAGAATGCCGACCGCAAAACGCCTTTCGGCGGCCGCGCCCCGCCTGCGAGACCGATCAGAGCACCGCGTGATGATCCGCGACGCCAAGGCCCGCACCCGGCAGCGTGCGACCGGCCAGCGGTCCGCAGTCCACCCGATCCCAGGCCAAGGGGTCGGCGAACAGCGCGTGCAGCAGCCGGTTGGTCAGCGCGTGGCCCGCCCGGATGCCGGTATAGCGCCCCAGGATCGGACCACCCGCCAGCGCCAGATCCCCCAGGGCGTCCAGCATCTTGTGGCGCACAGGCTCGTCCGTGAACCGCAGGCCCCCCGGGCTCAGCACCCGGTCGCCCTCAACCACCACCGCGTTGTCCAGCGTCCCGCCAAGCGCCAGACCGCGCGCCCGCATGTCATCGACATCCGACTGGCGGCAGAAGGTGCGGCTGGTGCTCAGCTCGCGCACGAAGGCACCGTTTGCCATGTTCAGGGTCTTTTCCTGCGTACCGATGGCCGCATCGTCGAATTCGATCCGGAAGGCGATGTGCAGCATATCCGACGGTTCCAGCCGCGCTATGGCACCACCGTCGCGCACCTCGACCATGCGCCGTACCCGGATCGCACGCACGGGTTCATCCTGTTCGGTCAGTCCCGCCTGCAGGAAGGCGCGCACGAAGGGGGCGGCGCTGCCATCCAGAATGGGCACTTCCGGGCCGTCGATTTCGATCAGGGCATTGTGGATCCCGCAGCCCGCAAGGGCAGCCATCACATGCTCGATGGTCGAGACATGCGCGCCGCCGTCATTGGCGACCAGCGTGCACAACCGCGACGGCTCCACCGCATGCCACAGGGCGGGGATCAGCGCCTTGGGCCCAAGGTCGCGGCGCAGAAACCAAATCCCATGATCTGCCGCCGCCGGGTGTACGGTCATGCGGACAGACCGACCGGAATGAAGTCCGGTCCCATGGAATTCGACAGGGGCGTTCAGGGTGTGTTGCACTGCGTCGTTGACCTTGATCTTGTTGGCGCATCCCGTTCAGGGACCCGCGACTTTTGCCTAACCGCGTGCACGCTGCACCTCAATTCACACTTTGTGACGGGTTGTAACACCCTGCCCGAACCTGGGCGAAAACGCGCCATGTCAAGGACAAGTCCTTGTCTTGAAGAATGAAAAAAGCCCGGTCTCCCGGGCTTTTCGCGCATGCATCGTGATGCTGTTCAGTTGGCCTGACGGCGCAGAAAGGCCGGAATCTCGATCCGGTCCTGTTCGCTGTTCTGATCCGGCTCTTCGTCATAGGCGGCGGCCTGTTGCTGCGGCCGGGCAGGGCTGCCGCGCTCGGCTACCGGTGCCGCTGCGGGTTCGGCGTGCCCCGCCATGCGGTTGATCAGCGACCCGATACCAAAGCGCGGCTTGTCTGCCGCGCGCGCGGCAGCGGCCGGGGCGGGCGTGCGTGCGGCGGTGGGCATGACGGGCGCGCGCGGTGCTGTCCGTGCGGCGGCGGCCTGAAGCCGGGCCATGGCCTCGGGCGAAGGCGTTCCCATGCGGCGGGCCTGGGGGGCCACAAAGGCCGCCGGGTCTTCGGCATGGGCGGCGGCCTGCCTGGGCTGCGGCTGCGGCTGTGGCGCAGGTGCCTGCGGACGATAGGCGGGCGGCGGCAACTGATCGGCAGTATCCTCTGCGCCGTCGTCATAGCTTTCTTCGGTTTCCATCGCATGGAACAGCGTCGGATTTGCCGGTGCCGGTTCGGGTCGCAGTTCGGGCTTCGCTGTCGCGGCATGGACCGGGGCCGGGGCCGACATGCCACGCCGGGTGATTGCCGGTTCGGCGCGGTTCTTGGCGCTGGCGTCGATGCCGGTCGCCACGACCGACACGCGGATCGCCCCTTCCATCGTGGTATCCAGCGTGGACCCCACGATGATGTTCGCGTCGGGATCGACCTTTTCGCGGATGATGTTTGCCGCCTCGTCCAGTTCGAACAGCGTCAGGTCATAGCCGCCGGTGATGTTGATCAGCACGCCGCGCGCTCCGTTCAGGCTGATCTCGTCCAACAGCGGGTTGGCGATGGCCTTCTCGGCAGCCTGCACGGCACGGTTTTCGCCAAAGCCCTCACCGGTGCCCATCATCGCCTTGCCCATTTCGTCCATCACCGCGCGCACGTCGGCGAAGTCGAGGTTGATGAGGCCGGGGCGCACCATCAGGTCGGTCACGCCCTTGACGCCCTGGTACAGCACGTCGTCAGCCATCGCGAAGGCTTCGGTAAAGGTGGTCTTTTCGTTGGCCAGCCGGAACAGGTTCTGGTTGGGAATGATGATGAGCGTGTCGACAACCTTCTGCAGCGCCTCGATCCCCTCATCTGCCTGGCGCATCCGCTTGGCGCCTTCGAACTGGAAGGGTTTGGTGACCACGCCGACCGTCAGCACGCCCAGTTCGCGCGCCGCTTGCGCGATGATCGGGGCCGCCCCGGTGCCGGTGCCGCCGCCCATGCCGGCGGTGATGAAGCACATGTGCGCACCCGCCAGATGATCCACGATCTGCTCGATCGATTCCTCGGCCGCCGCCGCGCCCACTGTGGGACGCGCGCCCGCCCCCAGACCTTCGGTGACCTTCACGCCCATCTGGATGCGGGCATCGGCGCGGCTTTGCATCAGCGCCTGTGCGTCGGTGTTCGCCACCACGAACTCCACGCCCTCCAGTTGCTTGTCGATCATGTTGTTGACCGCATTGCCGCCCGCCCCGCCCACGCCGAAGACGGTGATCCTCGGCTTCAGCTCTTCCCGGTCAGAGGTCATGATTAGGTTCAGTGTCATCGCCATTCCGCCTGTTTTTTCGTTGTCCCGGCCGTGCAATCCCGTCTGCCCTGCATCTTGCGCGACGCTTTCGGTGCAGCTTTTCCAGATTTCGTCTGATTCTACGCGCAGATGAGCCACAGGTCACGAAAAAAACCCTCCGCAACCACAAAATATGGACAACTTTGCGGGGCTTTCAGCGGGATATCGCCAAATACACACCATCTTGCGGATCACCAGTTGTCCCTAAACCATTTGATCGCCCGTTTCAGGGATCGTGCGGGGTAGCGTTCGCTTGGAATGTCGAAATCCCACCATTCGTCCTGGGGGTGCGCGGCGAACAGGCACAGGCCCACCGCCCCGGCAAAGGCAGCGCCCGAGGTCGCCAGCGGCAGCCCCTGCACCCGCAGCGGGCGGCCCAACCGCACCCGCTGGCCCAGGATCCGGGTGGCCAGCATGTCAAGACCGGGAATCTGGCTTGCGCCCCCGGTCAGCACGATCTGCTGGCTTTGCAGATGGTCGAACCCGGCGGCATCCAGCCGCGTCCGCGCCTCTTCCAGGATTTCCTCGACACGCGGGCGCATGATTCCGATCAGTTCGGTCCGGCTGACCGTGCGGCGGTCCTTTTCCCAATCGCCGCTGTCGCTGCCGATCTCGATCATCTCGCGGTCGTCCATGCCGGTCGCATGGACCCCGCCGTGCCGCGTCTTGATCCGCTCGGCGACCTGAAGCGGCACCTGCAGGCCCTTGGAGATATCGGACGTGACGTGATCGCCGCCCATGCGGACCGCATCGGCATAGATCATGTGCTTCTTGATGAAGATCGAGATGCCGGTAGACCCGCCGCCAAGGTCGATGCAGGCCGCCCCGAGTTCCTGTTCATCCTCGACCAGGCTCGAAATGCCCGAGACATAGGCGGATGACGCGATTCCGGCCAGTTCCAGATCACAGCGCTTGATGCAGTATAGCAGGTTCTGCACCACCGAACCTTCAACCGACAAAAGATGCAGGTCGCAGGCCAGCCGGTTGCCGATCTGCCCGCGCGGGTCGCCCATGCCGCTGCGGTGGTCCAGCGCGAAGTTCACAGGCTGCGCATGCAGAACTTCGCGCCCCTCGCCGATCTGCGGCACGTCACAGGCGGCCAGCGCACGCGCCACGTCCTGCTCGGTGACGACCTGATCCTGCAATTCCCATTCGCCCGCAAGGCCATAGCTGCGCGGCTCGCCGCCCGAAAAGCAGGCGATGACATGGTCCACCCGCACATTCGCCATCTTCTGCGCCGCCTGCACGGCGGTGCGGATCGCGCGTTCCGTCTCGTTCATGACGGCGATCTCGCCGAACCGTACCCCGCGCGACCGGGTGGCATGTGCGCCGATCACCCGGAACCCCGACTGCCCGGCCATCGGGCCGAAACCATCCGCCTCGCGCAGCCGTTCGGGGCCGTCGAACCGCAGGATCAGGCAGGCGATCTTTGACGTGCCCACATCAAGGATCGCGATCACGCCCCGCTGCATGGCGGCACGCCGCATGTGCCGCATCGCGCGTTGCGACTGATAGAGGTCGGTCATAGCCCGGTTTCCCCGCTTTCCAGCCCGCGCGCCTGCCGCAGGGCGCTCAGCGCCGCCGGGGCAAGACGCAGAACGGGACGATGTTCGTTCCGCAGATCGACCGCGATCACGTCGCGGTCCAGAAGCTTTTGCGCCTGATCCAGCGCGATCACCCGTTCCAGCGCACGCACAGGGGCCACTTCCGGCAGCAGGACCCGCTGGTTGCGGTCCAGCACCAGATCCCACCGCCGCTCGCCCACCCGCACCAGACCGCGCAGACGGGGCAGGATCGGCTGGGCGGCGGCCAGCAGGGCAAGCGCCTCCGGCACGGCCCGGTTGGCCCCCTGCCCGGCGATCAGCGGCAGGTCGGCGCGGTCGGCCCGTTCCAGGATCGTGGCGATCCGCAGCCCCTCGCCGTCCAGCAGCGACAGCCCTGCCCCGGTGCGCCAGACCACGACCGGCTGACGCTCCACGATCTCGACCTGCAACACGCCGCTGCCGCGTATCCGCACTTCGGCGTCGGCCACGGCATCCAGTTCCTCGATGCTCAGCCGTGCGGCCTCCATGTCGATGGCAAAGGACGACATCGGCAGCGGCAGCGCCAGCTTGGCGCGGATCGCCTCGGCCAGGGCGGGCGAAGCGCCGTCGATCGCCAGCAGCTTGACCAGAAACTCGGGCCGGTCCTCGACCTTTTCCCAGGCCCCGTCCCAGGCCGTTGCCATCGCCTGCCGGCGGCTGGCGTCCGACAGATAGAGTCCGACCGAAAACATCATCACGAAGGCCGGAAAGCCCACCCGCAACAGGGCGCGAAACACCGGGGTCAGCCACAACCGCTGCATCCGGTAGGCCGTCCGGCTGGGCGCGGGGTCGCGGTGCGCGGGGGCCGAAGGGATCAGCGGTCGCATGACGCATCCTCGACGATCCAGCGGCAAAGGTCGGGGAAGGACAGCCCGACGTGCCGCGCCTGTTCCGGGGCCAGCGACGTGGGCGTCATCCCCGGCTGGGTATTGGTCTCCAGCAGTACAAGCCCCGCCAGCCCCCGGGTCGCGTCCCACCGGAAATCGGTGCGGCTCAGGCCCCGGCACCCAAGGACGGCATGGGCGCGCAGCGCATAGTCCATGCAGGCGCGCGTGATCTCGTCCGGCAGGTCGGCCGGCAGCACATGGCGCGACCCGCCGGGCGCGTATTTCGCCTCGTAATCATACCAGCCGTCGGTCAGGATATCGGTCACGCACAGCGCGCGGTCGCCCAGCACCGCCACAGTCAGTTCGCGCCCCGGCGCATAGGCCTCGACCATCACCGTCGCGGGCATGGTTTCGGTCAGACGCGGGGCATTCGCCCCTTCGCGCACGATGTAGATGCCGACGGACGAGCCTTCGTTGTTCGGCTTGACCACATAGGGCGGGTCCATCACATGGCCGCGGGCCACCGCTTCGCGCGGCACCAGCAGACTGGGCACCACAGGCAGGCCTGCCGCCGCATAGGCCTCCTTGGTGCGGGCCTTGTCCATCGCCTGCGCCGAAGCCAGCACGCCCGAATGCGTATAGGGAAGGCGCAGCCATTCGAGGATACCCTGCACGCAGCCATCCTCGCCCCACCGTCCATGCAGTGCGTTGAAGGCGACATCGGGTTTCAGGGCAGCCAGCCGAGCAGGCAGGTCAAGGCCGCAATCGACCTCTACCACCCCGAAACCTGCCTCCCGAAGGGCTGCCGCGCATGCCTTGCCCGACGACAGGGACACCTCCCGCTCGGCGGAAAGCCCACCCATCAGTACCGCCACTTCGGGGGCTGCCCTGCTCGACATGCCCGCCATCATTTTTCCCGGGGCCTTGGTGGCCCCTTATCGGTTGTCAGCGGGTTCACCGACCCGCATGATTTCCCACTCTAGCGTCAATCCGCTGTGATCGAAAACCCTTTTTCGTACCGCCTCGCCCAATTCCTCCAGATCGGCCGCGGTGGCCCCCCCGGCGTTGATGAGGAAGTTCGAATGCATCTCGCTCATCTGCGCGCCGCCCCGCCGCGCGCCGCGCATGCCGGCCTCGTCGATGACCTTCCAGGCCTTGAGGTCGTGACGGTCATCCGCACGCCCCGTGCTGGAAAACCCCGCCGGATTGCGGAAAGTCGAGCCTGCGGAACGCTCCTTCGTCGGTTGGCTCGCATCGCGTTTCGCGATCTGGTCCGCCATCTTCGCCTCCAGCGCGACGGGGTCGCCGGGGGCGGCGCGAAAGGTCGCCTGCACGATCACCGCGCCCTCGGGAAGATCGCTCTGCCGATAGCGCAGGTTCAAAGCGGCGGCGGGAAGGGTTTCGACCGATCCCTGCCGGGTGACGATCCGCACTTCCCCCAGATGATCGGCGACATAACTTCCATAGCACCCGGCATTCATCCGCACCGCGCCCCCGATGCTGCCCGGAATCGTCCGCAGGAAGGTCAGGTCCAGCCCCCCCTCTGCCGCGCGCCGCGCCACATGCGCATCCAGCGCCGCCGCCCCGGCGGTTACCGAGGTGCCCTCGACCGAGATCGCATTGAACCCCCGCCCGAGCCTGATGACGACGGCCCGGATGCCGCCGTCCCGCACGATGAGGTTGCTGCCCACGCCCATCGGAAACACGGGTATGCCCGGATCGAGCGCGCGCAGGAAATCCGCAAGGTCCGCCTCGTCGGCGGGCTGAAACAGCCAGTCCGCAGGGCCACCGACGCGGAGCCAGGTCAGGTCAACCAGCGGGCGGTCGGGGGTGAGGGTGCCGCGGGGATCATAGGTAATCATCGCGTGTCCGGGCTAATGCCGCACCGCGTCCTTGGCAAGTCCGAAATCGCAACTTCCGCCCCCTCACCCCGCCCCCGCCCCACGTCCCGTAGGGTGCGTGCTTGCACGCACCGCTTCGCACGGTACCCGCAAGCACGGGGGCGGTGCGTGCAAGCACGCACCCTACGGGCCACATTCGTCAGGGAAGCGTCTTGCGGGCAAACGCTGGCACCGACCCCGGGGGCCGGCCAGAAATTCACTCCGCCGGTTCCTGCCACTCCTCACCGTTTCGCGCCCCTCGCAGCACCCCCGGCAGCGGCCAGCACAGCGACAGCGCCCCGGCGGCAAGCAGGGCGAGGCTGATGTAGGGCCCGGCGTCGGTGGTGACCCAGCCGAGCAGGGGGATGCCGACGATGGTCAGCGCCACGGCTGCGGTATGTTGGCGCGAGGCGGGACGCAGGAAGCCTGTGGCTTGTGCCAACGCAAGCCAGATCAGCGCCAGGATCAGCGAAAGCGTCATCGGCCTTGGTCCTCCGCGCGTGACACTGGCACGGTTGACCCCGGTCTGGCGATACACCTTCCGTATAGGTTTTCGGCCATCGCCTCAGGCCCCCAGAACGGCAGGCAGGCCGTTGGCCCAGGCGGAAATCGTGCCCGCGCCAAGGCACACGACCATGTCGCCGGGCCTTGCCTGTTCCCGGACCAGCCGCGCCAGATCGCCCTCGTCCAGGATCGCGCGGGCGTGGCGGTGGCCGTGGGCGATCAGGCCGGCAACCAGATCGTCGCGGCTGGCACCGGGGATCGGGTCCTCGCCCGCCGCATAGACCTCGGCGATGGCGACCACGTCGGCCTCGTTGAAGCAGGTGCAGAAATCGTCGAACAGGCTGGACAGGCGGGTATAGCGGTGCGGCTGGTGCACGGCGATGATCCGGCCTTTGGTCGCCTGTCGCGCGGCGCGCAGGACGGCGGCGATTTCGACCGGGTGGTGGCCGTAGTCGTCGATCACCGTCACGCCGCCCAGCACCTCGCCCACCTTGGTGAAGCGGCGGTTGACGCCCGCGAATCCGGCCAGCGCCTCGCGGATTTCCGCGCGCTTCATGCCCAGATGCCGGGCCACGGCCACGGCCGCCAGCGCGTTCGACACGTTGTGGTCGCCCGGCATGGGAAGGGTGCAGCCTTCGATCTTCGAACCTTCCTCCTCGTTCTGCAGCAGGATATCAAAGAAGGCCTTTCCGTTTTCGAATACAAGGTTCACCGCCCGCACATCGGCCTGGGCGTTGAAGCCGAAGGTGACGATGCGCCGGTCCGTGACGCGCCCGACCAGCGCCTGCACCTCGGGGTGGTCGGTGCAGCAGACCGCCAGCCCGTAGAACGGCACGTTCGAGACGAAATCGAGGAAGCCCTTTCGCAGCGCATCGAAGGTGCCCCAGTGCTCCATGTGCTCGGGGTCGATGTTGGTGACGATGGCGATGGTCGCGGGCAGGCGGTTGAAGCTGCCGTCGCTTTCATCCGCCTCGACCACCATCCATTCGCCGGCGCCAGCCCGCGCGTTCGACCCGTAGGCGTGGATCACCCCGCCGTTGATGACCGTGGGATCAAAGCCGCCCTTGTCCAGCAGCGTCGCAACCATCGTTGTCGTGGTGGTCTTGCCATGCGTGCCCGCGACGGCGATGTTCGAGCGCAGCCGCATCAGTTCGGCCAGCATCTCGGCCCGGCGCACCACCGGAAGCTTGCGACGCCGCGCCTCTTCCAGTTCCGGATTGCCCTTCCTGATGGCGCTGGACACGACCACCACCGCCGCCTCGCCGACGTTGGCGGCCGCCTGCCCTTCAAAGAACACGGCCCCCAGCCCGACCAGCCGGTCGGTGATCTTCGACGCCCTGGCATCAGACCCCTGCACCCGGTAGCCAAGCGTCATCAGCACCTCGGCGATGCCCGACATGCCGATGCCGCCGATGCCGATGAAATGGATCGGTCCCAGTTCCCCGGGAAGTTTCGTCGCGGCGTTCATGCAGCCCCCTTGCCCAAGCGTTCCACCACCTCGACCAGACGCTCTGTCGCGTCAGGACGCCCCTGCGCCAGCGCCGACTTTGCCATCCGTACGGCGACGGCGGGGTCGCCCAGAATCCGGGCGATGTGGCCGGACAGGCCGACCGGATCAAGCGCATTTTCGGGGACCATCACCGCCGCGCCCGCTGCAACCAGACCGCGCGCATTGGCCGTCTGGTGATCGCCCGTTGCCGCCGCAAAGGGGATCAGGATCGACGGACGCCCGATCACCGCGATATCCGCGACCGATGACGCACCTGAACGCGAGATCACAAGCTGCGCCTCGCTCAGGCGGCGCGGGATGTCGGCAAAGAACGGCTCCACCTCGACCGCAACCCCTGCGGCGGCATAGGCAGACCGCGCCCGGTCGGCATCTTCGGCCCGCGCCTGATGGGCGACCCGCAGGCGCGCGCGCAGCGCCTCGGGCAGCAGGGCCAGTGCCGCCGGGACGGCGTCCGACAACACCCTTGCACCCTGGCTGCCGCCGATGACCAGAAGGCTCATCGGATAGTCGCCCGGCGGAATATAGCCTGCGCCCGCCCGTTCCACCACCGCCGCGCGCACCGGGTTTCCGGTATGGATGCCCTTGACCCCCGGCGGCAGAACGGTCGGCAGTGTCCCGCAGGCGACCACATCGACGCGCGGGGCAAAGCGGGTATTGACCCGGCCCAGCACGCCGTTCTGTTCGTGGATCATCCGCCGCCCGCGCAGGATCACTGCCGCGGCCAGCGCCGGGATCGTGGGATAGCCGCCGAACCCCACCACCACGGCGGGCCGGTCGCGCCGCTGCGCGGCGACCGCCGCCGCCACCCCGCCCGCGATCCGCAGCGGCACCAGCGCCCGCTCCATCACGCCGCCCCGCGCGAAGGTGGCCGACGATACCTGTTCGACCGGGACTTCGGCCGGAAATCCGCCCGCATAGCGCGCCCCGCGCGCGTCGGTCGACAGCTTGACCCGCCAGCCGCGTGCCAGCATCGCCTCGGCCAGGGCCTGCGCGGGAAACATGTGCCCGCCCGTCCCCCCCGCCGCGATCAGCAGCAGCGGGGCCATCACCGCGCCCTGCGGCGCAGGATGTCGCCCATCTGGCCCTGCGGGCGCGTTCGCGTCATCGCCAGCAGCATTCCCACCGTAATCCCGGCGGCGATCACCGACGATCCGCCATAGCTGACGAAGGGCAGCGTCATTCCCTTGGCGGGCAAAAGGCGTACCGCGACGCCCATGTTGATCATCGCCTGCACGCCGAAGATGCAGGCAAGGCCGGTTCCGGCAAGCCGGATGAAGGGGTCGCGTTCGCGCATCAGCCGGATCAGCGACCGCGCCGTGACGGTGGCGTAAAGCGCGATGATCAGAAGCACCAGGATCAGCCCGTATTCCTCGGCGGCGACGGCTATGATGAAATCCGTATGCGCGTCGGGCAGCGACCATTTCACCTGCCCCTCGCCCACCCCCACCCCGAAAAAGCCACCTTCCTGAATGGCGTTCGTCGCATAGCCGATCTGCGTGCGCGGATCGACATCCGCCGTCAGGAAGCCGTCGATCCGGCGGGCGAAATGTTCCGAGCTGTTGTAGGCCAGCATGGCACCGGCGCTGACGATGCCGATGACCGTCGCGATCAGCAGCATCGGCGCCCCGGCCACGAAATAGATCACGCCCCAGCCGAACAGGATCAGCGCCGCCTGCCCGAAATCCGGCTGCAGTGCCAGCAGCACCACGATCAGCGCAGCGAGGCTGAACGACATGGCCTTGCCGGGCGGGCCGTTGGGTTCAAGGCTTGCCGCCATCAGCCAGGCCGCCAGTACGATGAAGAACGGCTTGAGGAATTCGGACGGCTGGAACGACGCGAACCCGAGCGAGAACCAGCGCACCGCCCCCTTGCCGAAATCGGTGCCGAAGAACGGCAGCAGAACCAGCGCCGCGAAGGTCGCAAGAAAGCCCAGCACGGCAAACCGCCGCACCATCTCGGTCGGCATCATCGAACAGGCCACCATCGCCATCAGCGCCAGTCCACCGAACACCGCTTGCCGCTGCACATAGTGGAACGGCTCCAGCCCGTTGCGCGTGGCCAGCGGCACCGAGGCTGCCAGACCAAGCAGAAGCCCGATGCCGAACAGCAACAGGATGCACGTCAACGACCATTTGTCGATGGTGCGCCACCAGCGCGGAAGCACCGGCTCGCCCGCCCGTGAGGGAATGGAGCCATAAACCATTTCGGTCATGGGGTTCGCCTGTCTGCTCTTTTCGCCGGGTTGACCCCGGTCGCCTGCCTCGATCCGCCTGGGTTGACCCGGGTCGGCACAGCAAGAATAGCGAAGATGGCCGTGCATGGCCAGAAGAAAGGGGCAAAGCCGACGATCTGCGTTGGTGCACACGTCCAGCGCCACCCCGGTGTGACACAGGCAAATCGTCTCTGCACGGCTTGGAGATTTGGTGGACCCGGAGCGATTCGAACGCCCGGCCCTCAGATTCGTAGTCTGATGCTCTATCCAGCTGAGCTACGGGTCCACACTGCGGTGGCGTGTAGTGCGCTGCGCAGGTCAATGCAAGCGCGAAAACACCGAAGCCGGGGCGCTGCGGGTCACATGCTCTTGGGCAGTCGGATCAGGAACTCTGTCCCTTCGGAATCGCTGCGCACCAGGTCCAGCCGGCCGCCATGGCCGCGCACAAGCTCGGCCGAGATCGCAAGCCCAAGACCCGATCCGCCTTTTCGGGCACCGCCCTGAAACGCGGTGAACAGGTGCTCGCGCGCCTTGGCGGGCAGGCCGGGGCCGGTATCGCCGACGCGAATCCACCAGTCGGCATCATCTTCACCCCCGCCGATCTCGATCGTGCCGGGCGCGCCCGTGGCCTCGATCGCCTGCCGGGCATTGCGCACCAGATTGGCCAAGACCCGGTACATCTGTTCGCGGTCGGCCCGGATCACCGCTCCCGGCACAACGTCGATCAGACAGGCAACCTGACCTTCGCTGCCCAGCCCCTCGCCCTCGGCCACCTCTTCGGCCAGCGCGCGCAGGGCAAAGCGCGACAGCATGGGCGGCGGTTCCTCGGCCCGGCCGAAGGCCAGCGTCGTTTCGCACAGCGACACCGCCCGGCGGATCGAGGCTTCCAGCTTCGGTGCGGCCCTTGCGACGACCGGATCGGCGCTGCCCTCCATCCGGTCGGCGAAAAGCTGGGCGGTGGTGAGCATGTTGCGCAGATCATGGCTGATCTTGGCCACCGCCCCGCCAAGCTGTGCCAGGCGTTCCTTCTGCTTCAGCGCGCCGGTCAACTGGGTCTGCATGGTGTGCAGCGCATCTTCGGCTTCGCGCAGTTCCAGCACGCGCGCGGTCGGTGCGATGATGCGGCGACCGTCCTCGGGCGCATCGGCATAGGACGACATGTGCGCCACGACCCGGCGGATCGGCAGCACCAGAAGCCGCCGCACCGCCAGAAACAGCATCAGGGCCGTCACCGCCGAGATCACCGCCGACAGAAGCAGGATGCGCAGGCCGTATTCGATCAATTCGGTGCGCAGCGGTGCGGTTTGCAGCGTGATCTCGATCAGCAGGCCCGCCTGCTGGACCGGAATGCCGATCACCCGGATCACGCGGTTTTCGGGGTCGGCGATCTGCAGCAGCGCGTCGCGGATCAGGGTCCAGACGCCGTCATTGCGCAGATCATAGGTTGCCGCAATCGGCGACGGGATTTCGGAAGACAGCACCAGTTCGCGCACTTCGTCGCGGCGCAGCACCACGTTGAAGACCCCGGCGTTCGACAGAAGCTCCTGCATCAGCTTGTCGCTGATCATCTCTTTGGTGGCCTCGGTGGCCAGCGAGGCGATCTGGGCCTTTTCCAGCCGCATCTTCAGATAATCTTCACGGAACCGGGCGACCGACGGCACGAAGATAAGCACCTCGGCCAGCATCACGAAGGCAACCGTCAGCAGCAGGAACCGCCCGGAGAGCGTGTTGAACACCGACGCCCGCCTTTCCGCCACTTCCTCCAACCCCATTTCCGATCATCGACATCCGGAAAGGTGCCAAAGGCCGGCGGCCCCCCCGAAAATCCGGTCACGGCAGATAACGCTGGACCAGCCGCACCACCCGCTTCACGCCTTTACTATCAAAGAGTTTCGGCGAGAAATAGGCCCCTGCGGCACGTTTCGAGACTTCGGCCAGTGTCGGGTAGGGCAGGACCATCCCGCCGATTGCGGCCATCTTCAGCCGGGCCGACAGGGCCAGCGACCAAAGCCCGATCAGTTCGCCCGCCTGTGCCCCCGCGATGCCTGCACCGACCGGACGGCCGCGCACGACCATGACCTTGACAAGTCCCGCGGTCTTGCCCTCGGCCTGGGCCCGGTCGTTGTCGTGCAGGGGCCAACCCACCACGGACAGCGCATCGCCATGCGCCGCGCGAGCCTCGGCCTCGGTCAGGCCGACCTGTGCCAGTTCGGGGTCGGTATAGGTCACGCGCGGGATCGGGGCTGTCGCGCGCGCAGGCAGACCGAACAGCGCCTGCCGGATCACGATGCCCGCATGATAGCCCGCCAGATGGGTGAACTGCATCCCTCCCGCCGCGTCGCCCACCGCAAAGACGCGACGGTTCGACGACCGCAGCCGTGCATCCACCCGTACCCCGCGCCGGTCATGCGCCACGCCTGCGGCGTCAAGGTCCAACCCCTCCAGCGCCACCTGCCGCCCGGCGGCCACCAGCAGATGCGATCCGGTGATCGCGTTGCCATCGGCCAGCGTCACCGTCACGCCCTGCGCGCCCGAGACCTGCGCCACCGACACGCCTTCGCGGACCCCCACGCCCTCGGCCCGCAGCCGGTCAAGCACCACCGCCGCAAGTTCCGGGTCTTCGCGGCCAAGCGCCCGCGCGCCCTCGATCACCGTCACATCGCAACCCAGCCGCCGATGCGCCTGTGCCATTTCCATCCCGATGGGACCGCCGCCGATGATGATCAGATGCGACGGTTTCTCGCGCAGCGGAAAGATCGTCTCGTTCGTCAGGTAGGGCACGCCGTCCAGTCCGGGGATCGCGGGCACCATCGGACGCGACCCGGTGGCGATGACGAACCGCCGCGCGGTGATGCGGTGGCCCCCGGCCTCGACCTCGGTCGGCGAGACGAAACGACCCCAGGCACGGATGACCCGTACGCCAAGCCCCTCGAACCGTTCCTGGCTGTCGACCGGGGCGATGGTGGCGATCACCCGCGCGACATGGTCCTTGACCGCGCCGAAATCCACCTGTGGTGTGACGGGCGTTATGCCGAAAGCGGACCCCGCCGTCATCACATGGGCGACCCTGGCCGCTGCCAGCAGGGCCTTGGACGGCACGCAGCCGTGGTTCAGGCAGTCGCCGCCCATCTCGGCACCCTCGATCAGGACCACGCGTGCGCCCATCTGCGCCGCCCCGGCGGCGACCGAAAGCCCCCCGGATCCGGCCCCGATGATGCAGATATCCGTCTCGATCCGGTTCATCCTACAGGCCCTTGCGACGGAACGCGCGGATCAGGATGGGCAAGGCAGCCAACGCAGCCAGCCCCAGAAGCGGCCCAAGAATCTGTGGCTTGAACAGAAGCCCCAGATCAGGCGTGCCGCCCCGCGCGAAGACCTCGCCCAGCCCGGCCCCGACCCAGGTGTAGACCAGCCCGCCCGGCATGATGCCGAAAAAGGTCGTCAGAGCGAAACGCCAGAGGCTGACGCCTAGGGCTGCCGGGATGAGGTTGGCCAGAAAGAACGGAACCACCGGAAGCAGCCGCATCAGGAACAGCACCGAAAGCTCGTTCTCGCGCAGCCCGTCCATCAGCCGTGCCGCCGCGCCGCCGCCGGCCGCGATCCGGTCGCCCATCGCCGCACCAAAGCCCGCCCGCGCAGCCAGAAACACCGCTACGGCGCCAAGCGTGGCCGCCGTCACGTTGTACAGCGCCCCCGGAACCAGCCCGAACAGGAAGCCGCCCGTCAGCGTGGCCACCAGCGCACCGGGCAAACTCAGCGCGACCAGAGCCGCATAGCCGGCAATGAACAGCGCGACCGACACGGCGTAATGGGCATCGCGAAACGCAAGAAGCGAGTCGCGGTGGGTGGCCAGCGTCTCAAGGCTCAGATGCCCGCGCAAGGCAAAAGCCCCGATCACGGCTGCGGTCAGGATCAGCAGGATCGGAGCCTTCTGCCAAAGGCCGGTCCGCGGGGTGTTCGCCATATCGCTCACGCTGCTGCCCTTTCACTGGCCTGCGTCGGACCATGCCCCGTCGGGACCGGCGGCGACAGCCCCCCTCACGCGGCCTTGATCGGGGCGACGGCGCCGGACGGTTCCTGTAACACTGCATGGGCCGGGGCATTCCCGGGCAACCGGGAATGTTGCAGAAACCCGCCCGCAGCGAATTGACTTGGGGCCGGTGCCTCCGTAAAGGACGGTCTTCGAATGCAGGGGGCCCCCGAATCCGTTCGGCCCGGGCCGCATATCTGATGGAGACCCGCGATGAAGCGCACTTTTCAACCGTCGAACCTGGTCCGCGCCCGTCGCCACGGGTTCCGCGCCCGCATGGCAACCAAGGGCGGGCGTCTGGTGCTGGCTGCCCGCCGCGCCAAGGGCCGCAAGAAGCTGTCGGCCTGACGGGCCGACCGCCTCCCGCAAGGGAACGGTGACATGACCGCCCCGGATGTCGGACAGGGCCGGAATACTGCGCCACGACCGGCGTGCGCCGTGCGTCTTGACATCATTGCCGCACGCGCAGATTTCCTGCGCGCCGCGCAGGCCCGCAAGCAGGGGACCCCGGGCTTTCTGCTCCAGGCACGGCGGCGCGCGGATGGGACAGACGGCATTCGCGTCGGCTTCACCTGCTCCAGAAAGATCGGCAATGCCGTCGCCCGCAACCGCGCCAAACGCCGCCTGCGCGAAGTGGCACGCATCGTGCTGCCCGTCTCCGGGCTGGTCGGGTGGGACTATGTGCTTGTCGGTCGCCCCGGGGCCACCTCGGAACGCCCCTTTGCCCTGCTGCTGGGCGATCTTGCCACAGCCCTGGGCCAGGTTCACGGCGGACGAGAAGGCAGATGACCCCGCTGGCGCATCTGGTCGCCCTGCCCGTGCGCGCCTACCGGCTGCTGCTCAGTCCCTGGGTCGGCCATGGCTGCCGGTTCCAGCCGACCTGCTCGTCCTATGCGCTGGAGGCGCTTGAACGCCACGGGGCGGTGATGGGGTCGCTCCTGGCCATCAGCCGCATCTGCCGCTGCCATCCCTGGGGTGGATCGGGCCACGACCCGGTTCCGCCCGCCCGCGATCGCTGAAACGGAAACCCTGCCCCGGGACAACTGCAATCGGCCCTCGCCACGCCCGACCAAAGATGCGCGGTCCCGCAAGCAGATCGTCGCGATGACAACCCGAACCCAAAGACATTTCGGTACGCCACGCTGCCTTGTCCACAGGCCGCCTTAAGTTAGCCAAATCCGAGGGTTAACTCACTGAACCCTACAGGCTTGGTTGACAGGCCCAGAGAACAACTCCCGTGAGAGACCGACTTCGGCCCTGCTGGCACTTGCGCCGGTTGACAGCCCCTCCCGAATAACCCCCGCAAACAACGGAAAAATCCTGCCTCAATCGGATCGGGAGAACACTTTCTTGCGGGTAAATGGCGGAGCGGACGCGACTGCCGTCGAACCTTCTCTGTTTATGGGATCCAGCTATTTGGCTGCTTTCTTGGAGAATTCGAAGGGCTTCCCGCCCTGACCGTTCAAGCAGTGCACCCGGATCGGCGGAAGCATTTCAAGGTCTATTGGGTCGTAGGCCGAGTCATCGGCCAGCGCGATATCGGTCAATGTCCCGAAGGCCACATCGATGAAGGCGAAGTCGGTTCGACGGAACGCGAAGGTATCGAGAACACGAACGGTTTCTGGCAAGGCGTGGCGCCAGGGGTATTGCACCGTCAGCAGGATGACAGGGGTGCCACACAGATAGCTTTCCTCAAATTGGATCGGTGAGGGGTCGGTGCTGCCCTCTCCTTCAAACTCGTATTTTCTCTCTAGTCCGCTTTCCTTGTCGCGCAAGGCAATCGAAAAGTGGACGTCGTCCTCCGTTGAATTAACTTCGATCACCGGTTCCCGGGTTTCCACGCTATGTGCATCAAAGAGTGTCTGAAAGTGCCTTGAGTCATCTGCGAAAGCGGATGACGAGCCAATCGATATGCCAAACGCCGCTGAAAAAAGCGATCTCAATGCGCGTCCTCAAACCTTGGTCGTGCGACCGAGAATCGGCAAACCCCATCGAACTGCCCGCCATCTCGAATATCGGTCATCTTTTCCGTACGTTCTTTTGCCGTGTCGTCGCTCCCGTTGATGCGAATCGTGATTTCTCTCACCGCTGATGCGGTTAGTCCACTGTCCGCCAGTGGAGGTAGATCGTGGTCTAGCCAGAAGTATACGGCAGAACGGACAGCATAGACGGGCTCGGCCGCACGGTCCGGATCAGCCTCAAAATCAATTCCGCCTCCGAAAGTGCTCTCATGCCAATCCGTGAATGCCCGATAATTGGCGCGACCAGTGAATTGAAACAGACCGCGGCCGCGATAGTTCCAGCCATCGCCGCTGTCGACATCACCAATTCCGTTCCGATTGGCGTAGGCATGGTTTGCAATGGCAACCGGGTCGGCAGGATGATCGGGCGTCTTGACATAGCGCTCTGCTTCGTCCGGGTGGCGTGCGAAGTAGCTGTATATTGCCTGCATCCTACCAGGTCGGTAGTTCAGACTTTCCACCAATCGCGCATCGTCGCGGGCTTCCTGCTTCATCTGCCCAGAAAATGGATCAACCGCTCCCGCGTGTCGAGTTGGCCTGAAACGATCCTCAAATCCAACTCTCGCGCGATTGCATTAAGTTTATCACTTTCCGCGTCCGGGAAAACGGAGGCCAATCGGTCTCCGGTCAGGATGTCGCAGGTCGCGCCTTCGGGGATGGCGTTCAGATCGATGAACGGTTCAGCAGTGCATTGGCAGTTCCAGTCTTGGCCCGGATGCCCGCCTTCGGGCGGAGCGGACCAAAGGAAGATGTGGTCATCGTATTCTGAGTGTGCTGCGCGAACTCGGGAATCGTCGCTGCTTCGCCAGATATAGCGATCAACGTGCAGGCCTTCTGTCTGAAGGAAGCCGTTCAGGATTTCCGCATATCGGGCAATGATCGCAGTTATGACCGGATCATTCGGGTCAACAGCCACACCTGTTTCGGTCAATCGGTCCGCGACCTCGCCGCGAAGTTGATCACGGATGGGAGTCAGATCGACGGCGTTGATGTCGACAGAGACTCCGCTAGGGAGGTATCGGTTCAGTCGACTGACCGCCGCCACGAGTGCATCATCAATGATGCTATCAAGCAATCTGACGGGCACGACCGAAAACTTGCACTCTAGATTGACGAGGCTGGTCTATGGCAGGACGAACGTGCTCTGTCCGCCCGACCTGATCCAAGAAGAGAATTTGCTCTCGTGCCGCATTCCGTCCCTACCCCCTTAAAATGGTGGTCATTGGACATGCTCATAGTCAAGAATTCGTTAACAGTCCGAACTGAACCCACAGGCGTCCAGAGAAGGTTCGATGCCGGTCGCGTTGGCGGAGACGAAGTCTGCCGTGTTGTGTTCCTGAGAGTTCCGGTGTGATCTGGTAAAGCGCTCGAAAACAATAGTTTAGTCGGAGCGTCATGCCGCTTTGTTCCGGCTAGTTCCCGTGCTATCCTGCCTCAAGTGGGGGATAGAAAGGGGGACGCATTATGGCAACCGAAGGTCTTCGTAAGCCGGAAAAGGCGTTGACCGCGCAATTCGTGAAGACGGCGCGCGAGCCTGGGAAATACTTCGATGGTCACGGGCTGTTCCTGCGGGTCCAGCCGAACGGTCAGCGGCAATGGGTGCAGCGTATCGTCGTTCGGGGCAAGCGGTGTGAACTCGGGCTGGGCAACCCTTCGCTGGTATCCTTGGCAGAGGCGCGTGAAGCTGCACTTTGCAACCGCAAGCTGGCGCGGGCGGGAGGCGACCCGTTGCAGGCCCGCAAAGAAGCCGACGCGGTGCTGACCTTTGAGGAAGCCGCCCGCAAGGTGCATGCGCTGCACCTGCCGACATGGCGCAACCCGAAGCATGCGGCGCAGTTCCTGACCACGCTGGAAACCTACACCTTCCCCCGCATGGGCAAGCTCCGGGTGGCCGATGTGGCCACGAGCGACGTGCTGGCCGTCCTGTCCCCGATCTGGACCGACAAACCCGAGACGGCGGCGCGGGTGCGCCAGCGTATCGGCATGGTGATGAAGTGGGCAGTCGCCCAAGGCTGGCGGCAGGACAACCCCGCCGAATCCATCGCACAGGCTTTGCCCAAGCGCGACCGCAGCCTGATCGAGCATCGCAAGGCTCTGACCTATGCGCAGGTCGCTGAGTGCCTCGCAGCCGTGCAGGCATCGGGAGCCGGGCGTTCAACCAAGCTGGCTTTCGAGTTTCTTGTGCTGACCGCCACACGGTCAGGCGAGGCGCGGGGGGCTACATGGTCGGAAATCGACCTTGGCACCCCTGCCACTCCCGGAAGGCCCGCCACACCCGCTGTCTGGACCATTCCAGCCTCGCGGATGAAGGCCAAGCGCGAGCATCGGGTGCCCTTGTCCCCGCGTGTTGTGGAAATCCTGCGGCAGGCGAAGGCGCTGGGTGATGGAGCGGGGCTTGTGTTTCCGGGGACAAAGTCAGGCAAGTCGCTATCCGACATGACGCTTTCAAAACTGGTCAAGGAACTTCACTTTGACGCCGACATTCACGGTTTCCGCACCTCCTTCCGCACATGGGCACAGGAAAGGACGAACTTCCCCCGTGAAGTCGCCGAGGCTGCGCTTGCCCATACGATCAGGGACAAGGCAGAGGCAGCTTATGCTCGTTCGGACGTATTCGAGATACGGCGCAAGATGATGAAGGATTGGGCGTCGTATATCGCGGTCGGAACGGCTGAAATAGTTCGGTTGGTTCGGACCTGATGAAATGACACGCGGCAGCAACAGACGTGATTTGCCGACTTCCGGATCGGGTTTCATTGACTACTCTTGTCCAGTAGAGAGTTGGGAGTATTGGGAGAGCGACGAGAAGTTCGCTCAAGAATTCTCACAGAAATTTCGCATTGATATAGCCCGAGTCATGTTCGACTACCGCCAAAATTCCAAAGATTATGAGAAAAAAGTAGACCGACTTGACGCAAAGCAGATCAAGCGCCGATTGAAGGCTGCTGGCAAGCATGGCACGAGTCCCGACCCAAGATTGGTTCAGCTTGTGGAATTGAACTATCTTGGTCTACCTGATGCGACCTTCGCAGAGAAGGCGAACTATATTCTGAGCGATTTCGTAGAGAATTCGGACGATTTCTTGATGGAGCGCCCTGACCCGAAGCCACTCTTTACACGAGTCCTTCACGACCTTTTCCGCGCGAATGGCTTTAACGATCTACTTGGCTCCACCAATTATCGCTATGCATTGACTAAAGAACACAGGCAGATTGACCCATTGGAAACTGCATTTATCGAGTTTGTTCGGCGGTGCATATGGGGTGAAGATCGCACACCGGAATTCTGTGATAAGGTTGGCAAGACGATCCAGAAAAGTCCGACGCGCCGCAAGCCCTAAGCGGTGTGCCGAATTTGTTCCTCCCACTCTTGGTTGCCTCAATTTTACTCCTTCCGGTATGTGCCTGGATGTTCAACAACAACAGGAGTATCGGACATGATCGAACGCCATTATCGTCGCCGCGAGGTTGAAGCCGTCACCGGCCTCTCGCGCAGCACCATCTATCACCTGCTCAGCCGGGGCGAGTTCCCCCGCCCGGTCAAGATCACCGCGAAAGCCGTCGCATGGCCCGAAAGCGCCATTGCGGGTTGGCTCGCCGCGCGAACCAAAGCGTGAGGTGATACCATGACAACAATTCCTGATGGACTCCCGAATAGATTTCTCAACTGGCGCATGATCGACGGGCGTAAGGTTCCTTGCAAGCGTGACGGCACGCCCTGCGATGCACACGATCCGGCGAACCATCTGACGCACGCCGAGGCGGCTGCGGCAGGCTATGGCGTGGCGTTCGATCTGAGGGCCGAGGACGGGCTGTTCTTCCTCGATCTGGACAATTGCAGGGACGCGGCGGGCAACTGGTCTGCCGAGGCGCAGGCGATCTTCCTGTCATTTGCTGGTGCAATGGGCGAGGTCAGTCAGTCGGGCACCGGGCTGCACATCCTGGGGCGCTGCGATCCGTCGCGCCTCACCGACAGAAAGAACAAGTGGAAGGGCTGGTTGGAGTTCTACACGACCGGGCGGTTCATTGCGTTCGGGCCGACCGGATGGGCACCTATCGGTGGGACGGCCACGGGGCAAGACTGGACCGGCCAGCTTCTTCATGTGGTGCCGCAGCGGGAACACCTTGGGGAGTTACCAGAGGGTGTTGACCCTTCCTACACCGGCCCGGCAGACGATGACGCCCTGATTGCCCTGATGCTGCGGTCGAGCGGCGGGGCTGGTGCGGCCTTCGGCCAGCGTGCGACCGTGGGGCAACTCTGGAACGCGGACGCGGCGGTGCTGTCGAAGCTGTATCCACGCGGCGACGGCTTCGATCACTCGTCAGCCGACGCGGCGCTGATGTCGCATCTAGCGTTCTGGACCGGCAAGGACATGCCCCGGATGGACCGGCTGTTCCGGCTGTCGGGCCTGGTGCGCGAGAAATACACGACCCGCGAGGACTACCGGCGCGACACGGTTCAGGGCGCTGCCAGGCTGTGCCAGAAGGTCTATGACCGGGTGACGGGGAAGATGCCGGGGATGGTGGCGAGTGCCCCTGTTGCCGTGGCTGACCCTGTGATGATGGACGACCACAGGCGCTCGGAGTTCTACTGTGCGGCGGGCCTCATCGGGAAGCCGGTTCCCCCGCGTGAATGGCTTGTGCCCGATCTGGTTCCGTCGCGTACCGTGACCCTGCTTGGCGGCGACGGCGGCACGGGGAAGTCGCTTCTGGCGCTGCAACTGGCCTGTGCAGTGGCGACGGATGGCGCATGGCTTGGGCGCGGTGTGGCGGGCGGAGGCGCTCTATTCATCTCCGCAGAGGATGATAACGCGGAGCTTCATCGGAGGCTTTCCGATGTGGTGAGGGAAAGCGGTGCGACCTTTGACAATCTGAACCGCCTGACCCTTCGCAGCCTTGCGGGCGAGGATGCCCTTCTCGCCACTTTGGACCGATCCGGCGGGGTGTTGCATCCCACTCCGCTATTCCATGAGATCGACGAGCGCATTGCCGATGAACGCCCGGCGCTTGTGGTCCTGGATACTTTGGCCGATCTGTTCCCCGGCAATGAGAACGACCGGGCGCAGGCACGCCACTTCATCGGCATTCTGCGTGGCATCGCCAACAGGCACACTTGCGCTGTCCTGTTGCTGGCACACCCCTCTCTTTCGGGGATGACCACAGGGACGGGCACGAGCGGTTCAACGGCGTGGAACAACTCCGTTCGCTCGCGCCTCTATCTCGACCGCGTTGTGGAAAACACAGATGCGCGGATGCTTTCGACAAAGAAGGCAAACTACGGGCGTGTCGGTGAAGAAATCAGGATGGCATGGCGGGCGGGTGTTTTCGTGGCGGATTCCCTATTGGGGCCGGATAGCAAGTTGGCCGATGAAGCCAAGGCAGAACGTGTGTTCTTGCGGCTGTTGGACGCTTTCACCAAGGAAGGAAGGACCGTGAAATCAGCGCAGGCGCATGGCTACGCGCCCAAACTATTCGCGGCCAGCGGGCGAACTGAGGGCGTCAGCAAGCAGGCGCTGCAATTGGCTATGGAACGGCTGTTTGCCAAGCGCGAGATTATAGAGACGCCTGGAGGACACACGTCTCCCTCAAAGCGAACACTGCGGATCGTTCGGGCAAACGTTGTTGGGGGTGCAGAACCTATGCTGAACCCCCTGCAAAACCCTATGCTCAACCCCATGCTGAACTAGTGCTGAACCTATGCCCAACCTGGGTGCTTCCAGACCCCCTATAACCCCCATGGGTTCAGCAACCCGGCAAACGGGTGCTGACCCTGTGGCAATAACCACAGTAGCAACAGAAGGACCAAAACCATGGCTGTATTCTTGATTCTGGACGAAACCAACGTTGAAGGCACGTTTCTTCGCCAGACTACAGTGAACGCGGAGTTGATCATTCGTATTGACGCCGTTGCGCTGGACATTTGCTCCTTGCGGATGCAGTCCTTCCCGTCAGAGCCAATCTATGTGAAACGGTCTCTCAAAGACATGCAGATATGGCTGAATTGTGCGTGTGCGTAGCCAAAGGCCCTGATCGTTAAAATACCAGAAGAACACTGCAACTAGAGAATTGCGGAGGTCGCGCGTTACCCGTAGCGGCTTTTGCGCTGGGAGGACCCAAATACCTTGTGGGGTCACGGGCGTCGCCCGGTATTGCAAGCCCATCGCGGAAGCCACGACGCTCAACGAAGCCAAACAGCACTGGAACGGGCGTGGCCCAAAGCTGAAGCTGGACTTCTTGACTTGATGGTGTTCGGTTCGTATGTCCCTTGTCCCTTCATCTACAGGTGTGGATTTGGATTACCATTATACCCTGTTCATTGACGAAGCGGGCGACGACAAGGTTGCTCGCCTGAAGCCGGACCACTCCGATGGAAATTCCGAATGGCTGTGCATTGGTGGCTACTTGGTTCGCGCCGAAGCCGAAGCAGACCTTGACCGACGCCGGGATGAAATCCTGTTGGCTATCCGTGGGCAACCGGGCGGCGTGCTGCACTATCGCAATCTCAGGAAGTGGAACCGGACCATTGCAGCACAAAAGCTCGTGTCGCGAACCTATGCCGCACGAGGCTTTGTGGTTTGCTCGTGCAAGAAGACCATGCTGAACCACCACAACGACCGTGCCGCTGCCGCCTCTGGCAATCAGCGCGACTTCCTCTACAACTTCGTCATGCGCCTGCTTCTGGAACGGGTGACGCGCTATGTGGTCAATGCCGCCCCACGGCACGGCATCGCAAACCCGGTTCTGCGGATCGTCATGGCAAGCCGCAAGGGGCATCACTTCGGCCATTTCAAAGCCTACGTGCTGACACTGATCAATCAGGCGACGGGCGGCACGACCTGGCTCGACACGCGGGAAATCGACGCAAGCGTTCTGCGCTACACTCTGATCGACCGTGCCCCGGCTTCGCAGGTGGCGGGGCTGCAACTGGCCGATGTGCTGGTCAGTGCCTTCTTCCAGTCCATCGAACAGGCATCGCCAAACTATGCCGACAAGGTCGCACTGCACCTATGGCCCTTGATGGCAGAGCGGAAGGCGCAGCCGGGGCGGCGGGTAAACAAGTCGAACGAAGGCGTGACCTTCTATCCCGCAACGCAGGTTGCGCACCTGTTGACCCCGGAACAGGCGACGTTCTTCGAACACTTCGGCTATGACATGGCGTGGCTAAGGTCGCGCAAGGCGCAGAAGAAGGTGCAGACCTTCACGCAGACAGAACGGATGTGGTCAAGGCAGAACCCGTGACGTGCCCCCGTGGCGATGGACCCCGGCGCGTCTGGCGTGGATTCGGTTCTTGCCGGGGACGGGGGCAAGATGGTCTATGGCGAGGTAGGCGAAGACGGGGAGTTTGCGATGACGGAACTGGTGTTCAAGGGCAAAGAATTCGTCTGGAACCATCACCTTGCCGTGCCTTTCCGCCCGCTGGTGCCGCAGCCTGAGAAGGGGATCGGAGACGCGCGGCTTGACGGCAACTTGATCATCCAGGGCGACAATCTGCACGCGCTGAAGGCCCTTCTGCCGATGTATGCGGGCAAGGTGGACTGCATCTTCATCGACCCGCCCTACAACACCGGCAACGAAGGTTGGTCCTACAACGACAACGTGAATGCCCCGATGATCCGGGAGTGGCTTGAAGCGAACCCTATCGGGATCGAAGATGGTCTGCGGCATGACAAGTGGTGCGCGATGATGTGGCCACGACTGCGGTTGCTTTACGAATTGCTTTCTGAGAAAGGAAGCCTTTGGATTACCATAGACGACAAAGAAATTGCCAATATTCTGAGTATGGCAAAGGAAGTCTTCGGCGAAGAGAATGTCATTTCGGTCTTCGTTTGGCAAAAGCGAAAGACACGCGAAAATAGGAAAGTCTTTTCTACAAGTCACGACTACATTCTTTGTTTAGCAAAAGACCGTGCGACTTTTGAAGTCACGCGAAATCTTCTTCCGCTCACCGCCGAGGCCAGAGAACGCTACCGTAACCCTGACAATGATCCGAGGGGTGATTGGCAGTCGGTCGCAATCACTGCTCAGGCGGGTCATGGCACGAAGAACCAATTCTATGATATAACTACTCCAAGTGGCAGAGTGATTAAGCTTTCATCTGGAAGCTGTTGGCGTTTCACCAATGAGAGAATTGAAGAGCTAATCGCTGATGGTCGCATTTGGTTTGGCGAAGATCAGAATAACGTCCCTCGACAGAAGGTCTTCTTGAGTGAACAGGAGGCGGGCCTTACGCCGCATACACTGTGGCTTGCCGATGAGGTTGGCACAACTGACTCGGCGAAGAGAGGCTTAATGGCAATGTATGGAGGCGATTCGGTTTTCGAGACACCAAAACCCGAAGAATTGCTTGAACGAATTCTTCACGTCGCTACTGATAAGGACTCAATCATTCTTGACTCTTTCGCCGGTTCCGGCACGACAGCCCATGCCGTGCTTAAGGTCAACAAGCGCGACGGCGGCAATCGGCGCTTCATCCTTGTCGAAATGGAAGACTACGCCGACCGGCTGACCGCCGAACGGGTGCGCCGCGTGATCAATGGGTATGACTACACGGGCACGCAGCGCACTGAACTGCTACGCGAAAGCCTGACTTGGACCAAGCTGCGACGCGCTGACCGGCTGACCGAACAGGTGGAGAAGATCGAAAACCTGCACGGGCATGAGTTCGACCGGATCAAGAAGGAAGTGAAAGACGGAGAGCTTGTTGTGACGGGTGAAAAGACCGCCGCCGAACGCGCCGAAGGCTTGGGCGGCAGCTTCACCTATTGCACCCTTGGCGACCCCGTCGAACTCGACAATATCCTGAACGGCGCAGACCTGCCGGGCTATACGGCGTTGGCGGGTATCCTGTTCCACATGGCCACATCGCAGCCCTTACCGCAGGTACAGATGAACGAAGCGAGCTTCCATGTGGGCGAGGTTAACGGAACCCGCGTCTGGATGGTCTATCGACCCGATCTTGATTGGCTGAAATCGCCCGATGCCGCACTGACCCTGACCTTCGCTCGCAACATCGCGCAGGACTTCCCCCACGACCGCCACCTTGTCTTTGCCCCCGCCCGCTATGTCTCGCAGCGGCTCTTGGATGCCGAAGGGCTGGCCGTGGAGTTCGTGCCCCTGCCCTTTGCGCTCTATCGCGTCGAACGGGGTTAGGCGATGCGCACGCTGGATTATCAGGTTCGGGTGCTGGACACGCTCGATGCTTATCTTGACGAACTGAAGGCCCGAAAGGGTGACGCCGATCAGATCGACGCCTTGCGGGCGGCGTCGCCGAACCTTCCCATTCCGGCATTCGACTTCACGGCCACAGCCTGGGGAAACGTGAAGGCTGCGGGACGGTTGCCCCCGTCTCGCGCAGGTATCCCCTTTTCTCCCCGCAAGGACGGCATTGGCCGCGCTGTGCCGAACGTCACGCTGAAGGTGCCCACGGGGGGCGGCAAGACATGGCTGGCCGTCAATGCCGTCAGCCGGATCATGGGGCGATACCTGTCGAAGAACACGGGCTTCGTGCTTTGGATCGTGCCGAACGAAGCGATCTACTCGCAAACGCTGAAGCGCCTGAAGGACCGTCAGCACCCCTACCGGCAGGCGCTGGACCGCACAGCGGCAGGCCGCGTCAAGATCATGGAGAAGTCCGACAGGCTCGATGCGCGCGACGTGGAGGCGAACCTCTGCATCATGGTCCTGATGTTGCAGTCAGCGAATAAGCAGACCAAGGAAACCTTGCGCATGTTCCGCGACCGGGGCGATGTGCACGGCTTCTTTGCGCCGGAAGGGGATCAGGCAGCCCACGCCCGCGAGCTTGCGGCTGTTCCCAACCTTGACGGCTATCAGGGCATGTTCCCGATGGTGAAGGACTCCCTGGGGAACGCGCTGCGCAAAATCCGGCCGGTTGTGGTGATGGACGAAGGGCAGAAGGCAACGTCCGACCTCGCCCATGATACCCTGTTCGGTTTCAACCCGATCTTCGTTCTGGAACTGACCGCGACGCCCAAGGACGTTGCCGAACGACGCCCGCCGAACCCGCGCCCGGCGCGCTATGCGAACCTTCTGGTCGAAGTGACCGGGCGCGAATTGCACGCCGAAGACATGATCAAGATGCCGCTGAACCTTGACCCCCGGCAGGGCGCAGACTGGCGCGGCACACTGACGGCGGCGCTGGGCACGCTGAACACCCTGCAAGCCGAAGCGGCGGTGTATGGCGCGGACAAGGGGAACCTAGGCTACATT
>JAAFHX010000109.1 GCA_013297695.1 Rhodobacterales bacterium | reverse complement strand
CGATGCGGTCGAGGTGGCGATGACGCTTCTGCCCGGAGGCGACCGGCACGAGACGCGCTGCATCCGGATCGACGAGATCGACTGGGACACCCCTCCGGCGGTTGCGCGCCAACAGGAAAAGACCCCCATCGGCCCGGTCGTGCTGAAGATGACCGATCTGCGCAAGTATTACGAGGTGTCTGCCGGCCTCTTCGGCGGGGGCCTCAAGAAAGTGGTGAAAGCCAACGAAACCCTCAGCTTCGAGGCGCGCGAGGGCGAGACACTGGCCATCGTCGGCGAATCCGGCTGCGGCAAGTCCACCTTCGCCAAGGTGCTGATGGGGCTGGAAACCGCCACCTCGGGCAAGATCATGCTGTATGATCAGGACATCCAGTCCACCCCCATCGAAAAGCGCGCCGTCGATACCGTGTCTTCGGTGCAGATGGTGTTCCAGAACCCGTTCGACACGCTGAACCCGTCGATGACAATCGGTCGGCAGATCATCCGGGCGCTGGAGATTTTCGGCGAAGGCAAAAGCGACCAGGACCGGCGCAACCGGATGCTGGAACTGCTCGACCTCGTGAAGCTGCCGCGCGCCTTTGCCGAACGGATGCCGCGCCAGTTGTCGGGCGGGCAGAAGCAGCGGGTGGGCATCGCGCGCGCCTTTGCGGGCGGGGCCAAGATCGTGGTGGCGGATGAGCCCGTCTCGGCGCTCGACGTCTCGGTGCAGGCCGCCGTGACCGACCTGCTGATGGAGATTCAGCGCAAGAACAAGACGACGCTGCTGTTCATCAGCCATGACCTGTCGATCGTGCGCTATCTCAGCGACCGGGTGATGGTGATGTACCTTGGCCATGTGGTCGAGATGGGCACGACCGATCAGGTCTTCAGCCCGCCCTACCACCCCTATACCGAGGCGCTGCTTTCCGCCGTTCCCATCGCCGATACCCGCGTGACCAAGCAGCGCATCGTGCTGGAAGGCGACATTCCCTCGGCGATGAACCCGCCGCCCGGCTGTCCGTTCCAGACCCGCTGCCGCTGGAAATCGCAGGTCCCGGGCAACCTGTGCGAAACGCAGATGCCGCCGGTCCAGGTGCTGGAAGGCGGGCATCAGATCAAATGCCACCTTTCCCGCGACCTTCTGGCGCGGATGGAGCCGGTCATCAAGATCGCCGCAGAATGACCAGCGCCGATTTTTCGCAGAAAAATCGTCGCCCGCGATCCAGGCGCGCAGATCGCCGCAGAATGACGAGGCCCGATTTTTCGCAGAAAAATCGCCATCTGCGGCCCCGGTGCGCCTGTCAGCCCCCGTGGATCGCCGCGACATAGGCGATGGTCTCGGCATAGGGGGGGATGCCGTCGTGCTCATCCACCGCGCCCGGACCGGCATTATAGGCCGCCAGCGCCAGTTTCCATGACCCGAACTTGTCGTACATCCGGCGCAGGTAGCGTGCGCCGCCCTGCAGGTTCTCTTCCGGGTCGTTGATGTCCACGCCCAGCATCCGCGCCGTTTCGGGCATCAGTTGCGCCAGACCTGTCGCGCCCTTCGGCGACACGGCACCGGGGTTCCAGCCGGATTCCTGCTGGACAAGCCGCAGGAACAGGTCTTCGGGCACCCCGTGCCGCCGCGCGGCATCCTTTGCCGTCTGCAGGTACTTGCCCCGGTAGCTGCCGCTGAACCGCACGGTCGGCAGCGTGTCATCCACCCTGGGTTTGGGCTGAAAGCGGGTCGATCCGGAATACTGGGTCGAAAGGCGGCTGTCGAGCAACCGGGTCTGCGATGCGAAAAGGGCCGCCCGGTTCTTGGAAGACCCCGACAGCTTCAGACCTTCGGCCAGCGCGGGCACGGATCCGCCGCAGGCAAGCGCCCCTGCCACGATCCCCAACAGCACCTGTCGCCGCATGCATTCTGCCTCAATCCCGTCCGATCGAGGCAGAGTATAGCGAATTCTTCCCGTCTCGCCAGTGGCCTGCACAGGCCATCGGCACAGGGCCGCCGGCCCCTGCCCAACCGGCGATGCGCCCAGCAACCCGAGTTGCGGCGGCATTCCTGCGCGGGTATAGGCTTGCACATGGCCTGCGGTAGAGGGTTTGTTAACCATGCTGCCGCAGCCTTTGCAGAACATCAGGGAATCGGGGGAAGTGTGGAATGGCTGGTTCGGTCAACAAGGTGATCCTCGTCGGCAATCTGGGCCGCGACCCCGAGGTGCGGACCTTCGGCAATGGCGGCAAGGTGGTGAACCTGCGCCTTGCCACGTCGGAAACCTGGCGCGACAAGTCGAGTGGCGAGCGCAAGGAAAAGACGGAATGGCATTCGGTCGCGATCTTCAACGAAAACCTCGCCAAGATCGCCGAGCAGTACCTGAAAAAAGGCTCCAAGGTCTATATCGAGGGGCAGCTTGAAACCCGCAAGTGGCAGGACCAGTCGGGGGCCGACAGGTACTCGACCGAAGTCGTCCTGCGGAACTATGGCGGCACCCTGACCCTGCTTGACGGGCGCGGCGAAGGCGGCAGCATGGGCGATGACCGCAGCATCAGCGATGACCGCAGCTATGGCGACGACCGGGGCGGCGGTTATGGCGGGGGCATGTCGTCGGGCGGAGGGTCACGCGCAAGCGCCCCTGCGGGACGCGGCGGACGCAGCGATCTGGACGACGAAATTCCGTTCTGACAGGTCAGGCGAGGCCGGGATTGCGGCGCAGGACCGACAGGTTCAGCGCCGCTGCAATGGTCACCCAGACCAGATAGGGCGCGAACAGCAGCCCCGCGATCCAGTCAAGCCGGGCAAAGGCGATCAGGGTGGCCGCCACCAGCAGCCACAGGCCCGACACGACGATCATTCCCTGCCTGATGCGCCGCAGCCCGAAGAACACGGGTGTCCAGAGCGCGTTGAAGGTGATCTGCAGCGCCCAGAAGCCCATGGCCTGTGCCGCCCCCGGCAGCGGTGCCACACGCGCGGCTGCGGTCGCCATGCACAGGTACAGCACGGTCCAGGTGACCGGAAAGACCCAGTCGGGTGGCGTCCAGCGCGGCTTGTCCAGGTCGCGATACCATTGGTCGGGCATGAACAGCGCGCCGGTCGTGGCTGCCGCGCCGCAGGCCGCCAGGTAGGTCAGAAACAGGTAGATGTCCATCGTCGCGCTCCCGGATGCAGACCGGGGGTATAGCCTAGCCGGCGCTGCGCGACAATGCGCCTGCATCCGGCGCGCGGAACCTGCGATCCTGCGCCTCAAGCTGCGCCAGAACGGCCAGCAGGGCATCGGCCCGTCCCGGATGGGCCGGGGCGCGGGCGGCAGCGGCAACCAGAAACGCCACCTCGGGCACCGGCACGGCGTGCAGCCGGGGCGCGCGCGGCAGGACCAGCGACGCTGCCGCCTGCCCCGTGGCCAAAGCCAGCCAGCCCATCTTGGCCGCCCGTCCCGTGCGGGCACGGCGGCTGACGCTGTCATGGCCGTTGCGCGCCACGGCCCGACCAATGCCGCCATAGATGTGCCGCGCGGCATAGATGCCCGGCCTGCAGTCGGGCGGCAGCGCCGCCACCCCGGCCCCGGCGCGCTGGTACAGCCCATCCGCCTCTGCCAGAAGACGCCGCACAAGAAGGCACAGCCGGTCATCGGCAACCGGATCGGCCAGCAGCCCGACCGGATCGATCCCCGATTCCGCCAGCCAGTCGAGCGGCAGATACAACCGCCCCGCCCGTGCATCCTCGCCCACATCGCGGGCGATGTTGGTCAGTTGCATCGCAAGGCCCAGATCGCAGGCGCGTGCCAGCGTATCGGCGTCGCGCACCCGCATCAGGACGCACATCATCGCGCCCACCGCCGCCGCAACCCGCGCCGAATAGTCCAGCACGCCCGACAGGGTCTGGTACTGCCGCCGGGTTGCATCCCAGGCAAGGCCTTCCAGCAGCGCCTCGGGCAGGGCGCGAGGCATGTCGAACGCCTCGATCAGCGCGGCAAAGGCGCGATCCTCGGGCGCGTTGCGGGGCCGCCCGCGATAGGCCATGTCCAGCCGGTCGCGCAGGGTCAGCACGGCGCGGCCCTTGTCGGCCCCTTCGTCCACCTCGTCGTCGGCCAGACGGCAGAAGGCATATAGCGCCAGCGCCGGGTCACGCACGCGCGGCGGCAGAAGGCGAGAGGCCGCATGGAACGACAGCGACCCGGTGCGGATCGCGGCACGGCAATGGGCCAGATCGGCGGGGGCGATCATTCTGCGGCCATCCTGTGCGGCGGCACAGCGCGCTGCACCCGGGGCGCAGCATCCGGCACCAGTTTCGCCAGTACTTCCGAAGACGCGATGACCCCCGGCACACCGGCCCCCGGATGGGTGCCCGCACCCACCAGATAAAGGCCCCTGGCCTCTTCGCTGATGTTGTGCGGCCGGAACCAGGCCGATTGCAGGATGCGCGGTTCAATCGAAAAACCGGCGCCAAGCGGGCTGAGATAGCGGTCGCGGAAGGTTTCCGGGGTGAAGACCATGGACGTGGACAGGCGCGTGCCAAGGCCCGGAAGCAACTGATCCTCCAGCACCTTCTGCATCCGCTCGCGGTAGCCTTCGGCCTCGGCCTGCCAGTTCGTGCCGCGTTCATGCCCCAGGTGCGGGACGGGTGACAGGGCATAGAAGGTGTCACCCCCGGGCGGCGCGGCGGTGGGGTCTGTCACCGTGGGGCGGTGGACGTACAGGCTCATGTCGCGGGCCAGATGGCCCTTGTGGAAGATGTCGCGCAAGAGGCCGCGATAGCGCGGGCCGTTCAGGATGGTGTGGTGGCCGACCTCGGGCCACAGGTCGCGCGTACCGCTCGTGCCGAAATACCAGACGAACAGGCTCATCGACCCGCGGGGCATTGCGCAGCAGCCGGTCATAGGTGTGCCCCGCATCGGCATTGCTGACGATGACGGGCGCGGCCAGGACCCGCCCATCGGTCAGCCGCACGCCCTGTGCGCGGCCGTCCCGCAGCAGAATCTCGTCGGCCTCGGCCCCCAGCATCAGCCGGCCGCCCTGATCCTCGATCACCCGGCCCATCGCCTCGGCAATCGCCGCCACGCCGCCCATCGCGTAATGGACGCCGTATTCCTTTTCCAGATGGCTGACGAGGATGTACATTGACGTGACGTGGAACGGATCGCCGCCGATGAACAGCGGATGGAACGACAGCGCCATGCGCAGCCGTTCGTCCCGCACCCGCCGGGCCGCATGGGCATAGACCGACCGGTCGGCCCGCAGCAGGGCAAAGGTCGGCAGCACCTTGATGAGGTCCATCAGCCGGTGCATCGGGCGACGGCCCAGATCCTCGAACCCGAACTGATAGCGCCGTTCGCTGTCCACCAGAAACTTTTCATACCCCGCCGCATCGCCGGGCGACAGCCGCCGCACCTCGGCCCGCATCGCATCGGTGTCCTGCCGGGCGGTGAATTTCGACCCGTCGGGCCAGCGGATTTCATAGAAGGGGTCCAGCGGTCGCAGGTCGATGTCGGTATCGAAATCGCGCCCGCAGGCCGCCCACAACTCGCGCAATCCCTGCGGCACGGTGACGATGGTCGGGCCCAGGTCGAACCGGTAGCCGGCTTGCGTGATCTGCGATCCACGCCCGCCAAGGCTCTCCAGCCGGTCGATAACCGTCACCCGGTACCCCTTGGCCCCCAGCCGCATCGCGGCGGACAGGCCACCAAGGCCAGCCCCGATCACGATGGCCGAGGGGGCGGTGGAAGCCAGCGGGACGGGGTCGGGTCTTGTCATCATGGTTGGACGATACACTGTCTAGCTGGATTTACAATCAGGCCGCAATCCTGCCGAAAGCGGTTGCCATCACCGTCGCTTGGCGGCAAGCTTGTGTCAACCTGGGTTTACAGCCCCATCGGAAAAACGTGATGACCTGCGTCTCGCTCAGCCTTTATCGTTTCACGCCGCTGGCCCGCCGGGTCTGGGTTCTGGGCCAGATGGGGGCGGCGCGGATCGGGCTGGCCCGCACCCCCGACCTGGGGTTCTGGAAGCTGTGCGGATCGGGCACCGGCGAAGGGTTCACGCCGCGCCCCAACACCGCCGTCTGGGCGATCCTGGCTGCCTGGCCGGACGAGGGCACCGCGCGCGACCGGGTGGCCCGCACCCCGGTCTTTGCCCGGTGGGCCGACCGTGCCGATGAAAGCTGGACGGTTTTCATGGACCCACTCGCCGCGCGGGGCGAATGGGGCGGTGCAGCCCCCTTCGGCACGGCAACGACAACCGGCTGCCCCTGGTCGCAGATCGGCGAGGGCACCGGGCCGATTGCCGCACTGACCCGCGCCACCCTGCGCCCCCGCGCGCTGCTGCGCTTCTGGGACCGGGTTCCCGCCATTTCCGCCGTGATCGGGGCCGATGCCAACGTCGCCTTCAAGATCGGCATCGGCGAGATGCCCTTTGTCCATCAGGTCACCTTCTCGATCTGGCCCGACACCGCCAGCATGGCGAACTTTGCCCGCGCCGACGGCCCGCACGCCCGCGCCATCCGCGCCGTGCGCCGCGAAGGCTGGTTCCGGGAGGAACTTTATGCCCGCTTCCGTCTGCTCGGGAACTCGGGCACATGGGGCGGCGTGAACCCGCTTGCCCGCCTGGAGACCCTTGCATGAAACAGCCCTTCCCCTTTTCCGCCATCGTGGGACAGGAGGCGATGAAACTTGCGCTGGTGCTGACGGCCATCGACGCCGGAATCGGCGGCGTGCTGGTGTTCGGCGACCGGGGAACCGGAAAATCCACAGCCGTTCGGGCACTTGCTGCGCTCTTGCCCGAGATTGACGCGGTTGAAGGCTGCCCGGTGAATTCGGCAAGGCCACAGGATGTGCCCGACTGGGCGGGCCTGACCGACCGCCGGATGACCCGCCGCCCGACCCCGGTGATCGACCTGCCGCTTGGGGTGACCGAAGACCGCGTCGTGGGCGCGCTGGATATCGAACGCGCGCTCGTGCAGGGCGAAAAGGTGTTCCAGCCCGGCCTGCTGGCCCGGGCTAATCGCGGGTATCTGTATATCGACGAGGTCAACCTGCTGGAGGATCACATCGTCGATCTGCTGCTGGACGTCGCGGCCTCGGGCGAGAACCTCGTTGAGCGCGAAGGGCTGTCGATCCGCCACCCTGCGCGCTTTGTGCTGGTTGGCTCGGGCAACCCCGAAGAGGGTGAGTTGCGCCCGCAACTGCTGGACCGGTTCGGCCTGTCGGTCGAGGTGCGCAGCCCGCAGGATGTGGACACACGGGTCGAGGTGATCCGCCGCCGCGATGCCTATGACACCGATTTCGACGGCTTCATGACCCGCTGGCGCGCCGCTGACGCGACCCTGCAGGACGACATCCTTGCGGCCCGTGACCGTCTGGCCCAAGTCGCCACGCCAGAGGCCACCCTGCGCGACTGCGCCGCGCTGTGTATCGCGCTCGGGTCCGACGGGCTGCGGGGCGAGTTGACGCTGCTGCGCGCCGCGCGCGCTCTGGCGGCGCTGCAATCGTCCCGCGAGATCACGCGCGCGCATCTGAAAGCGGTGGCCCCGATGGCGCTGTCGCACCGCCTGCGCCGCGATCCGCTGGATGAGGCCGGATCAGCCACGCGCGTGGCGAGGATCGTGGCCGAGGTCCTGCCCTGATCGGGCCCTCGATCAGCCCTCTGGCCCCCTGGACCCGCGCCGAGATGGCGCTGCGGCTGCTGGCCGTTGATCCGGCGGGGCTGGGCGGGCTGTGGCTGCGCGCACGCACGGGCCCGGTGCGCGACAGGCTGCTTCAATCGCTGTCCACCCTGCCCTTGCCGGTGATCCGCCTGCATCCCGGCATTGAAGCCGAGGCGCTGGAGGGCGGCCTTGATCTGGCGGCCACGCTGGCGCAGGGGCGGCCCGTGCTGCGGGCGGGTCTGCTGGCGCAGCCGTCGGTGCTGGTGCTGGCCATGGCCGAACGCTGCCCGCCCGGCCTTGCCGCGCGTCTGGCGCACCTGCTGGACCGGGGTCGCCACGCGCTGATCGCGCTGGACGAAGGGGCCGACGACAGCGAAGGGCTGGCCCCCGCACTTGCCGAACGCCTTGGCTTCTTTGCCGATCTGGATGGGGTCGCCTGGGGCGACACGGCCCGCACCGGCAGTCTGGCCCTGGCGCAGATGCCGCGCGCCACGCTGCCCCCGGGCGCGCTCGACAGCCTTGCGCGCACCGCCGCGATGGCGGGGATCGACAGCCTGCGCGCGCCGCTGCTGGCCGTTGCCGCCGCCCGCGCGAGCGCCGGCTTTCACGGGCGCACCGAAGTCACCGAAGACGACCTGCGCCTTGCCGCCGACCTGACGCTGGCGCATCGCGCCACGACCCCACCTGCGGAGGATACCGAAGACCCGCCGCCGCCAGATGCGCCCGACGATCCGCCCGAAACCCGCGAGACCGACCAGACCCCGCAGGGCATCCCCGAGGATATCCTGATCGAGGCGATCCGCACCGCCCTGCCCGCCCATCTGCTGGCGCGGCTGGCGGCGGGGCGTGCGGCGCGGCTGGCGCGCGGGGCGACGGGGACCGGCGCGGTCAAACGCGGCAACCGGCGCGGGCGGCCCCTGCCCTCGCGCCCCGGGCGGCTGGATGGCAGCGCGCGGATCGACATCGTCGGCACCTTGCGCGCAGCCGCCCCCTGGCAGGCGATCCGCCGGGCGGCAACCAAGGGCACGCGCCTGCTGGAACTGCGCGCGGACGACATCCGCCTGAAACAGGCGCAGGAGAAATCCGACCGGCTGCTGATCTTCACCGTCGATGCGTCGGGTTCGGCGGCGGTGGCGCGGCTGGCCGAGGCCAAGGGCGCGGTCGAACTGATGCTGGCGCAGGCCTATGCGCGGCGCGACCATGTGGCGCTGATCGCCTTTCGCGGGCGCGGGGCGGACCTGCTGCTGCCGCCCACCCGGTCGCTGGTGCAGACCAAGCGGCGGCTGGCGGGGCTGCCGGGCGGGGGCGGCACGCCGATGGCGGCGGGGCTGCAGGCGGCGCTGGACCTTGCCCTGCTGTCCCGTGCGCGGGGAATGACGCCCACGGTGGCGCTTCTCACCGACGGGCGGCCCAACATCGGGCGTGACGGCCAGCCCGGCCGCCCGCAGGCCGAGGCGGATGCCGAGACGCTGGCCCGCAGCCTGGCCGCCCATGGCCTGCCCGCACTGGTGCTGGATACCGGCAACCGCCCCTCGCCCTGGCTGGCAGGGCTGGCCCGGCTGATGGGGGCGACCTTTCTGGCCCTGCCCCGCGCCGACAGCCGCCGCCTGTCGGCCGCGATGGCGCAGGCGCTGGAGCGCTGAGGTGGCCTTCGCCCCCATCCCTGCCCGCCTGCCCGCCGACTGGCCGATGCGCGCGCAGTCGCGCACCATCCACGCCGGCCCGCACCTGTGGCATGTGCAGCAGATGGGGGATGGCCCGCAGATCCTGATGCTGCATGGTGCAGGGGCATCGACCCATACCTGGCGCAATCTGGCGCCTCTGCTGGCCCCGCACTATCGGCTCGTGATGCCAGACCTGCCGGGTCAGGGCTTTACCCGGATGGGCAGCCGCACCCGCTGCGGGCTGGATGCGATGGCCGAGGACCTTGTGGCGCTGTGTGCCGATCAGGGCTGGCAGCCGCAGGCGGTTATCGGCCATTCGGCGGGCGGTGCGCTGGCGCTGCGGCTTGCGGAACTTCTGCCGCTGAAGGTCGCCGTCGGGATCAACGCAGCGCTTGGGAACTTCGACGGCCCGGCGGGGGTGGTCTTTCCGATCCTTGCCCGGCTGCTGGCGCTGAACCCGGTGATCCCGTCGCTGTTCGCCCGTCTCGCGGGAACCGAGGCGCAGGTGCGCCGCCTGCTCGGCTCGACCGGAAGCACGGTGGATACCGAAGGGGTGCGGCTGTACAAGCGGCTGGTCAGCGATCCGGCGCATGTGGATGGCACTCTCGCGATGATGGCGCAATGGCAGCTTGACGGGCTGCTGGCGCGTCTGCCGCAGATCGCCTTGCCGGTGCTGTTCCTGGTCGGTGCGAACGACCGCACCGTGCCGCCCCAGGTCAGCCGCGATGCCGCCCTGCGGATGCCGCAGGCCACGGTTGCGGAACTCGCGGGTCTTGGGCATCTGGTGCAGGAAGAAGCGGCGGCGCAGACCGCCGGAATCCTGCTTCCGTTTCTGGAAAGATGGCTCTAACGCCCGGCCCAGACGCCGAAAATCTGCTCGCGGTGTTCGGCCATGTAAATCTGCAGCCACGGGGTGAACCGGTCCGGCCAGCGCCGCAGTTCGGCATCAAGGTCATACAGGTCGATCCAGCGGGTCGCGGCCACCTCGTCCGGGTTCGGCACCAGCGTCATCTGCGGCGTGACGTCGGCAATCAGGATATCGACCACCTCATGTTCGGTCAGACCGCCGCCGACATCGGCCCGGTACTCGATCTTGTCCCGCAGCATCGGGACGACGCCCGTGATCCCCAGTTCCTCGCGCAGACGCCGCTTCGCGCAGGCCACCGGGTCCTCGCCCCAGAACGGATGGGTGCAGCAGGTGTTCGTCCACAGCCCCGGCGTGTGGTACTTGGTCAGCGCCCGGCGCTGCAGCAGAACCTCGGTCCCGCGCATGACAAAGACCGAGATCGCCAGATGCCGCAGCCCGCGCCGGTGCACCTCCAGCTTTTCCACCGGGGTCAGCACGCCCTGGACAAAGGCCGGGACCATCTGGTTCATGTCGCGGTTTCCGGAACCAGGCGCAGCAGGTGCGCGATGTTCTTGAGCCCGATCTTCAGATGCGCCAGCGGCCGCGCCTTGACCAGTTTCTTGTTCATGTAGGCCTCGAAGGTCAGGGTCTGCACGTCCTTGTCATGGCACAGGCTGACGAACCGCTCGCGCCGTTCGTCGGACTTGTAATAGGCGTCCTGCATCGACCGCAACACCCGGAAGACCGATCCGTTGTCCTTCATGAACAGCCGCCGCGCCAGCTTCAGGTCCGATACCCGGCCCGAGTCGAGGAAGGCATCGGCAGCCCGCGCCGCGACCCGGCCACCGAACATGGCGTAATAGATGCCCTCGCCCGAGGACGGTGCCACCACCCCCGCCGCATCGCCCGCCAGCACCACATCGCGCCCGTTGTCCCACCGGTCAAGCGGCTTCAGCGGAATCGGCGCGCCCTCGCGGCGGATCGTCTGGCAATCGGTCAGGCCCGACGCCGCGCGCAGGTCGGCGGTGGCCCGCTTCAGATCGATTCCGTCCAGTTCGGTGCCCATGCCGACACTGGCCTGCGGCCCGTGCGGAAAGACCCAGCCGTAGAAATCGGGGCTGATCTTGCCGTCATAGACCACATCGCAGCGCGTGGGGTCATAGTCGGCCCCGCGCTTCGGTGCCTCGATGATCTCGTGATAGGCGATCACATAGGGAATCTTGTCGCCGCCCGGCACCTCGGCCCGCGCCACGGCGGACCGCGCCCCGTCGGCCCCGATGACCACGCGGCAGGCCAGCCGCTGCGCCTCTCCGCTGGCCTTGTCGCGATAGACGACGACGGTTCCGGCGGCGTTGCGCTCGATCCCGGTGAAGGTGCCGGTGACGCGCACCGCCCCGGCCGATACGGCACGGCGGCGCAGATATTCGTCGAAGTGCTCGCGGTCAACCATGCCGACATAGCCGCCCTCGATGTGGATATCGACCGACCGGCCCCGGGGCGAGATCATGCGGGCGGTGTTGATCCTTGCCACGATCAGGTCATCGGGGATGTTGAAATCGGCGATCAGGCGGGGCGGGATGGCCCCGCCGCAGGGCTTGATCCGCCCGTCGCGGTCCAAAAGGGCAACGCGGTGGCCCGCGCGGGCCAGATCCTCGGCCGCCGTCGCCCCCGATGGGCCGCCGCCCACCACCACTGCATCATAGATCATCGTCATTCTCCCGGAATGAGGGTGGGGATGGGGGACAGCCGGTCGCGCCCGGGGTCGATGACCCTGCGGGCAAGGGCGGCGGCAATCAGGAACAGCGCCGCCTCGGCCGCGAAGACCGTGGCAAAAGCCATTTCGGGGGCAAGGACCAGCCGCAGCGCATCGACGGACACGGCACCCAGCAGGCCACCGAAGCCCGCCGCAAGGGCCTGTGCCGCGCCCCACAGGCCCATCCGCGTGCCTTCGCGCGACTGCCGCCCTTCGCCTGCCAGCGCCATCATCGCGCCGATGGCAGCAACCGCGAACATGCCGTTGAACAGGCCCAGCAGCACGGCCAGCGGCACAAGCACCGGCAGGCCCATCGGCCCGATGGCGGCGATCCCTGCCAGCGACAGGGCCGAACCGACACACCCCGCCACGACCCAGGCCCGCAGCGAACCGAGGCCAAGCCCGGTCGCCGCCACGCCGACCGCCAGCATCCCCAGGAACACGCCACCGTTCTGCGCGCCCGACAGTGAGGTGGACTGACCCGGCGTGAACCCGAACACGAGGCCCGCATAGGGTTCAAGGATCAACTCCTGCAGGAAATAGGCGGTCATCGACAGGAACACGAACTGGGTGAAGACGCGGGCCTTCGGTTCTGCCCAGACCTCGGCAAGCCCCTGCATCAGAGGCTGCGGCGCGGCGGCAGCGGCCTGCACTGCCGCCCCCCGCTCCAGCCCCGCGACCGCGAGCGCCGATACCAGGACGGCCGCCACCGACAACCCGCCGACGATCTGCATCAGACGCAGCGGCGAATAGGGGTCCAGCAGCGCGCCCACCGTGCCGGCCGTGACGGCGATGCCGAAGATCATCATCAGCCAGGTGATCGTTGCCGCCGCGGCCCTGCGGCGCGGGGCCGTCATCGTGGCCAGCAGTGCCAGCACCGAGGTGCCCGCTGCCCCCACCCCGATGCCGATCAGCGCATAGGCCAGCACCGATACCGCCAGCCCCGCCACCGGGGCCGTGTCGATCAGCACCACGCCA
>JAAFHX010000108.1 GCA_013297695.1 Rhodobacterales bacterium | reverse complement strand
TCGGCAAACTCAAGGACTGGCGGCGCATCCACACCCGCTATGACCGCTGCGCCCACACCTTCATGTCCGCAATCGCAATCGCCGCAATCGTCATCTTCTGGATATGATCAATGAGTCCTGAGCCTAGATCGACCAGATGGTCACATCCGGGACCTTCGCCTCGGCCCGCGAGGGTGTGCGGGCGGGCCTGCGCGGGCGCAGTCGGCGGATGCCGTGTTTGCCGACATCCGTCTGCATCATGAGGCAAAGTTCCGGGCGGGTTCGTGAAGGCGCGCCGGGTCCTGTTTTCTCCCGAGGCGCGGGACGACCTGTTCGCGCTCTGTGACTGGATCGCGGCAAAGGCGTCGCCCGACCGGGCCCTGTCCTAGGTCAAACGGATTGAAGCGTATTGTCTCGGTTTCACCCACGCTTCCGACGGCGGCGATCGCCGCGACGACATCCGTCCCGGGCTGCGGATCGTCGGGTTCGAACGCGGCGTCACCTTTGCCTTTGCCGTTGATGACACGCGCGTCGTGATCCTGCGCGTCCTCTCCGAAGGCAGGAACCGGGAGGGTGCATTTGCATGATCCTCGGCCGTGGCCGCCATCCTGGCCGACCCCTTGTTTGGGGTTTGATCGGCCGCACGATGTACGGCAGTCCTTGGGACACGTGCAGCATCCCGAGTGACGATCCGGAGTCGCGTCGGATTTTCGAATGAAATCCACGGGTCATGATTTCCGGCCACGGCCGCTTCCGGCGGAGCCGATGAAAACAGGCACCCGGGCGATACGACCCTTGGTGCCAACCTCCAAAGCACAGGATCGGCACTGCCTTGACGTCCGGCACCGGACTTGAAAAGGTCTGGGGCGTCCTTCTTCAACCCCTCGGGGGCAAGGACGTTGCGGGCCAGGGTCAGGTCGGTGCCGTGCCGTCCGCCCGGACAGCATCGTCGCGCCGCGGTCAGCCGTGCTGGCGTTTGCGATAGGTGAATATCTCTTCCGTGACGAACTCGCGGAACGCCGCGACGCGCTTTGAATGGCGCAGCTCTTCCGGGTAGGCAAGGAAAACGGGCACTTCACCGGACTCGACCGCAGGCAGCACATGCACCAGGTTCGGGAAATCATCGGTCAGATAATCGGGCAGCACGCCGATCCCCAGGTTGTTCAGGACCGCCTGCAGCACGCCGAAATAGTTGTTGACCGTCAGCGTTGACGGAATGTCATGGCTCATCAGTTGCTGGACAAGCACGGCACCCGCCGCCACCTGCGGGGTGCCGACATGCTGGCTGATGAGGCGATGCTGGCTCAGGTCTTCGGGCTTTTCCGGCGTGCCTGCCGCCAGCAGGTAATCGGGCGACGCGTACAGCCGCATCCGGATGTTCATCAGCCGTTTGCGGATCAGATCGGCCTGGCTAGGCTCCTTCATCCGGATCGCCACGTCGGCCTCGCGCATCGGCAGGTCGAGCACGCGTTCTTCCAGCATCAGGTCGATCTTCAGCGACGGGTACTTCTTGTACAACGCCGTCAGCCGCGGGGCGAGCCACAGCGTTCCGAAGCCTGTCGTCGTGGTCACCCGCAACTCGCCGAAAACCTCGTCCTCGCTGTCGCGGATGCGGGCGGCGGCGGCGTCCAGCCGCTTGACCATGGCCTGTGTCGCGTCGAACAGCAGTTCCCCCTGTTCGGTCAGGATCAGCCCCCGCGCATGGCGGTGGAACAGCGTGGCGTTCAGACTTTCCTCCAGCGCCCGGATCTGCCGGGAAACCGCCGATTGCGACAGGTGCAGCACCTCACCCGCATGGGTCAGGCTGCCGGCGTCCGCGACGGCGTGAAAGATGCGAAGCTTGTCCCAGTCCATCTGCCACTCATCATCTGCTTGAACCGCCGACCGGCCTTCCGGACTTAGGAGCGACACCCGCAGGTTGCAAACGAATCCGCGCGCTGCGGCGCAAATTCTCTGCGCCCTGTGGTGCAGGCTTGCACCACGGACATCCCGCACCATCTTTGCGGGCAGTGGTTGATCGGCCGGCTGTCATGGGAACGTCATCTTTTGTGGCAAGACTCACGGATTACATGTAAGCGGATGCAGGCACGGAGGAGACAGTCGGGATGGCGCAGCGACACATCGTACGGGATATCAGCTATGCCCCCTCTGCCCGGTCGCGCTCGGGTCGCGCGCTGATCCGGGTGCTGGAAAATGCGACGGGTCGGCTGTCGCTGATCCGCCGGGCCGAGGGGTACGAGCAGGAAATCGCCGGTGGTCGCAGTTTCTGGGATGTGATTGTCGAACGCTATGGCCTGTCGCTGGAGGTTGTCGGGGGGTCCCTGAACCACATTCCGGCCAATGGCCCGCTGGTGGTGATCGCGAACCACCCGTACGGCATTCTTGACGGGCTGATGATGGGCCATCTGCTGGACCGGGTGCGCGGCGATTTCCGCATCCTTGCAAACTCGGTCTTCCGCCGGGCCGAAGAGCTGAACAAGGTCGTCCTGCCGATCTCGTTCGACGAGACGAAAGAGGCGGTAAAGCTGAACATCGCGACCCGTGCAGCGTGCCTGAACTATCTGGGACAGGGCGGGGCCATCGGTGTGTTTCCCGGCGGCACCGTATCCACCGCCCGCAAGCCGTTTTCGCGCCCGATGGACCCGGGGTGGCGCAACTTCACGGCCAAGATGATTGCCAAGTCGAACGCCACGGTCGTGCCGATCTTCTTTCAGGGGCACAATTCGCGCATGTTCCAGCTTGCCTCGCACCTGCATTCGACGCTGCGGCTTGGCCTGCTGATCAAGGAATTCAAGTCGCGCATAGACGAGCCGGTGCGCATCGTGGTGGGCGAACCGCTGCCCGCGTCGGAACTTGCGGCGCTGAAGCCTGATCCGAAGGCGATGATGGCCTACCTGCGCCGCGCCACCTATGACCTTTCGCCCGAACCGCTCAAGTCCTATGCTCACGGCTACGAGTTCGAGGAAAAGTACCGCGCCCTCTGAGGTGCGGTGAAGGCAGGGGCAGCATGGCGGTTGGCGTGTTCGATTCGGGCCTGGGCGGGCTGACGGTCCATCAGGCGGTGGCCCGGCGTCTGCCCGACGTGCCGTTCGTCTATTACGGCGACAATGCGCATGCGCCCTATGGCGTGCGGACGGCGGATGACATCTTCGATCTGACCTGCGCCGGGGTGGAACGCCTTTGGACCGAGGGCTGCGATCTGGTGATCCTGGCCTGCAACACCGCCTCGGCGGCGGCGCTGAAGCGGATGCAGGAAAGCTGGGTTCCGAAGGACAAGCGCGTGCTGGGCGTCTTCGTGCCCCTGATCGAGGCGCTGACCGAACGCCAGTGGGGCGACAATTCCCCCCCGCGCGAGGTCGCGGTCAAGCATGTGGCGCTGTTTGCCACCCCTGCCACGGTGTCCAGCCGCGCCTTCCAGCGCGAACTCGCCTTCCGCGCCATCGGCGTGGATGTCGAGGCGCAGCCGTGCGGCGGTGTGGTCGATGCCATCGAGGCGGGCGACGAGATGCTGGCCGAGGCGCTGGTGCGGTCCCATGTCGAGGCGCTGAAGCGCCGCATGCCGCACCCGCAGGCCGCCGTGCTGGGCTGCACCCATTACCCGCTGATGGAACAGGTGTTCGCCGAGGCCCTGGGTCCCGGGGTGAAGGTGTATTCGCAGGCCAACCTTGTCGCCGAGTCGCTGGCCGACTACCTGACGCGGCGGCCCGAATTCCGGGGTCCGGGACAGGTGTCGAAATTCCTGACCACCGGCGACGCGCGCGCCGTGTCGGATCGTGCGACCCAGTTCCTGCGGCAGAAGATCAGCTTCGAAGCGGCCTGATCCAAGGCGCGGCGGCACACGGCCGCCGCAGCGCGAGGGGCAACCAGAAGCCACCCCGCGCACAAATGCCGGGAGGGCCTGCGCGCAGGCATCCCCAAACAGCAGGCGTGCCGCAACTGCGCCCTGTCCGGGACCGGCTGCGATTTCCGGGCACCAAGCAGGCCCGCGCGCGCCGTCGGATCGGCGCGCTATGCCCCGGCAGCGGGCAAGCGCCCCCGCGCAGCATTGTCAGCCGAGCGATGTGACCCAGAGGATCGTGGCATCCTCGTCCGACAGGCTGATGACGTTGTGGCCCATGGTGGCATCGTAATAGGCGCTGTCGCCGCGCCGAAGGTCCACGGGTTCATAGAACTCGGTATACAGGCGGATCACCCCGGTCAGCACAAGCAGGAATTCCTCGCCGTCATGGCGTACCCAGCCATCGAATTCCTCGGGCGCACGGGCGCGGATGCGGGCGCGGTAGGGAAGCATCCGCTTGGCCGTCAGGGCCGTGACCAGCAGTTCATGCTCGTAGGTTGCGGTCGCCTGCGGCTGCCCCTCGCCCGCCTTGGTGACCGCGCGGCGGCCCGTCACCTGCGCGCGCGACGGCGGCGTGAACAGTTGCGGGACCGAGATGCCAAGACCCACCGCCAGTTTCCTGAGCGCATCATAGGTGGGCGACATCTGCCCGTTCTCGATCTTGGACAGGGTTGACCGCGCCAGCCCGGCCTGCACCGCCGCCTGATCCAGCGTCCAGCCGCGCGCCTTGCGCAGTTCGCGCACGCGCAGGCCAAGGTTCAGCGGCTCTGCCGCTGCCGCAGCACCGCTTTCGCGGGCGATGCGGATGATGCTGGGGGGGTCCGAAACGCTCATGGCCCCGTGCATTACGGCACAGACCGGCGGCTTGCAACGCCGGGCCGGGGGGCGTAGCACGGCGGCATGCAGGAATTGCCCTCGTCCGGTGCGCCCGCGCCCTGTCCGACCCCGTTCAACCTTGCCGCGCATGTGCTGGCAGGGGCCGAACGGCATGCCGACCGGATCGCGCTTCAGATCGTCGGGCTGTCGGGCGCGCAACGCTGGAGCCATGGCCGCCTTGCCGCCGCCGTGCGCGGGGTGGGAACAGGGCTTCTGGCGCTTGGCCTTGTGCCGGGCGACCGGGTTCTTCTGCGGCTGGGCAACAGCCTGGCCTTTCCGCTGGCCTACCTTGGCTGCATCGCCGCAGGGTTGGTTCCGGTGCCGACCTCGGCCCAGTTGACGCCGCCGGAAGTTGCCCGCCTGTGCGCAACGATTGCGCCTGCCTTGGTGATTGCGTCCGATGGCATGGCCTTGCCCGATCCGGCCCCCTGCCCCGTGCTGGCCGAATCGGACCTGACCGCGATGGAAGGGCTCGCCCCCTGCGCCTGGGCAATGGGCGACCCGGATCGGCTGGCCTATATGGTTTTCACTTCGGGCACCACCGGCACCCCCCGCGCGGTGATGCATGCGCATCGGGCGGCGTGGGCGCGGCGCATGATGCATCGGGGCTGGATGGGTCTGACAGCGCAAGACCGGGTGCTGCATCCGGGGGCGTTCAACTGGACCTATACGCTTGGCGTCGGGCTGCTTGATCCCTGGAGCGTGGGGGCGACGGCGCTGATCCCGGCACCGGGACTGGAGCCCGCGCATCTGCCGCTGCTGCTGAAACGCTACGATGCCACGATCTTTGCCGCAGCCCCCGGCGTCTATCGCCAGATGCTGCGGGCACCGGTGCCGCCCCTGCCCCGCCTGCGCCACGGGCTGTCGGCGGGCGAGGCGCTGCCGCAGGCGGTGCGTGCGGCCTGGGGTGCCGCCACCGGTACGCCGATCCATGAGGCATTCGGCCTGTCGGAATGTTCCACCTTCCTGTCGGGCAGCCCGGATCGTCCCGCCCCGCCGGGCAGCACCGGCTTTGCCCAACCCGGACGCCGCGTCGCTGTCCTTGATCCGCGTGGAGCGCCCGTTCCGGCAGGCTCGCCCGGCGTCCTTGCCGTGCATCGCAGCGATCCGGGGTTGTTTCTGGGCTATTTCGACGCCCCCGAAGAAACGGCCGCACGGTTCCGGGGCGACTGGTTCCTGACCGGCGATACCGTGACCATGGACCCGGATGGTGCGGTGCGCTATCTTGGACGGGACGATGACATGATGAATGCCGGGGGCTACCGGGTATCGCCGGTTGAAGTTGAAGAGGCGATGCTGCGCTGCGCCGGTATCAGCGAATGCGCGGCGGCAGAAGTCGCGGTGCGGGCGGATGCCCGGGTGATCGCCTGCTTTTACACCTCGGTCGCCCCGTTGGACCAGACGGCGCTCGCGCGTCACGCCACCGAAATGCTTGCACGCTACAAGCAGCCGCGGCTTTATGTGCGGCTGCCAGCCCTGCCGCGCGGAGCCAACAACAAGCTGCGCCGCGCTGTCCTGCGGCAGGAATGGGAAAGCGCGCATGGTCCGGCTTGACATCTTTTCCGACCCTGTCTGCCCCTGGTGCTATATCGGCAAGGGACTGATGGACCGCGCGCTGGAGGGCAAACCCGAACATCCGTTCACGATTGAATGGCATCCGTTCCAGTTGAACCCCGACATGCCTGCCGAAGGCGCTGACCGCGTGTCCTATCTGGCGGAAAAATTCGGCGGACCGGACCGGGCGGCACAAATCTATGCCCGGGTGCAGGAGGCGGCCCGTCTGGCGGGTCTGGGGATCGACTTTGCGGCGATGAAGCGCATTCCCAACACGCTGAACGCGCACCGCCTGATCCATTGGGCGGGGCTGGAGGGGCGGCAGGGGGCGATGGTGTCGCGCCTGTTCCGCGCCTATTTCCGCGAAGGCCGCGATATCGGCGATGTCCCGACACTGGCCGGGCTTGCGGGCGATGCCGGGATCGACCCCGACCTTGCCGCGCGCCTTCTTGTCTCGGATGCCGACCGCGACGCCATCATCGCGCGCGACGCCCACGCGCGTTCGCGCGGCGTGATGGCCGTGCCGACCTACCTGATCGCAAACCAGTACGCCTTGTCAGGCGCGCAGCCTGTTGCCCTGTGGCAGCAGGTCATCGACGAGATCGTCGGGAAAGAGACCCTGCAATGACCCTTGAGACGGCGGCCGAAGCCCCGCGTGCCGCGCCGCGCCTGTCGCAGACCGAGTTCATCGCGCTGATCGCGATGCTGTTTGCCACCATCGCCTTTTCCATCGACTCGATGCTGCCCGCCCTGCCCAAGATCGCGCAGGAGCTTACGCCGGGCAACGTCAACGCGGCGCAGCTCATCATCACCAGCTTTGTGCTGGGCATGGGGGTGGGCACCTTCTTTGCCGGGCCGCTGTCGGATGCTTTCGGGCGCAAGCCGGTCATCATCTGTGGCGCGATCCTGTATGCGGCAGGGGCCGCCGCCGCCTGGGCCGCCCCGTCGCTGGAGCTGCTGCTGATCGCGCGGGTGGTGCAGGGCCTGGGCGTTTCAGCCCCCCGGATCGTGTCCATCGCAATGGTGCGCGACATGTTTTCGGGGCGCGAGATGGCGCGGGTGGTCAGCTTTGCCATGATGGTCTTCATGCTGGTGCCGGCCGTTGCCCCCGCTGCGGGATCGGTCATCATCCATGCCTTCGGGTGGCGGTCGCTGTTTCTGGCCTTTGTGATCTTTGCGGCCATCGCCTGCCTGTGGCTTGGTTTGCGGCAGCCCGAAACGCTGACAGCCGACCGTCGTCGCCCGCTCAGCCTGCGGGGGCTGACCTCGGCGGCGCGCGAGACGCTGTCGCACCGGGTCATCGTGGTGTCGATCCTGACACAGGCGGTGATCCTTGGCGGGCTGTTCGGTACGCTGTCCTCGACCCAGCAGGTCTTTGACGTGACCTTCGGGCTGGCCGACACATTCCCGTTCTGGTTCGCGGTCATCGCGCTGGTGGCGACCACGGCGAACTTCGTCAACGCGCGGCTTGTGGTGCGCAAGGGGATGCGCTGGCTCATCACCCGGGCGCTTGGCGCGCAGGTGATCCTGTCGATAGGCTCGGCTGTGATGATGGCCTTCGGCCTCTGGCCCGAGGCGCTGACCTTCCCCGCCTATATGGTCTGGACGACGGGCGTGTTCTTCATGACCGGGCTGACGATGGGCAACCTGAACGCGCTGGCGCTGGAACCCGTGGGTCATATCGCGGGCATGGCGGCGTCCCTGGTGGGGGCGTTCTCGACCGTCGCGGCTGTCGTGCTGGCGGTGCCGATCGGGCTGGCCTTCGATGGCACCCCGGTGCCGCTGATGATCGCGGTGTCGTTGCTGTCAGCCCTGGGCTTCGGCCTTATGCGGCTGGCACCGCGTCGCGAAGCAGGGATCAAACCCTTGGCTTGACGGCCTTTTCGGCAAGGTCGCGGGCGATGGCGAAGGCCCCCTTGATCCGCTCGGCCTCGGTCGTCCAGACGCGGGGCAGCACGATCTTGTTGCCCGATATGCGCGCGCCCGCCCCTTCGGCCTTGATGAAATCCACCAGACCTGCCGGATTGGCGAACTTGTCGCCATGGAACTGCACCGTCGCGCCCTTGGGGCCGCCGTCCAGCCGCGCGATGCCCGCACGCTTGCACATCGCCTTGATCCGCACGATCAGCAGCAGCGTATTGACCTCTTTCGGCACCGGGCCGAAACGGTCGATCAGTTCGGCGGCAAAGCCCTCAAGTTCCACCTTGGTGGTCAGCGCCGACAGGCGGCGATACAGGCCAAGGCGCAGGTCCAGGTCGGTCACATAGTCTTCGGGGATCAGCACCGGCACGCCGAGGTTGATCTGCGGCGACCACTGGTCATCGGTCGCGGTCAGGCCCGACAACTCGCCCGACCGTATCCTGGCAATCGTGTCTTCCAGCATCGCCTGATACAGTTCATAGCCGACCTCGCGGATATGGCCCGACTGTTCTTCGCCCAGAAGGTTGCCCGCGCCGCGCAGGTCAAGGTCATGGCTGGCAAGGTTGAAGCCCGCCCCCAGTGAATCCAGACTGCCCAGTAGCCGCAGCCGTTTCGTTGCCTGCGGGGTCAGCGGACTGCGCGGTTTCGTGGTCAGGTAGCAGTAGGCGCGGGTCTTGGCCCGGCCCACGCGGCCCCGGATCTGGTACAACTGGCCCAGACCGAACATGTCTGCCCGGTGCACGATCATCGTGTTGGCGGTGGGGATATCCAGCCCCGATTCCACGATGGAGGTCGCCAGCAGCACATCGTACTTGCCGTCGTAGAAGGCATTCATCCGCTCATCCAGATCGCCCGCGGCAAGCTGGCCGTGGGCAATCACATAGCTGACCTCGGGCACATGGCTGCGCAGGAAATCCTCGATCTCGGGCAGATCGGCGATGCGGGGGGTGACGTAAAAGCTCTGCCCGCCCCGGAACCGTTCGCGCAGCAGCGCCTCGCGGATGGTGACGGTGTCGAATTCCGAAACATATGTTCGTATTGCCAGCCGGTCCACCGGCGGCGTGGCGATGATCGAGAGATCCCGCACCCCGGTCAGCGACAGTTGCAGCGTGCGCGGAATGGGCGTGGCGGTCAGGGTCAGCACATGCACCTCGGACCGCATTTCCTTCAGCCGTTCCTTGTGGGTCACGCCGAAATGCTGTTCCTCGTCGATCACCAGCAGGCCGAGGTTCCTGAACCGGATGCTTTTCGCCAGCAGCGCATGGGTGCCGACGCAGATATCCACCGTGCCGTCCGCGATCCCGTCGCGCGTCAGGGTCGCCTCGCGCGCAGGCACGAACCGCGACAGCGGGCGGATGTTCACCGGAAAGCCCCGGAACCGCTCGGCAAAGCTGCGATAGTGCTGACGCGCCAGCAGCGTCGTCGGGCAGACCACCGCCACCTGCATGCCCGCCATCGCCGCCACGAAGGCCGCGCGCATCGCGACCTCGGTCTTGCCAAAGCCCACGTCGCCGCACACCAGCCGGTCCATCGGGCTGCCCTTTTCCAGATCGGCGATCACGTCGGAAATCGCCGTCAGCTGGTCATCGGTTTCCTGATAGGGAAACCGGGCGGCAAAGGCCTCCCAGATCGCATGGGGGGCATCCAGCACGGGCGCATGCCGCAGCGCACGTTCGGCAGCCACCCGCATCAGGCGGTCGGCGATCTCGCGGATGCGTTCCTTCAGTTTCGCCTTTTTCGCCTGCCACGCCCCGCCGCCCAGACGGTCGAGAAGCCCCTCGTCATGCCCGTAGCGGCTGAGCAGTTCGATATTCTCGACCGGCAGGTAAAGCCGGGCATTCTCGGCATATTCCAGCAGCAGGCAGGCATGGGGCGCGCCAAGCGCCACGATGGTTTCCAGCCCCTTGTAGCGGCCGACCCCATGTTCGACATGCACCACCAGATCGCCGGGTGTCAGGGTGTTGACCTCGGACACGAAGTTTTCGGCCTTGCGGCGCTTGCGCGGCTTGGAGATCAGCCGGTCGCCCAGCACATCCTGTTCCGACACCACCGCCAGCCCGGGTGCCACAAAGCCCTGATCCAGCGCCCAGACGGCCAGGAACAGCCCGCCCTTGCCCTCGGGGATGTCACGCGCGTCACGGACCCCTTCGGCACCGCGCACCCCCTGATCGTCGATCAGACCCTGCAGCCGTTCGCGCGCGCCTTCCGACCACGAGGCAATCACCACCTGCGCATCCCGCCGCAGCATGGCCAGATGATCTGCCAGCGCGGCAAACAGGCTGACGCTTTCGACCTGACGTTCTGGGGCAAAGCTGCGCCCGATCCGCCCGCCTGCATCCAGCACGCCAGGACCCGGCGATTGCGGCAGGGGCGACAACTGCACCACCCGATGCCCCGCCAGCGCCGCTTCCCACGCGCTGTCATCCAGATACAGCAGGGCGGGAGAGACGGGCTTGTAAACCGTATCCATCCGGCCGCGCGCCGTCATCGCCTCGCGTCGGGCATCGTACTGGTCGGCGATGCCTTCCCACCGCGACAGGCGCGACGCCGTCACCTGATCATCCAGCATCACCGCAGCGTCGGGCAGATAGTCGAACAGCGTTTCCAGCCGATCATGGAAAAAGGGCAGCCAATGCTCCATTCCCTGATGCTTGCGGCCCGCCGTCACCGCTTCGTACAGCGGGTCGTCGGCACCGGCCGCGCCGAATTCGATGCGGTAGTTCTGCCGGAACCGGGTGATCGCGGCCTCATCCAACACCACCTCGGACACCGGGGCCAGGTCGATGGCGGTCAGCTTCTCGATGGTGCGCTGTGTCTCGGGATCGAACCGGCGCGCGCCGTCCAGCACGTCACCGAAGAAATCCAGCCGCACCGGGCCGCCTGGTCCGGGCGGAAAGATGTCCACGATGCCGCCGCGAATGGCATAGTCGCCGGGGTCCGTCACCGTCGCCACTGGCGAGAATCCCATGCGCGACAGGAACGTCTTCAGCGCGCCTTCGTCCACCCGCGCGCCGACGCGGGCGCTGAAGGCCGATTGCCGCAGGACCTCGCGCGCGGGCAGGCGCTGCGTGGCCGCGTTGACCGTGGTCAGCAGCACGAACGGGGCCGGCAGGCCCTGTGCCAGCGCCGCCAGCGTGGCCATGCGCTGTGCCCCGATGTCCGGGTTCGGGGAAATGCGGTCATAGGGCAGGCAATCCCAGGCGGGAAAGGTCAGGACAACCGTTTCGGGTGCCAGAAACGCCAGCGCCGCGCGCATCGCCTCCATCCGCTTGTCGTCCCGTGCGACATGGATGACCGGCGCTCCGCGCGCCAGTTCACGGGCGACAAGGCGTGCGTCGAACCCTTCGGGCGCGCCACCAAGCAGGATGCGGGGGGAAAGCTGCATGGCGCCTGACGTAACCGCACCATCCGCGCTGTCAATGCCCCAGAATGCCCAGGGTCAGGTTCTGCCACATGCCCCACATCGTCGTGACAAAGATCGAAAGGCCACCGATGGCCTGCACCGTGGCGCGGTGATTGGCCAGCAGGCTGTAAAGCTCTGGCGCCCCATCCGGCAGGTCGCCCAGACGCCGCGCAAGCCGTTGGCCCAGAACAAAGACCAGACCAAGCGGGGCCAGGATCAGCACGACTGCCTGTGCAAACGGCACCTGATAGACAAAGCCAAGCAGCACCAGAACCGTCATCGCAAAGCTGGCCAGGCCCAGCACCCAATGGCCGAACCGCGCCTGCAGCCATCCGCGCCGCCGGATGCCCACGCGCAGCATCACCTGCAGATCGGCTGCCGCCTGGCCGCCCTGCCGCCGCGCCTGCGCCACCACATCCTGTGGCACGCCCAGAACCCGGTGCGACGCACCCGACCAGACGGCCACCAGAACGATCCAGTACCAGATGCTCGGGAAGGATCGGAAATCGATCAGATCGAAAAGCGTTCCCGTCAAGGTCTGGCCGCCTGTGCAACAGTTGTCCGACGCAGGACCCGGTCCCGCCGCGCATTCCTACTCTTGAGACTGCGGCATTTCCATGCCACCGAGCAAAAAACATCAGCCCCGGAGGCCCCATGCGTCCTGTTCAAGCCGCCTTTCCCGCCGCGCGCTTTCGCCGCCTTCGCCGCAGTGCCGCGCTGCGCGATCTGGCACAGGAAAACACGCTGACCGTCAAGGACCTGATCTGGCCGGTGTTCCTGCGCGACGGCTCGGGGGTCAGGGAGCCGGTCACCTCGATGCCCGGCGTCTCGCGGCTGTCGCTGGACCTTGTGGTCCGCGCGGCGGCCGAGGCGGCGGACCTGGGCATTCCGGCGATCTGCCTCTTTCCCTATACCGACCCCGCCCTGCGCACCGACGACTGCGCCGAGGCCTGGAACCCCGAAAACCTGACCAACCGCGCGATCCGTGCGATCAAGGCCGAGGTGCCGGATATTGCCGTGATGACGGATGTGGCGCTCGACCCCTACAACGCGCAGGGGCATGATGGTCTGGTGCGCGACGGCGTGATCCTGAACGACGAGACGGTCGAGGCGCTGGTGCGCATGTCGCTCGCGCAGGCCGAGGCGGGGGCCGACATCCTGGGTCCGTCGGACATGATGGATGGCCGGATCGGCGCGATGCGCGCGGGGCTGGAAGGCGCGGGTTTCAAGGACGTGGCGATCCTGTCCTATGCCGCCAAGTACGCCATCGCGTTCTACGGGCCGTTCCGCGATGCCGTGGGGGCCAGCGCCGC
>JAAFHX010000107.1 GCA_013297695.1 Rhodobacterales bacterium | reverse complement strand
GCTGGTGCTGGCGCGGCTGCAAAGCTTTGACCGGGGGCTGGAAGAGGCGGCGCTGGATCTGGGCGCAAGCCATGCGCAGGTGATGCGCCGCATCCTTCTGCCGCATCTGTACCCGGCCATCGGGGCTGGCGCGGCCATCGGGTTCTTCCAGTCGATCGAGAACTTCAACGTCACGCTGTTCACGCGCGGCACCTATGACACGCTGACGGTCTATGTCTTTTCCAAGGTGCGCACCGGGATCACCCCCACGATCAACGCGCTGGCCTTGCTGCTGATCGGGTTCACTCTGCTGTGCGCGATCCTGTACGAGGTGTCGCGCCGCCGCCGCGAAGCGCGCGAGGCCGCGTTGCGGCGCGGCTAGGCCGGGCAGGGCGCATGACCGGCCCGCTTGTTCTGGCCATCGACCTTGGCACGACCTCGATCAAGGCGGCGGTCTTTGACGGTGGCGGGCAGCCGCTGTTTTCCCATGCCGCGCGCAACCCGGTGTCGCGCGGGCCGGGCGGGATCGCCGAGCAGGATGCGGCGGGCTGGCTGACCACGGTGCAGGATATCCTTGCGCGCGTCCAGGCGGCCGGGCTTGCGGCGCGGGTCGGCGCGGTTGGCCTGACCTCGCAGGTCAATACCCATGTGTTCGTCGATGCGGCGGGCCAGCCGCTGGCCCCCGCGATCCTGTGGCAGGATACGCGCTGTGCCGCCGCCGCCGCGCGGATCGACGCCGGGATTTCGCTGGACGAGCGGCAGGACTGGTGGGGCGCGCCCCTGCCGGTCGATGCCAGCCACGCGCTGGCCCGCATGGCCTGGATGGCCGAGGCGCATCCCGACCTTTGGGCGCGGACCGATGCCGTGATGCTGCCGAAGGACTGGCTGATCCGCGCGCTGACGGGTCGGCGGGTCAGCGATCCGTTGTCGAACATCGGGCTTGTCGGGGCGGACCTGTCCTATATCGCCACCCTGCTGGCGCGTGTGCCGGGGGCTGCCGAACGGCTGGTGCCGCTGGCCGCGCCCACATCGGTCGCAGGTCACCTGCGGCTGGCCCCCGGCCTGCCCGAGGTGCCGGTGGCCGTGGGCACGATGGATGCGCTGGCCGGAATGCAGGGCCTGGGGATGCGGGCCGAGGGCGATGCGCTGTACCTGAGCGGGACGAGCGAGGTTCTGGGCATCGTGTCGGACAGGGCGGTTCCGGTGCCGGGCGTGCTGGTCTTTCCGCGCCATGCCGGGTTGCGCCTGCATGCGGGGCCGACGCAATCGGGCGGGGCGTCGGTCGGCTGGTTCTGCGATGCCTTCGGACTGACGCCCGAGGCGATGGCGGCAGAGGCCGCACGCGCCGATCTGGCCGAGGTGCCGCTGTTCCTGCCGCATCTGGCGGGCGAACGGGCCCCCCTGTGGGACGCTGCGGCGCGCGGGGCGTTCATCGGGCTTTCGTCGGGAACCGGCCGGGCCGAGATGGCGCGCGCGGTGTTCGAAGGCGTGGCCTTTTCCGCGCGCCTGCTGCTGGAGGCGCTGGAGGCTTCGGCGGCACGGCGGGCCGAGGTGCTGCTGTGCGGCGGCGGCGGATTCCGGTCTGCGGTCTGGACTCAAATCCGTGCCGATGTGCTGGGTCGCCCGCTGCATCGGCTGTCGGTGCCCGACCCCGGGTTGCTGGGGGTGGGGGCCATGGCGCTGGTCGCGGCGGGGCTGGTGCCCGACATGGGCAGCGCGCTTGCCCTTGTGGTGCGGCATGATCCACCGGTCCTGCCCGCCCCCGAGGCCCATGCGGCCCTTTCCGACCGTTATGCGCGCTATCTGCCTGCCTATGCCGCGCTGCGGGACCTGCGGACCCGGCAGTGACCCGTCGGCTCTGGCATTCGGGCCGCGCCGGGCTAAGGTGGCGCAGGGAAACAGCCGCGCCGACCGGATCGCCCGCGCGGAAAAAGGGAGAGACAGGATGATCGCGAATTCCGTCCGGCGCATGGCCGGTGCGTTGGTGCTGACAATGGGTCTTGCCGGCATGGCGTTCGCCGAAGGCAAGGTCACCGTGATCACCCCCTATCTGGCGCAGCCCGGCACGCAGTTCTACCTCGACGGCTTCAAGGCCTCGGCCGAGGGCAAGGGCTGGGATGTGAATGTGGTGGATACCGCAGGCGATATCGCTGCCGTCATCGCCCGGATGGAAGATGCCGTGACGCAGGGCGTCAACGCCATCGTCATCAACGTCGATCCCGCGCAGGTGACGGCCGGGCTGGAGGCGGCAAAGGCCGCGAATATCCCGGTGGTCGGCATGGATGCGGGGATGAGCCCGCTTCTGGCGACCAACGTCACCTCGAACGGCTATGCCATGGCGGCGGAAACCGCGACCTATGTCGCCAACCGGATCGGTGGCACCGGCAATGTGGTGATGTTCGTGTTCGATGCCTTTCCGCCGGTGCAGATGCGCGGCGTGATCGCCGACGCGATCTTTGCCAACAACCCCGACATCAAGGTGCTGGACCGCGTGACCCCCGATGTGCAGGACGGCGGCATCGCCGACAGCCGCGCCAAGATGGAGGCGATTCTGGCCGCCAACCCCGAACCGGGCAGCATTGCCGCCGTCTGGGCCGCCTGGGACCAGCCCGCGCTTGGTGCCCTGCAGGCCATCGAGGCGGCGGGACGGCAGGGTGAGGGCATCGTCATCACCGGCATCGACGCCAACCCGCAGGCGCGCGAGGCGATTGCCGCCAAGGGCAACTTCGAGGCGTCGATGGCGCAGGACTTTGCCGGGATCGGGGCCGCGACCGCCGATGCGGTGGCCCGGGTGGTCGGCGGCGAGACGATCCGCGAGCCGATGATCTATGTGCCCACCAAGCTCATCACCGCCGCGAACGTGGCCGAATGACGGCAACCACGGCGGGGCCGACCGGCTCCGCCCCGGCCTCGCCCCTGATTGCGCTGTCGGGTCTGTCAAAGACCTATGGCGGGGCTGTGGCGCTGGACGATGTCGGCCTCGATCTGTGGCCCGGCGAGGTGCATGCGCTGATGGGCGAGAACGGGGCGGGGAAAAGCACCCTGATCCGGGTTCTGGCGGGCGTGACCCCGGCAGACCGGATCAGGGTGCGGCTGCAGGGCAGGGCGGTGCCCTTGTCCTCGCCCGCCGACGCGGCGGCGATCGGGCTGCGCTTTGTGCATCAGGAACTGAACATCGTGCCGCATCTGTCGGTGGCCGAGAACATCCACCTTGGCCGACCTGCCCCGCGCCGTCTGGGCTTTGCGGTGGACTGGCCGCGCCTGAACGCGCAGGCGGCGGCGGCGCTGGCGCGGTTCGGCGTCAGCGGGATCGATCCGGCGACGCCTGCGGGGCGGCTTGGCATGGGCGACCGGATGATGATCCGGCTGGCCGCGCTTCTGGCCGAGGCGGACACGCCCGCCCGCGCCTTCGTGCTGGATGAACCGACCGCCGCGCTGACCCATGCCGAATCGGCCAGGCTGTTCGCCGTGATCGACGGGCTGCGGCGCGACGGTGCGGCGATCCTTTATGTGTCGCACCGGATGGACGAGGTGATGGCGCTGTCCGACCGGGTGACCGTGCTGCGTGACGGGCGGCTGGCGATGACCGCACCGCGCGGCGGCTTCGACCGTGCCGGCCTGATCGCGGCGATGACGGGGCGGGCCGAGATGGCGGCTCCGGCGCGTACCGCCGCTGCCCCGGGTGCCGTACTTGCGCAGGCCGAGGGGCTGGCAACCGACACGCTGCGCGATCTGTCGTTCACCCTGCATGCGGGTGAGGTTCTGGGGGTGGCGGGGCTGGAGAATGCAGGGCAGTCGGCACTGTTGCGGCTGTTCTTGGGCGAAGGAAGGCTGCGGGCGGGAAGCCTGCGGCTGGCCAGCGGCGCACGCCCGCGCAGCCCGGCGCAGGCCTGGGCACGCGGCATCGCCTTTGTTCCGCGCGAACGGCGGCGCGAGGGGGTGATGCCGGGCCGGTCGATCACCGCAAACACCGTCCTGCCGCATCTGGCCGCCCTGGCCGGCCCGCCCGGTCTGGCCCGCCCGCGCGCCGAGGTACGGATGGCCGCGCGGCTGGCCGGGGCGCTGCGGCTGAAGTTCCGCAGGTTGGACCAGCCGGTGGGAAGCCTGTCGGGCGGCAACCAGCAGAAGGTGCTGTTCGCCCGCGCCATGGCCGGCGATCCGCGCCTGCTGCTGCTGGACGATCCGACGCGCGGCGTCGATGTCGGCGCGCGGGCGGATATCCATGCGGCGATCCGTGCCCGGGTTGCGGCGGGGGGCGCGGTGTTGCTGACCTCGACCGACCTTGCCGAACTTCTGGCGCTGTCGGACCGCATCCTGATCCTGCGGGATGGCAGTCAGGTGGGACTGGTCCCGGCCTTGGGTCTTGATGCGGCAGGGCTGCTTGCGCTGATCTATGGCATGGCGGGCCGGGCGGGTGCGGCATGATCTGGCTGCGCCGCTATGGCACGCTGGCGGGTCTTGCGGCCATCGTCCTGTTCTTTTCCGTCATGCTGCCCGAAACCTTCCTGACGCTGCGCAATCTGGGCAACATCGGCCAGCAGGTCAGCATGCTGGCCGTGGTTGCCTTTGCCATGACGGTGGTCATGGTGATGGGCGATTTCGACCTGAGCGTGGGGGCGATGGCCAGCCTGTCGGGCGTGGTGGCGGCAGTGCTGTTCGTGCACGGCTGGCCGGTGCCGCTGGCGCTGGCGGCGGCGCTTGCGGTCGGGGTGATCGGCGGCATCCTGAACGGGGTGCTGGTGGCGGTGGTGGGCATCCTGCCCTTTGTCGCCACGCTTGGCACGCTGACCATGTTCGGCGGCGCGGCCTCTCTGGTCAGCGACGGGCGCACCATCTTTGGCCGCGACATTCCCGAGGCGTTCAGCGGTTTTGCCAAGGGGACGGTGCCGGGTCTTGGCCTTCCCGCGCTGACGGCGGTCGCGCTGGCGGTGCTGGCGCTGGTCTGGGTCCTGCTGGAACAGACGACCTGGGGACGCAGGCTTTATGCCATCGGCGGCAATGCCGAGGCGGCCCGCCTTGCCGGGGTCCGGGTCATCCGGCTGCGCATCCAGGCCTTCGCGCTGACCGGCCTTGGCGCGGCGGCAGCGGGGCTGATGTATGCCGCGCGCGTGGCCTCGGCCAACCCGACGCAGGGCAACGGTCTGATGCTGGATGCCATTGCCGCCGTGTTCCTGGGCATGACGATGAACGAAGAGGGCGCGCCGCGCGTTCTGGCGACCTTGGTCGGCGTGCTGATCCTGGCCGTTCTGGACAACGGGCTGACCCAGATGTCGGTGGACAGCTATGTGCGCGAAATCCTCGTCGGCGCGATCATCCTGGCGGCTGTCGGGATGGCGGGCCTGGGCGGGCTGGCGCGGCGCTGATCCGCGAAAGCCCGCCGTCAGAGGTGCGGGATCAGTTGCGGCCGCGTGCCAGGCTGATGTCGCCGGCCTCAGCCGCCGCAGCCTGCGCATTGCTGCCCCGGGCCTCGCTGAACGTCGTCTGCGGAACCGCGGCGGCATTCGTGCTGCGCCAGCCTGCGCCCAACCCGGAGGACGCGGCGACCTGCAGCACAACTGCCAGAGCGACGACCCCGAGGACGGCAAGCATCGTGCCGGTCATGGTGGTCTTGGTGTTCATCGAGGGAGTGGCGGTCATGTCGATCTCCTGTTGGCGATGTCTTGTTCCTGTGAACCCGGTTTACCCCGATGACGTGAGGCGCGGTGTTTCGCAGGGAACATGCCCTTTCAGAAACGCGTTTTTTTCCGCGCTGACTGCACGAACCATTGGAATTCCAATTCCATCTGCATATGTTTTTCGTTCGTTAACGGGGTTTGGGGGAAACAGGCGCTGCAGTAAGGTGGCGAGGGGGTCGGTCAGGAATGCAGGCAACGTTCGCGCGAAAACTTGGTCTGACAGCCGGCGTCTTGCGCTGTGCCACCCGGAAAGAGCTTTGCGCACGGTTCCGCGCCGCCAATCCGAACACCGAATTCGATCTGGAACGCAGTTTCAAATGGCTGCAGGGCAAGGCGCTTCCGCGCTCGTCCAGCGTCTATGAAGACTGGGCAGCGGTGCTTGGCACCTCGCGGTCCGGAAGCTGGCTGGCGGCAAGTTCGGTCGATGCCTTCGCCGAAGAGGTTTCTGCGCTGTTTTCGGTGGACCGGATCGAGATGCAGGCCCTGTCGGACCGGTTTCTGGGCGAGGTTCTGGTGCGCCAGTTGTCCGATGATGGTCTGACCGGGTCGTTCCTGTGCTATTCGCATGCCTGGTCGCCGTTTCATGCGGGGCGGCTGATCCGGGGGGCGATGGACCTTCAGCCCGGAACGCGCGGCGGCTTTCTGGCACAGTATCGCGAAAACCTGCCAAGCGGGTCGTGGAGCAGCCGCGGGCCTGCGCGGCGTTCGGGGCGGGTGCTGTCGGTGGCGCTGGAGGGGGCAGTCGAGGAACATCTTGCCCTGTCGCTGCTGGTGCCCGGACGGCCGGTGAACGTGCTTGCCGGGCGGATGCAGGGCACGACGCTGCATGGGGCGGAAACCCAGATTTGCAGCACGCGGATCGTGCTGGTCCGGGTCACGGCACAGGAAATGCCCGTGACGGAGTGTTTCGTGCCCGCTGACGTGGAAACGCTGGCCGGAGATCTGGCGGCACACGGGCGGGAACCGGCAACATCGGCCGAGGTTGCCGCCGCGGTCCTGCGCTTTCTGTGCCCGCCGGGCGCGATGGGAGCGGCGCCGATTTCACCGGCCGACCTGAACGATCTGGTCGGGCTGACGCTGTGCGACTGACCCGCCGTCGCGAAACGCCGTGACCGGGGCCGCCGTTGCCCGACTCAGCCCTGCAGATAGGTGATGACCGCCAGCAACCGCACGGGCAGGATGATCAGCTTTTCCGGGCCATGCCGGGCATCGGCATCGAACAGCAGGCTGTCGCCGGGTTGCAGGTGAAACAGCCTGTCGCCGTGGCGAAAGGTCACTTCACCTTCCAGCATGAACAGAAGCTCGGTTCCCGCATGCTGAAACGTCGGGAACACATCGGTTTCGGTGGTCAGGGAGATGAGATAGGGTTCGACCACAACGCCCGCGCCGGTGAACGCGACATGCCCCAGCAGCCGGTACTGAGGCCCGGCCCGGGTGCTGCGGCGGTCAACGGTGATCTCGTCGCCCGCGCCAAGATGCCGGGCTTCGCGGCCATCCTCGAACCGGCGGAAGAACGTGGTCACCGGGGTGGACAAGGCCGCGCCAAGCGCCCGCAGGGTGGTCAGCGACGGCGAGGTGACACCGTTCTCGATCTTGGACAGCATTCCGACCGAGATGCCCGAGGCGGCGGACAAGTCGGCGACGGTCAGGCCAAGGGTCTGGCGGATCGCCCTGACTTCCTGCCCGATCGCCATTTCAAGCGCCTTGTCGGGGCTGTCACGCTGGCGGTGCGGGTCTTGCGCAAGCTGCGGGGCCTGTCGGCGCTTCGGGCGGGGGGACGACGCGGGCCGACCATCTTCATTGTCACGCACGCCCCGGATACCCCCTTCAACCACTGACCAACTGTCGCAGGGGCCAAGGTACGGGGAGCCTTGCAGAAAGGAAAGTCCCAAGATTTCCCGTCACAAGGGACCGGATCATCCGGCTGCGTCGCGGGGCCGCAGCCAGGCGGCAAGCGGCAGGTGATCCGAGGCTATGCGGGATGCGGCGGTATCATGGACCGCAAGCCCGATCAGATCATGCTGGTCGCAGGTCATGATCCGGTCCAGCGGCAGCAGCGGATGGCGCGCCGGAAAGCTGCGCAGCGGATCAGCCGGACGGAACCGGCGACGCAACGGGGCAAGGGCCGCGCCACCTGCAGGCCGCCATTCGTTCAGGTCACCCATCAGCAGCGCGGGCCGCCGGTCCAGCCGGTCGATCCGGTCCAGCAGAACCCGGGTCTGCGCCACGCGCGAGGCTGCCAGAAGCCCCAGATGCGTGGCGATCACCCGCAGCGGGCGACCCGAAACCCGCAGATCGGCCACCAGCGCGCCGCGCGGCTCCAGCCCCGGCAGATCGACCGGATGAACAGCCTCGACCTCGGCCCCGCGCGCCAGGATCAGGTTGCCGTGCCAGCCATGCGCGGGCCCGGCCCCCGGTACCGGTACGGCCCGAAGCCCGGTGTCGCGGTGCAGCGCCGTCAGGTCCAGAAGCCCGGTGCGGGTTCCGAACCGCGTATCGACCTCTTGCAGGGCCAGGATGTCGGGGGCCATTTCGGCGATGACGGACGCAGTCCGCATCAGATCGCGGCGGCGGTCGCCGCCCACGCCCTTGTGGATGTTCCACGAGGCGACGCGCAGACCCTCGGGCAGGGTCACAGGACCGGCCCCACCAGCGCCAGCGCGTTGTTCCACAGCCGTTTTTGCCAGCCCCAGGCGGCGACCTCGGCGGCGGTGACGGGGCGGCTGTCGGCAAGGTATTCCATCTGCCGCGCCCGCATGGCGGCGGTGACGTCGGGGTCGCAGAGCAGGATGTTGTTCTCGAAGTTCAGCGCAAAGCTGCGGCAATCCATGTTGGCCGATCCGATCAGCGTGATCTCGCCATCGACGGTGACCGATTTGGTGTGCAGAAGGCCGGGCTGATATTCGTAGATGCGCACCCCCGCCTCGGTCAGGTCGCCGTAATAGCTGCGGCTGGCCGCCCCCACGGCGAAATCGTCGTTGCGCGCGGGCAGGATCAGCGTCGTCTCGACGCCCCGGTTCGCTGCGGCCCGCAACGCGGCCTGGATCGATTCCACCGGAACATAGTAGGGGGTCGTCACGATCAGGTCGCGGCGGGCATTGTACAGAAGGCTTTCGAACATCTCGGGTGCCGCCGTGGGGCGCGTCACCGGCCCCGAGGCGATGACCTGCGCGACAAAGCCTGCCTCCCGGGGCGGCAGGGGGGCGGTCAGCAGGTCGTGCAGGTTCTCTGCGGTCTCGGCCATCCAGTCGGCGGCGAACAGAAGCTGGTTCTGCCGAACGACCGGCCCGGTGAACCGCATCACCGCATCCACCCAGGGGGCAAAGCGCGCCTTGGGCAGAAAGGCCGGATCGGCGCAGTTCTGGCTGCCGCAATAGGTGATGGCATTGTCGATCACCAGAATCTTGCGGTGGTTGCGCAGGTCGATCCGCCCGGTCAGCGCGCGCCACAGCGGGTTGCCGACCGACAGCGCACGGGCAAGCCGCACGCCGCCCGCCCGCATCTGCGCCCAGAGGTCGGATTTCACCAGCGCGCGCGAGCCCAGATCATCCACCATCGCCCGGCAGGTCACCCCGCGCGCCGCAGCCCGGATCAGCGCCTCTGCCATGCGGGTGCCGTTGCCGTCGGGCAGCCAGATATAGAACATCAGGTGCACATGGTCACGCGCCGCGTCGATATCGGCCACCATCGCAGCAATCGCAGCATCCGGATCGGCCATCAACGAGGCCCGGTTGCCCGCCACCGCCGCAAAGCCCGAGATCGACTGGCCGACGCGGAACAGCGATTCATGTCGTTCCTGCAGGCGGGCGGCGGTTGTGGCGGCGTCCATGCCGGGGATATCGGCGGCCTTGGGCAGGTCGGCCATCACCTTGTTCAGCCGCTCGACCCGCGCCCGCCCCAGATTGGTCTCGCCCAGCAGGGCATAGGCGATGATCCCCAGAACCGGAACCGCAAGGATCACCACGATCCAGGCGATCCGCGCCGCCGGTTCCCGGTGCGGCCGCAGCAGGGCCCGAAGGATCAGTCCGAACTGGATCAGAAGGTGCAGAAGGATCGTCAGCATGTTCCCGCCCGCAGACGGCAATCACCCTTTGCGGAACCGGGGGTGTTTCCGGTCCCCGGGTGGTCATCCGGTGCAGGCGAACCTGGCCGCAACACAGAGTGATCCGCAGCTATTTCTTCTTTGCGCCGAGCGACCCTTCGGTCTGCCCCTTGGCAAAGGCAGGCTGGGCCGGGGCCTCGGTCTTGACCTTCTTCGGCTTCTTCACTTCCTTGTTGCTGCGCATCTGTCCCTTGGCCACGGCGTTCTCCTTCGCTGATGCAGGGCCATCCCTGCCCGTTTCGGGGCGGGGCGGCACCCCTGACACGCAGTGGTGAGGCTTTCGCGCGCCGGGGGCAAGCACGAAGGTGCCGGTCCGGGGCCAGAAGCCTTTCCGGACCGGCAGAACAGGGGGCGAACCGACTGCCCCCCGTTCGGCTGCCCCGCCCCGGGGGGGACAAGGGGGCCGGGGCAGCACAGGGTCGCCCTTACATGGCGGGCATCAGAACCGTGTCGATGACATGGATCACACCGTTGGACTGCTGGACGTCGGCAATGGTGACAGTGGCGATGTTGCCCTGGCCATCCTCGATCTGGATCATCCCGTCCTTTGTCATCGCGGTGAATTCGCAGCCGCCCACGGTCTTGACCGTATGCTTGCCGCCGTCATCGGCGATCATCGTCATGATCGCGTCCGACATCGCATCGGCCGCCACGACGTGACAGGTCAGGATCTTGGTCAGCATCTCCTTGTTTTCGGGCTTCAGCAGGGTTTCGACAGTGCCAGCAGGCAGCTTGGCGAAGGCCTCGTTCGTGGGCGCAAAGACGGTGAACGGGCCGGGTCCCTGCAGCGTCTCGACCAGACCGGCGGCCTGGACGGCGGCAACAAGGGTGGTGTGGTCGGCCGAGTTCATGGCGTTTTCGACGATGTTCTTCGTCGCGAACATTTCGGCACCGCCCACCATCGGGTTGGCGGCCAAGGCGGAACCGGCAAACAGGCCAAGGGCCGTGGCTGCGGCCAGGGTGCGGATCATCGGGGTCATGTCAGTCTCCATCATTGTGTCGTGGCGGGCCTTGCGCCCTCACATCCACAGCTACGGAGGCTTTCGGGGCAAAGTTTCAGGCCGCCCCGCCGATCACGGCCATGTTACCCCTCGGTGATGACCCCGGTCACCAGAACCGGCCCGGTGGGTAGGCCCGTGGGTGACCCGCCAAGCGGCTCCAGGCTGACCGCCAGCACCTGACCGGCGGCCAGACCCGGCGCGGGGCGCGTATCCTGCGCCTGCCGGATCAGTCCCAGGGGGGCGGGCACGCCCTCGGTCCCGATCACCCACAACTGATAGTCCTGACCGGCGCCGGGGCCGTCACCGCCGGTGCGCGTCAGGGTCAGGGTGCCCGCATCGGGATCGACCCGCGCGGCAAAGGTCAGCGTCTGCCCCGCCGAGGCGAGCGAGGCGATCAGCGCGGGCGCAGGCGCGGGCGGCACCGGCAGCAGGGCCAGCACCGCCAGCGCCAGGGCCGCCGCCGTCAGCGCGCCCGCAAGGGGCGCGAACCAGCGCCGCCGCGCCGGGGGCGGGGTTGGAAACAACCGCGCCTCGATCACAGGCAGAAGGTCGGGGGCGGGCACGTCGGGATAGTCTGCGTTCAGCGGCGACAGCCGGTTTTCCCAACCAGCCACGGCAGCGGCAAAGGCCGGGTCCGCCGTGATCCGCCGTTCGGCCCGGATGCGGTCTGCCAGCGGCAGCACGCCCAGCACATATTCGCCCGCCAGCGCATCATCATCCGGGGATAGCAGAGGGCTCATTGCTCCATGCACTCCTTCAGCTTCAGCAGGCTGCGCCTCAGCCAGGTGCGCATGGTGTTCAACGGCACCCCATGCCGGTCTGCCAGCGCCTGATAGGACAGCCCGCGCAGGTAGGCGCTTTGCACGGCGGCTGATCGGTCGGGTTCCAGCCTGGCGAAGCAGTCGGCGATGCGGCGGGCATCGCCCGCAGCCACCAGACGCTCCAGCACGCCGGGACGGTCGTCGGCGACCGTGTCCAGCGCGTCGTCATCGGCACGCGACGCATCGGTGCGGGCGCGAATGCGGTCGATGGCGTGGTTGCGCGCGATGGCGATCAGCCATGTCATCCCGGCACCCTTTTCAGGATCGAACCGTCTGGCATGCAGCCAGACCCGCGTATAGACCTCTTGCAGCGCATCTTCCGCCTCGACCCGTGTGCCAAGGATACGCAGGGTCACGCCGAAAAGTTTCGCCGAGGTGGCCGCATAGATGTCCCGAAAGGCGGCACGGTCGCCCGTCGCCACGCGCAAGAGCAAGTCTGCCACCGGGTCGCCTGACATTCGGCCCCCCACCTGTTGCGCCGGGCGGCACCCTAGCAGGCTTCGTGCGTGCGGCAAGCCTTGCGCGTCAGCGCCGCCGCCGCCGCCCGCCCTCGCCGCTGCCGCCGCTGTTGAAGCTGACGTCGGGCAGGGTGACGATCCGGTTCAGTTCGGGGAAGGGGGCCGTGGCATGCGGGATCGCGTTGGCGGCCACGAAATGTTCCTGAAAGCGCGGCTCGATGGCGGTCTCGACCTTGTGGATGCGCTGCACGGTGGCCTCGATGGCCGTGCGCGCGCCCCTGTTGCACAGCGCGATGCGCGCGCCGGTTCCGGCCGCATTGCCGGCGCTGGTCACATGGTCCAGCGGCGCGTCGGGGATCATCCCCAGCACCATCGCGTGCCGGGGACTGATATGCGCCCCAAAGGCCCCGGCCAGAACCACGCGGTCCACGCCGTCCACCCCCATTTCGTCCATCAGCAGGCGCGCCCCGGCATAAAGCGCCGATTTCGCAAGCTGGATCGCACGGATATCGCCCTGGGTGACCAGAATGCGCGGGCCGCCCTCGGCGCTGCCATCATGCAGCAGATAGCTGTGGGTGCGCCCCTCGGCGATCATCCGGCCGCTGCCGGTCTGTTCTGCCGAACCGATCAGGCCCGACGGGTCCACCAGCCCCGCCATCCGCATCTCGGCCACCGCCTCGATGATGCCGGACCCGCAGATGCCGGTTATGCCGCTGGACGCCGTGGCCTCCGTGAAGCCCGGATCATCGGACCACAGGTCGGACCCGATGACGCGAAAGCGCGGCTCCTTGGTCGCCGGGTCGATCTCCACGCGCTCGATGGCCCCGGGTGCGGCGCGCTGGCCGGACGATATCTGCGCGCCCTCGAAGGCAGGGCCGGTGGGCGAGGAACAGGCCAGCACCCGCGTCTCGTTGCCCAGCAATATCTCGGCGTTTGTGCCGACATCGACGATCAGAACCATGTCTTTCGACTTGTCGGGTTCCTCGGACAGGGCGACGGCGGCACAGTCCGCCCCCACATGGCCCGCGATGCAAGGCAGGATGTAGACCCGCGCCGCCCTGTTGACCCGAGCCAGATCAAGATCGCGCGCATCAAGGCTCAGGCTGCCGCTGGTGGCCAGGGCAAAGGGGGCCTGCCCCAGTTCCACCGGGTCGATGCCCAGAAGAAGGTGGTGCATGACCGGGTTGCAGACAAAGACGATCTCGTAGATCGCCTGCGTCTCGATGCCCGCCTCGGCCGCGATGCTGCCGATCAGCGTGTCGAGCGATTCGCGCACCGCACGCGTCATTTCCACATCGCCACCGGGATTCATCATCGCATAGCTGACCCGGCTCATCAGGTCCTCGCCAA
>JAAFHX010000106.1 GCA_013297695.1 Rhodobacterales bacterium | reverse complement strand
AACCATGGCCCCCTTGAGCGATGATCCCATGATCAGCCTGCCCGTCGTGGCACGCTGATCAAGCAGGCCCGCGCCCGAAATGGCGGCTATCTTCATGGCCAGCTACACCACGCGGTGGGACACGATCACTTGGGGCCGTGGTTCATCTGGTGTGCCTGGCGGGGTTTTGGTGACTGTAACAGATTAAATGCAACACAGACACAGGGCTTGGCCCGTGCTTCGCTGCTCACATCGCAACACAAAGGAGACAGCGCGATGACTGACACGAACCCTCAGGCCGAACCCCGCACGCTCGATGACTGCTGGGGCGATGCCGTCCTACTGGCAGGCTTGATCGACGCCATCGACCTTCTTCGGTGCGGGAGCACGTCGCCCTTCGCGTCAAATGCCGCAGCCGCCGTGACGGACGCTGCGCGGGAGCGGGCCCACCGTCTGGCCGACAGTATCGACCGCGCCCTACTGGCCTCAAGGAGCACGCGCGAGGTCGGGCCGCACTGCGTCTGACAGTCAAGCCCACCCGTCGAAAGCCCAGAGGCCCCTTCGGGGGCCTCGTTTCGTTGCCGATGGCTTCCACGTCCGGAACGCAGGAAATCCGGCCCTCCAAGCAAGCGCAAACGCTTAGGTGGGTCGGTAGGCGGGTAAGGAAGCCGCTCTCACCTTTTTTTTCAATGATGTGTGGCGGAGAGAAAGGGATTCGAACCCTTGAGACGGTTCCCCGCCTACACACTTTCCAGGCGTGCGCCTTCGACCACTCGGCCACCTCTCCGTCGGCGGACTCTCTAGCGCGAGCCAGGGGAGATACGCAAGGGCAGTCATCTTGCGGCCCCGTGCTGCGGGTTCGGTCGCCAACGGTCCGGCGGCGTTGAAGGGCCGCCTTGGCGGTTCTGGATGCGCCGCGCGTGTTCGCTGGCGCGCCCGGGGCGGTGATGGCTGGCGCAAGACGCGAAGGGTCGTCGATTGCGCGGTTGCCGGTCCGCAGCCAGATCGAAACCTTACCGTGCTGCAAGGGGTTGCGACCTTGCACTGCGGTCACCGTCCCGGTCGGCCCGAACCTTGGACGCCGCTGCAGACTGGTCATGGCGCGGCAGCGCCCGTGTGTCAGCCAGCAGAAACAGATGCTCGCCCATCGGCCCGGCAGCGGCGGCAGGGCCTCGATGACGACCGTGCCGCCGGCGGCATTCCCCACGACTGTCTGCACAACCCCGGATCGCGCCTGCAATGCAACGCGCAGGCGTGGTGCAAAGGCAACAAGGCCGGGTGCGGCGACGGCTATCTTGCCGGGGCTGCAGGCATCGGCTGCAGGATGTAGAACCCGCTGCCCTCTGCCGTCGGGAAGTAGACCCGGCCACCAAATCCGGGCGGGGTCAGCGAGTTGAGCGTCAACGGCTCGAAGAAGTCGGATGCCGCCAGCAGCTTGCCGGTTGCCGCATCGCGCCAGGTCACCTGTTCGGAATAGTCCGCAGTCTTGAGGGCCACAGGGACCGGTTCGATGTCGACCGGCAGCCTCGCATTGGTCAGCACCAGCACCCGCTTGTCTGCCGGGCCGAACACCGGTTGAAAGGTGCTGGTGATGTTGTCCAGCACAAAGGCAGTCGACAGGTCGCCTGTGGCCGGGTCGATCCTGATCCCGGCGACCTTCTTCATGCCCATGTCGGCCGAATAGAGCATGTTGTTCTGCGGGTCTGCACCGGGCTTTGGCGGGGCCCAGCTCATGCCGGCAAGCCCAAGCTCGCCCATCGGAAAGATCGAATGGGTCCTGCTCACGTCGTCCTTGTGAAAGACAACCACGCTGGAGGCCTTGTCAGTCGACAGCAGTCCGTTGGTCTGCACCGCGATCCAGTCTCCGATCACGGTCGGTGCTGTCAGTGCCTTCTGGCCTTTCACCAGCGGATGCCCGACCCATGTGTCATCGGCGGTGATCTTCTTCGCGGCGGGGTCCCAGAAGTAGCGCCCGAGAATGTCGAACATCGGGACATAGATCGCGATCTTGTCGCCATAGGGCGCGATGATGTGCGGCGACGCGGCGGTCTGCGGAAGCTGGTACATGTCGAGCACGTCGAGCGTCTTGGGATCCACGGCGACCAGCACCGAGTTCGGCAGCTTCATCCCCTTGGCCGAGCATTCGATGATGGCCATCGTGCCTTGCAGCGTGCAGCCCACCGGGCGTGTCTGGCTTTTCAGGATCAGCGTGCCGTCCGGCGCAATCGTCAGGTGCTTGAAGTTCACATCCTCGCTCGGCGCCTCGCCGCCGGGCAGCGCATTGACCTTCAGGATTTCGCCGGTGTTGCCGTCCACCAGGGCGATGAAGTTCGACCAGGCGAAGGCGATGTTGCCGTCGGGCAGGATGTTGAGGTTCGCATTGCCGATCCAGTGGCCGGAGACATTGAGGTTGTCGAGGTAGGTGCGCCAGACCTGCTTGCCGGTGGTGGCATCGGCCTTGGCGATATAGGGGCCGACCATGTTCGGGTCGGCCTTGGTCGGGTATTCGCCGCCGACGATGTACAACTCTCCCGGACGGCGGTTGTTGATATAGGAAATGCCCGGGTAGTCGTCGATGCTGCGGAAGGCGAAGACCGTGTTGGGTCCGTCGAACGACCCCGTGAACGTGGCGCAGGGGAAGGTGCCGCTGCGCTGTGCATCCGAGATTTCGGCCCCGTTCAGCGACGAGAAGTAGCCGGGCGTCGGAATGGCCTGCTGGCAGGCCCATTCCTTGGCATAGAGCGTCACGTCGCCCGGGATCGGGCCGTTCGCGGCCTTGATGCCTGGCAGGGTGTCGGCCAGACCGGGGCCGGCCGCCACCATGACGGACAGCGCCGCGATGGGAAGAAGCGAGAAAGCTCTCATGGTTGGGTATCCTTGTTCTTGGCCAATCCGGGCTGTCGGCCCGGTTTCTGGAAGCTGGCTTGCGCACCCGGGGCCGCAGGGCACCCGGGCATCGTCATCATGGCGTCCCGTGCGCCCCGGTCACGGACGATCCCCGAGCGCCTCGAAGGCCGCCTTGGTCATGTATTCGCCCCTGGGGTAGTAGGCGCCCATGACCTTTTCCTCGTCGCCGGGCCTGGTCACGTTGGCGGGGCTTTCGGCCCAGTCGTCGCTTGGTGCCATGATCCGCATCATCAGCATCCCGAAATCGGTGCGGTTGCCGGGGCCGTCGATCCCTTCGCCGCGTGGGCTCCACTCGATCCAGGCAACGCCGTTCCCGGCGGTCGCATTGGCCGGGCGGTCTTCGGCACGGCTGTAGACGATGGTGTAGTTGCCGTCCTTGTCGACCGGGATCTGCATGTCGATCAGCCCGTCCACGATCTGCCCCGACGGCGCGGCCTCACAACTGACGATCGAGAAGTACTGCGTCTGCGCCTTTGGCATGACCGCAAGGCCCCGCCCGGCGGCCCCGGCATAGGTATCGGGAAAGGCGGGCAGCTTGCCGCGCGTCACGAAGACCGGGCCGAACTGGCGCGACAACTGGATCAGCATGTATTGCGTTTCCGCGTCGCCGCCCGCGTCCATCGGGCCGGAGAAGGGAATCTTCGCCTGGTCTTCGGGGGTCTGGAACGACCCGACGATGGAATAGGGGATGTTCCAGTATTTCTCCCACCGGGGCACCTTGCGCGCCGGGGCGGTCGCCGGGTCAAGCGCGGGGTCGTTGGTCTTTGCGTTGACCATCGCCTCCCACTGCTTGGCGGTGAAGGGCTGCGAGGTGCCGCCTTTGGTCGGGCGGCCGAAGGCGGCGACGGCGGCTGCGCCGTCGAGCTTTGTGCCATCGGCCAGCGTGCCTTCCAGCACCGGCAGGCCGCGCTGGTCGGTGCCGGTGGCCCAGGGACCCCACCCGGCCCCGTCGCGCCCCTGATCCGACAGGTAGATGCGCATCACCATCTGCAACTCGCCACCATCGGTGCCCGCATAAAGCGTGTTGGGCATCCTGTCCTTGGCATCCTTCGGGGCATCATGGGCCACGATGCTGATGGTATAGTCGCGCGGTTCTGCGAGGCGGCTGTTGCCGACGACAAAAGGGTTGGTCGATCCCGGATCGGGGGCAATCGCCTTGCCCACCAGCCCTTCGCCGGTGGAGACGAACGTTCCCCGCTCGGCCTTGTAAAGCGACAGTGCGAAGTAGCGCGCCTGCGGGAAGGGGCCGCGCAGGGTCAGGGTGGCCCCGGCGGGCAGGGCAAGGCGCGACAGGAAATAGGTGGATTGCGTGTCGGGCCAGAGGTTCGGGTTCTGGATCGGCTTGGGGTATTCCAAGAGGTTCCAGTAGGGCCAGCCGCGCGGCCCCTGGAAGAACGGGTCGTGCCCATAGCGGTCATCGGTGCGGATCACCGTTTCCAGCGACTTGTCACCGAACCGCGTCACGTCTCGTGCGCGCAGGTTGCGCACCGGGATGATGCCGGGCGGCTGCCAGGTGCCCTGACCGACCGGCAGCACCGAGGGTGCCCCGGTCTTGGGCCAGTAAAGCCGCATGACCATGAAGATGGGTCCCGCAGGGGCAGGCAACCAGTTGGATTCGCGGTCCTGTCCCGGGCTTTCATGCTGGATGTACAGCGTCAGCGACCCGTCGGCATTCTTCTGAAGGTCCGGCAGCATCGGCGCGTTGATGAGGTAGCGGTTGATCGGATTGTCGATCAGAAGCTGCGTCTCGCCGTCATACATGGTGATCGACCAGAAGGCGTTCACCGGCGGCAGGGCACCGGGCGGAAAGGTCAGGGTGTAGTTGTGCTGGCTGCCGTCCAGCGGCACGCCATTCACATCATTGCGCGCAAAGGGATAGGCCGCTTCCTCGGCATCGTTGCCATAGATGCCCACCTTGGCCCCGGCGGCGCGCAACGCCCAGTTGCCGTTGAAGAAGTCGCGGCTGCCTGCCGCCGCTCCGACCTGCCAGCCGTTGACTGTGGTGCCGATGGAGGCCGCCGTCGCCTCGATCTTTGCGCCGGCCGCCTTGATCGCATCGCCTAGCGCCGTCTGCTGTTCCGCCGACAGCTTTGTGCTGTCGAAGGGCGCGCCCGCCTTGATCCCGATCTTCGCGAAACGGGCCATCAGCTTCTGTTCGGACACCGGCAGCGCCGAGTCCGGCGCGAACTGAAGCAGGAAGTTGAGATACTTCGGGAAATCCGCCCCCAGGGCGGCGGGCGTCAGGGCCGGCCAGTCGATGGCCGGGGCTGCCGCCGGGGCCGGTTGCCCCAGAAAGGCCGACAGCGGCTGCACCTTGTAGCCCGCCTGCACCTTTTCGACATTCGGCATGTCGGCGGCATTGAACAACTGCGTGCGGAAGATCGTGAAGGTAAAGTCGGTATCGCTGGTGAAGACCGAGGCGATGCCCTTCGGCGTCTCGCCCGTCCAGCCCGGCCCCGCGACCATGTGGCAGCCCGCGCCGTTGCCGGTGGTGCGACTGCCCATATACCCGTAATTGTTGGTATACATGTCGGTCAGTTGCACGTCGTAATAGCGCGCCTTGTCGATCTCGGGCAGGCAGATCACCATCGGCTCGGCCCGCAGGTCAAGCTGGACCATCGAATAGGGCGTATCGCTGTTGGGGGTGACGATGGTGGTGTCCTTCGGCGTGAACACCCGCGCTTCGTTGTGCAACTGGTTGAACGGGGCAATGTAGGCGGCCGACTTCGGGTCAACATTGTAGTCGTAAAGCACGCCGTAGGCGACCAGCATCGGAAAGGCGTAGACATAGGCCTCTTCCGCCGTGGCGCGAAACGCGTCAAGGCTCAGGCCCGCATCGACGGTCTGGGCACTTGCGCTGCCGGTCACGGTGAACAGCACGGCGGCCGTGGTCGCGACCCACAGCTTCGCCCGCCGTCCGATCCGCCGACCGAGCGTCCCGTCAACCTCTGGCAAGGCGGCGCAGTCAACGAAAAACCTCATGCGGAACAGCTCCTTAAACCAGCCAGGCAGTCAGGCGGTGCCCCCGGGAAGCGCTGGCACCGACACTGGCCTGTTCTCGACCGAAGTCCCCCGCAGGATTTGTCTTGTGGTGCCATCACTTGATCGTGCGGGACAGACAGGGCAGAGACAGGGCACCCCGGAAAGAGAGACCCATGCCACATTCCGTACCGATGGTCCGCGCCTTGTCCCTGATGCCTGCCCTGCGCTGGCTGAAGGTGCGCAACATCGACAGCGAGCCGTTCCTGCAGCCTCTGGGACTGTCCTCTGCCCCCTACGGCGATCCGTTTCGCCCCGTTCCCCTGCTGCATGTCGGTAGTTTCCTGCGTGCCCTGGCCCGCAGGGAAGGGCCCGACGTCGCCATGCGGATCGTCGCCGAGGCCAGCCCGACCGAGCTTGCGCTGCTGGGCAGCGTGGCCCTTGGCACGCGGACGCCTGTCGAGGCGATTGCACGCATCTCTGCCGTGCTTCCGGTATTCTGTTCGCATGAACAGTTGTCGATCACGGTCACGCCGACCGGGGTCGATCTGTGGCACTCCTACACGGTCAAGTTCGACCCCGAGACCGAACACCTGATGGTGCAGTATGCCTTGGCCATGACGGACCGGCTGCTGGGCATGACCGGCACTGCCGCGCCGCGACTGGTCAAGGCCGAGTTGCCCCCGCATCCGGAGCATGGGCTGACCCATCTGGACAAGTGGCTTGGCACGACCCTGCATCCGTCCGAACGTCGCGGCATCCACATCCTTGTCGACCCTGCAGTGGCCGAAAGACCCTTTCCCCGGACCGCGCGCGACCGCTTTCTTTCCGGAGGCCTGCCGCCGCTGGCCCCGATCCGGGGCGACGGAAGCTTTGGTGACAGCGTGAAGGTCATGGTGTCTTCGATGCTGACCGACGGGATTCCGACAGTGCGCGACATGGCCATGGCCTGCGGCACCAGCGTCAGATCGCTTCAAAGACGGCTTGCCGGCGAAGGTCTTGTGTACTCGGCCCTGGTGGAAGAGGTCCGGCAGGCCCGGGCCCTGCGCCTTCTGTCGATGCCGAATGCAACCGCGAAATCGGTCTCGGCGGACGTCGGGTATGAATATCAGTCATCCTTCACACGGGCCATGCTGCGCTGGACGGGCGCGAGCCCGAAGAAGTTCATGGGGCGCGGCGCAACCGGCAGGTGAAGGAAAGCCGGATGGTCGGGCCTGTCTTCACGCCCGGGACACAAGCGGCCCGGCCCGTGCGGCCTGATTTCCGGATCAGAACGGCGCCCGCGGACCCTCGGCGGCGACGGCGCGAAGGTCGGCCAGAAACGCGGCCTGCGCCCGGGTCGGCAGCCAGTCGCGGCGCAGGGTCAGCCCGATGGGCCGCAACGTGTCGGTCAGATCGACAGGCACCGGAGCCAGCACGCCAAGGCCGATTTCCGCCGCGATCTGCAGCCGCGAGATGCATCCCAGATGGTCCGATATCCGCAGAAGCTCGCGCATCAGGATCATCGATCCGGTTTCCACCAGGCTGGGCGGGGTGCCGTGGGTCGCGGCCAGCGCATCAAAGGCGCGCCGTGTGGGCGTGCCTTCGGTCGCCACCACGACGGGATGGGCGAACACCTGCGCCAGGCGCGCCGGTTCCTGCGACAGGATCGGGTGATCGCGGCGCGCGACGAACAGCAGGCCGTCGTCGAACAGCCGGTCCTGAACGATGTCTCCGATAGGGGCAGGGTCGCGCAGCGCCCCGATCAGAAAATCCACCTCGCCCCGGCGCAGCCCCGCCATCAGGTCATCATAGGGCCCGTCCAGCGCCTTGATCGGCAATGTGGCCCGGTTCAGCCGGAACCGGGCGATGGTGCGCGGCAGCAGGAACGACCGCGACAGCGGCATCGCCCCGACCACGATGCGCCCCACCTCGCGCCCGGCCAGTTCGGCCAGATCGGCCTCGGCCTGATCCAGTTCGGCAAAGGCCAGCCGCGCGGCCTGGGCCAGCGTCTGCGCGGCCCGGGTGGCGATGATGCCCTGGGCGCCGCGTTCGAACAGCGGGTGGCCCACCTCCAGTTCCAGATGGCTGACCGCGCGGTGCACGGTCGGCTGCGCCAGCCCCAGGCGGTGGGCGGCCAGCGTGAAGCTTTTTTCCTCGCGCGTGGCGATCAGCGCCTGCAACTGTGCGGCGGTGGCGGTCAGCACCAGACGGGGCGACAGATCGGCCAGAACAGGGTCCAGCAGACCGAAGGCGCGACCGATCCGTGCGGCCAGCACGCCGCCCGCCGCCGTGGCAAACACCCCTTGCGGTGTGCGCCGCAGCAGCGTGTGGCCCAGCAGGACCTCAAGCTTGCCAACCGCCTGCGTCACGGCGGGTTGTGACACCAGCACCCGTTCCGCTGCCCGGGTGATGGAGCCCGTCGCGACCACTGCCGCAAAGACCCGCAGGTGCCGCAGGTTCGACTTCACGGCAGCGCATCCAGGATGCGGTCGGCCCGGTCTGCCAGATCGTCCGGCCCGCCCGGCAGCGCCAGCGCCGCAATCTGGTCCTGCCACAGCGCGGTTGCCACAGCCATCCGGTCGGGTAGGCCAAGGTCCCGCAGGGTCGCCGCCACCTCGCGCATTTCGGCCGCGCGGCGGGTGCCGTGGACCATTGCCCGTTCCAGATTGTAGGCGCTTCGGGCAGGCCAGTTCCAGCCGGGGTCCGACGCCTGAAGCGAAGCCAGGACCGCGTCTTCCACCCCGGCCCGGCGCGCGGCCAGAAGGCATTCGGCGGTCAGCGCCTCGAACCCCTTCACCATGACCGACCGCAGCATCTTGATGGTGGATGCATCGCCCACCAGGGCACCCGCCACCTGCCAGTCCATCCCCAGACCGGCCAGTTCGCGCAGCGCCGCCTCTGCGTGCGGCCCGGCCAGCAGCGCGGGCGTGCGGTGCAGGCGCGGATGCACCGGGGCCATGATCGCCAGATCGACATAGCGCCCGCCCGCGGCCGCGATCACGGCTTCGGCGCGGCGCTTGGTGTCGGGGGCGCAGGAATTGCCGTCCAGCCAGAGGGTACCCTCCGCCAGATGCGGCGCGGCGGTACGGGCAGCGACCAGCGCCTGATCGGCAGTCACAAGGCAGAAGACCGCCCGCGCCCCCGCCAGCGCCGGGCCAGGGGCTGCGTGCAGCACGGTGGTCCACTGCCGCGCGGCCTCGATCAGCGCCGGATCGCCGGCCCGCAGGTCATGCGCCGAACCGCCGCCGCCCCAGCCTTGCGCAAAGGCCTGCCCGGCCTCGCCGAACCCGAAAAGTGCCGGTTGCACTGCATGCCGCTGCGCCATTGCATTCCTCCATCCCCTTGCCGATCCTTGCGCATCGCGCCGGGCTTTGCCACAGCGCATAGCCTGTTCTTATGCCCTTTGCCCGGCTTCTGAATTGGCGCAGCCCCCTGTGATGCCGCACAACCGGGCGCAAGCGAACGACAGGAGACCGCGCCATGACCGTAGCCCCCGGAACCCCGCGCTCTGCGCTGGTCATTTCCGCCCATGCCGCCGATTTCGTCTGGCGCTGCGGCGGGGCGATTGCGCTGCATGCCGAACAGGGGGTGCGGGTCACGGTCGTCTGCCTGTCCTTCGGCGAAAGGGGCGAAAGTGCGAAACTGTGGAAACAGCCCGGCATGACGCTGCAGAAGGTCAAGGACACCCGCCGGGCCGAGGCGGAGCGCGCGGCAAAGGCGCTTGGCGTGCATGACCTGATCGCCTTCGATCTGGGCGACTACCCGCTGGAAGTGACGCGCGCCGACAAGATGCGGCTGGTCGATGTGATGCGCGCGGTGCAGCCCGATTTCATGCTCAGCCACAGCCAGTATGATCCCTATAACGCCGACCACATGCTGGCCACGCAGGTCACGCTGGAATGCCGGTCCACCGCGCAGGCCTGGGGCCACAACCCCGGCCAGAAGATCCTTGGCGCGCCGCAGCTTTACCTGTTCGAGCCGCACCAGACCGAACAGATGGGCTGGAAGCCCGATACCTTTCTCGACATCACCCCGGTCTGGGAGAAAAAGCGCGCCGCCATCGAATGCATGGAAGGGCAGGAGCATCTGTGGGACTTCTACACCCGTGTCGCGCAGAACCGCGCCAACCATTTCCAGCGCAATTCCGGCGGGCAGTCCGGCGGACGGGCGTCGAAATATGCCGAAGGCTTCCAGTCGGTGTTTCCGCGCACGGTCGACAGCCTGTAGTCTCAGGCACCCCGCAGGAGCAACGTGATGTCCACCCCCACCAACCCGTCGTTCGACATCGCCCATCTGGGGCATGTCGAGATGTTCACCGACCGGTTCGACGAAAGCCTTGATTTCTTCACCCGCGTCTATGGGCTTACCCTGTCGGGCCAGACCGGCGACAGCGCCTTCCTGCGGGCCTGGGACGACTATGAATACGCCACCCTGAAGCTGACGCGCCATCACACCACCGGCGTTGGCCACGTCGCCTATCGTGCCAGCAGCCCCGAGGCGCTGGCCCGCAGGGTGGCGGTGATCGAGGCGTCGGGATTCAGGGTGCATGGCTGGACGGACGGCGACGAAAGCCACGGGCGCGCCTTCCGCTTCGAAGACCCGTTCGGCCATGTGTTCGAAATCTATTACGACACGGTCAGGTTCCGGCCGAAGGGGGCAGAGGTGCCCGCGCTGAAGAACACTTCTGCCGCCTTCACAGGTGCCGCGCCGCGCAGGATCGACCACCTGAACCTTCTGGCCGACGATGTGACCGAATTCCGCCGCTTCATGGAAACCTGTCTGGGCGCGCGCGTGACCGAGATGATCGCGCTCGACAACGGGCGGCTCGGCGGCTGCTGGTTCACCGTGAACAACAAGACCTATGACCTGGCCTGTACCGAAGAACACGGAAAGGGCGTCGGCCGTCTGCACCACGTCACCTACGCCACCGACAGCCGCGAGGATATCCTGCGCGCCGCCGACATCTTCCTGCAGAACGGCGTGCATATCGAGACCGGGCCGCACAAGCACGCCGTTCAGGGCACGTTCTTTCTGTATGTGTGGGAACCGGCGGGCAACCGGGTGGAACTGGCCAATGCCGGCGCGCGGCTGATCCTGGCCCCCGACTGGGAACCCGTGGTCTGGACCCAGGTTGACCGTCTGAAAGGTCAGGCCTGGGGTCTGAAGACCATCGAGACCTTTCACACCCACGGCACGCCGCCCGTTGCAAAGGATCACTGACATGCCCGTTGTCGTCCGGAACATCGCCCGCGCCCCGCAACAGGTCATCGACGGATTGGCCCGTGCCGGGGTCGCCACGGTGCACGAGGCGCAGGGTCGCCGGGGCTGCCTTGCCAGCCACATGCGCCCGATCTGGGCGGGCGCGCAGGTGGCGGGGTCTGCCGTGACGATCAGCGCCCCGCCCGGCGACAACTGGATGCTGCATGTCGCCATCGAGCAGGTGCAGCCCGGCGACCTTCTGGTGCTGGCCCCGACCAGCCCCTGCGACAACGGCTATTTCGGCGACCTGCTGGCGACCTCGGCCGTGGCGCGCGGTTGCCGGGGGCTGATCATCGACGCGGGTGTGCGCGACGTGCGCGACCTGACGGCGATGGGCTTTCCGGTCTGGTCGCGGGCGATCTCGGCGCAGGGCACTGTCAAGGAAACACCCGGCGACGTGAACGTGACGATCGTCTGCGCCGGTCAGACCATCCACGCGGGCGATGTGGTGGTGGCCGATGACGACGGGGTGGTCGTGGTGCGCCGCGACGAGGCCGAGGCCGTGCTGGCCGCTGCCGAGGCGCGGCTGGCGGCGGAAGAGGCCAAGCGCGCGCGCCTCGCGGCGGGCGAGCTGGGGCTGGATATCTACAACATGCGCCCGGCCCTTGCGGCCAAGGGCCTGAAATATGTGTAAGGGGACCAACATGCGCCTGATCGCCCTCATTGCGGCACTGTTCCTGTCCGGCCCCGCCCTTGCGCAATCCAATTTGGCATCGGTTGCCCCGGTGGCCGCCTGCAGCGATCTTGTCGGGGTGGACCTGACCGGCATCGGCGGGGCGGGAAGCGCCGTCGCGGCGGCGGAAGAGACCACCAGCGACGGCATCGCCGTCTGTTCCGTTACCGGCACGCTGGCCCCGGCGGTGAACTTTCAGGTGCTTTTGCCGGTTTCGACATGGACACAGCGCTATCTTCAGGTCGGCTGCGGTGGCCTTTGCGGCAATATCCGGCTTCGGTCCGGCGCTTCGGCAGGCTGCCCCGTGCTGAACGACGGCGGGTTCGTCATGGCGGCGACCGACATGGGCCATTCCGGCATGGGCGCGGACTGGGGTCTGGACGACGGCCTGCGCGCCGATTTCGCGCACCGCGCCCAGCATGCGACGGCCCTTGCCGCCAAGGCGCTGACCACCGCCTTTTACGGGCAAGGTCCGGCCTTCAGCTATTTCAACGGCTGTTCCGATGGTGGGCGCGAGGCGCTGATGGCGGCGCTGCGCTATCCGGATGACTTTGACGGCATCATCGCCGGGGCCCCCGCCATGCTGTTCCAGGTGCAGAACACGCTGCACCACGGCTGGCTGGCGCGGTCGAACACCGGGGCCGATGGCCGGGCGATCCTGCTGTCGGACAAGCTGCCTGCGCTGCATGCCGCCGTGACCTCTGCCTGCGACGGGCTGGACGGGCTGGAAGACGGGCTGATTTCGCAGCCCGCCCTCTGCACTTTTGACCCTGCGGCGATCCAGTGCCCGGCAGGCACCGACGATGCGTCCTGCCTGACCGAGGCCGAGGTGGCCGTTGTCCGCGCGGTCTATGACGGCCCCCGCGACCCGTCGGGCGTGGCGCTGACGCCGGGGCAGTCGCTGCCCGGGTCGGAACTGGAATGGCAGGGCGTGTTTGTGCCCGACGACGCCGGGATGCCGCCGTTCAGCAAGATCATCGCGGAACCGGTGCTGCAGAACCTTGCCTTTGAACCGCCGCGCCCCGGCATGACACTGGCCGATCTGGAGTTCTCGCTGGCCACGCTGGACGCGCTGCGCGCCCGGCACCCGCAGATCGACGCGACCAGCCCCGACCTGTCGGCCTTTGCGGCGCGCGGCGGCAAGCTGATCCTGTGGCACGGCCTGGCCGACCCGCACATCGCGCCCGCCAATACGCTGGCGCTGCACCGGGCGATGATCGACACGATGGGGGCCGAGGCTGTGGCGGGGTTCAACCGGCTGTATCTGCTGCCCGGCGTCGCCCATTGCGGCGGCGGGCGCGGGCCGTCGCAGCTTGACCTTCTGACACCGATGATGGCCTGGGTCGAAACCGGGGCGGCCCCCGACGCGATCCTGACCGCGACCACCGCCGAAGCCTCGACCTTCGGGCAACCTGACGGGGTCGACGGCGGCGGGCCGAACGGGCCACCCTCCGCCGACCTCGGCGTGCCCCCCCTGCCCGACAGGACGCGGCCGGTCTGGCCCTGGCCTGCGACCGCGACCTTTTCCGGCACAGGCAACCCCGCCGACGCCACAAACTGGGTGCGCGGCCCGGATGCCGACATCGTCGCCCTGCGCGACTGGGCGGGTGCCGATTTCTTCGCCCCCTTCACGCCGGAGAACTGACCGTGTCA
>JAAFHX010000105.1:8662-13466 GCA_013297695.1 Rhodobacterales bacterium | reverse complement strand
CAGCGTCCGCCACGACGACAGATGATTGGAACTCAACCCATGACGCCGCGCGACCTCGTCGACAGTCGCCCCCGGCAGAAGCGTCTCCGCTACAATCCGCGCCTTCGCCTCATCCGGCCAACGCCGACGGCTCCGGCCATCGCCAGCGCCAATCGTGAGAACCTCCATTGGAGCATTCATGGAGAACCTCCCTCCCACCCGTCACAGGAGGCTCCAATCCCAGATCACGAAGCCGGGCAGAAGGTGGGGGCGGAACAGCGCTTACGGTCAAGCGCGCTGTCGAAGCGGTTGGTTTTCAGCACATCGACGATGCGCCCGTTGAAGCGTTCGGCCGTGCCGTTGGTCTGGGGCGATTTCGGCGAGGTCAGCCTGTGCTCGCTGCCAAGATCGGCGCAGAGCTGGTCGAACTCGTGGCTCCCCAAAGCTGCGCGTGCCCGGGAAACGAACAGCCGGTCGGTAAACTCTTTTCCATTATCGGTCAGTATCCTGGTGATCCTGATCGGGCTAGCCCGGTTCAGATCGCGCAGGAATCTGAGGGCATTCACGGCGGTCTTGGCGGGCATTATGCGCACGAACACCCACCTTGTCGCCCGGTCGATAGCGACGAACAGATGATGCCGGGTGGTCTCATCCGCTATCTGCGGCAGGTACTTCACATCGACATGCAGGAAGCCGGGCTCGCAGGGCTTGAAGGCCTTGTGCGGCTCGGCAGGGGTCTTGGGCAGCAACGTCTTGAGATTGCTGACGCCATGCCGCCGAAAATCGGGCGGGCGGGCGCCATCGGTTCAGGCCCGATGACGAGGGATCCAGGCCCGAACGCGACACGTCCGGGTTCAGGACTCACGGCAAACTGCCAAAAGGTCGTCGAGCGGCAGCAGCAAAAGGCGGCTCAACTCAACAACCACAGCCTCCTGGGCGAGCGTCAGGGTCGTCTGCAGAGTGTGCGGGATGGCCGACAGGTCCTGAACGCTGTCGCGCCGCTTCCACTTGCGCGCCGTCTCTTCGCTCACTCCGCAGCGCAGCGCAAAAACTGATGCAAACTCGATGCTCCCCGACATCCGCTGGCGGATGCTGGGCGTCGTCGTCGCATTCTTGTGCAAAGAGATCATCATGCCGCCTGCACCCCCTTGGCATCAGCATGGACCCGACGATCAGATCACGAAGGGCAGAGCTTTCGATGAACGGCGGTAGACGGCGGGAGTCGATGCAATGTTCCGGGACGGAACAGCTAGAGCATGTCGCGTTCAATCGGGTTTGTATCCTGCGGCGATGAAGTAGTTGAGGCATTCGTCCTCGGTGAAGAGGTCGCAGACGGCTCCTACGGCTTTCCAAAGGTCCTCGTATGTGCGGGCGGCGGCTTTTCGGAGCAGGGTCTTGAGCTTGGCGAAGGCCATCTCGATCGGGTTGAGGTCGGGGCTGTAGGGTGGCAGCGGCAGGAACCAGCAGCCGATGTCCCTGAGCACCTGCGCGGCCTTCGGGCTTTTGTGGCTGGACAGATTGTCCAGGATGATCACGTCGCCGGGCTGCTGGGTGGGGGCGAGCTGGGTCTCGATGTAAAGGTCGAAGAGGTCGCAGTTGATTGGGCCGTCGATCACCCAGGGTGCATCGAGGCGGTCGTGGCGCAGGGCCGCGATGAAGGTCTGGGTGTGCCAGTGGCCGAAGGGCGCGTGATCGACCAGCCTCTCGCCGCGCGGGGCCCAGCCGGTGGTCTTGGCCATGTTGGTCTTGACGGATGTCTCGTCAACAAAGCCGATCCGCGTCAGCATGTTGGCCATGAAGGGCTGGCGCCGGCTGATCCAGATGTGGCGCAGGGCGGCGACCTCGGGGCGCTTCTGCTCGACGGCTTGCAGGTCTTTTTTTGTGCGTCAGCCCAAGCTCGCGCAACAGCCGCCAGACCAAGCCGCGATGAACCGACATGCCATGCGTCGCGGCAATCTCGCTGGCCAGTCTGAACCGCCCCGGGTTTACCGGAGGGCAAAACTCTCGGAGAATTGCCCGTTATGGAACAGACACAAAAGAAGAGAACCGCGAAGCCCTATTCACCCGAGTTCCGCGAGCGTGCGGTTCGGTTGGCGATGGAACACCGCGACGAGTATCAAAGCGAAGCTGCGGCGCTGACGGCGATTGCGGGTAAATTGAGCTGTTCGCCGGACAGCCTTCGCGTTTGGGTTCGCCAGGCCCAGCGTGACGGCGGCGAACGGTCGGGCCAGACGACGGTCGAGAAAGCTCGGATCAAGGAGTTGGAGCGTGAGGTGCGCGAACTCCGTCAGGCCAATGAGATCCTGAAGAAAGCGTCGGCGTATTTCGCGATGGCGGAGCTCGACCGCCCGTTTCGCAAATGACTGCTTTCATTGAAGAACACCGCGGAACATACGGGGTCGAGCCGATGTGTAAAATTCTACAGATCGCCCCGTCGATCTATTATGACCGGCGGGCCATTGCGCGTGACGCTGATCTGGCCTCTGCCAGGGCCAAGTCTGACGCCGCCTTGAGCGTCAAGATTGATGCGGCCTGGGAGGACAACCGCAAGCTCTACGGCGCGCGCAAGATCTGGCATGTCTTACGGCGTGAAGGCGAGGATGTCGCACGCTGCACGGTAGAGAGGTTGATGCGCAGCCTGGGGATCAAGGGCGTGGTTCGAGGCAAAAAGGTCATCACGACCAACCCTGACACATCGCTGCCGTGCCCGGATGACAAGGTGAACCGCCTGTTCATGGCAGATCGGCCGAACAAGCTGTGGGTTTCAGACTTCACCTACGTGCCCACATGGTCAGGCACCGTGTATGTGGCGTTCGTCATCGATGTCTTCGCGCGCCGGATCGTGGGCTGGCGCGCCTCAACATCGATGAAGACGCAGTTTGTCCTCGACGCACTGGACCAAGCAATCTGGCAAAGAAAGACACAGGATAACAAGAGCTTGATCCATCACTCAGACCGCGGCTCGCAATACCTGTCGATCAAATACACTGAACGTCTGGCTGAGGCTGAGATCGATCTTTCGGTCGGCACGGTCGGCGACGCCTACGACAACGCCCTGGCCGAATGCGTCATCGGCCTCTTCAAAACCGAGGTCATCAACCAGATTGGCCCCTGGAAATCGATCCGCGAGGTCGAATGGGAAACCCTCAAATGGGTCGATTGGTATAACAACCGTCGCCTTCTCGGCCCCATCGGATACATCCCGCCAGCCGAAGCAGAGAAGGCGTTCTATGAAAACCTGAACTCACTCGATATGGTTGCTTAGTCGTTGAACAAACCTCCCTCCGGTAAACCCGGGGCGGTTCAGTCCGGCGGCCGTCAGGTCCCTCTTCTCCGCGATCCGGCGGCCGATCCAGTCCTTCAGGGGGAACAGCTTGCCGTGGCCCCCGCCTTTGCCTTGGACCTTCGGTACAAGGCCCCCGGTCGCTTTCATCAACTTGACCATGTCGTTGACGAACTTGACCGAGACCCTGAACCGCGCTGCCGTAGACCGGTGCGTGTTCCCCTCCGCAACATGGTCAACCACCCGCTGCCGGAGCTCTACAGGATGCGGCTTGCCCATCATTGACCCCCATATCTGCCCAAAGACAGGGAATCACAGTCAAACCTTCAAGGGAATCCTGAATCGCGATGGCGGCGACACGCTCTAGATCAGCTGCAAATCGTGTGCAAGAAGCTCGGGAGCGCCGGTCAGCCGGGCGAACTGCACTTGGGCAACGCCTCCGATGCCGTCAGCATCATGGAACAGGGCTCCGGTCGCCCGGTCATAGATGATCCGGTCATCCACCGAAAAGGCGCGACTGCCCAGCCGGAACTGCGTCGGCACCAGCGTGCCGTCGCCCGCCACTGACAGTGTCGGAAAGATCGAAGCCCGCAGCAGCAGCAGGTCGGTCGCGCCGTCGAAATCGGTGATCGTGTCCACGTTGAGTGTGCGGCTCAGTGGTTGATCGAACACAAAGACATCGGCCCCGGCTCCGCCAGTCAGAACATCGTTGCCGCTGCCCCCGAATAGGCTGTCATCACCCGCGCCGCCTGCAAGAAAATCGTTTCCGGTGCCGCCTTCGATTCGGTCGGCCACCAGCGACCCGGTGATCCGATCGTTTCCGGCCAGACCCTGTAGCGTCACCGTGCCTGTGACCGACTCAAAGCCGGACAGGTCGATGACCGTTGTGTTCGAACGGCCGACAACCACCGTGCCAGTGGTCTCTAGATGTTCGACCCCGGTCGCGGCAAGGCCCTGGACTGTGATCCGCCCGGTCGCAGAAACGATACGCAGCGTATCTAGCCCTTCGCCGCCGAATAGAAGGTCAGCCTCGGTCGAGGTGTCGGAGATGACCAGCAGGTCATCGCCCGAATCACCGTACAGGGTGTTTAGGCCCGGCCCGCCGAACAGGGTATCATTGCCTTCTCCGCCGCGCAGAACATCATTGCCATGTCCGCCGGAAAGGTCATCCGCGCCGCCCATGCCCAGGAGCGTGTCATTGCCCGCGTTTCCCAGGATCAGCTCGGCCATATGGGTGCCGGTCAGAATGTCGCTGCCCGATGAACCCACGATCACTGGCAGCGCCTTGGTCTGCGTTGCAACGAACTTGCGAATTTCGAGTCCGTCCAGCGCTGCGATGTTGAAGGGGTTCTGCACCTTGTCGGTCACGCTGTCGCGCAGGGTCGTGCCGCCGAAGGATGAAGAACTTCCCAGCTTCAAGTCTAGCTCCACCGCGACGCTCCGGTTGATGGTCAGGGTCACCTGATCGGGCCCGCTGATCCGCGCATCGATGATGCTGTAGGTTGAATTGCCGGTCAGCGAAAAACCAAGATTCCGGGGGGG
>JAAFHX010000105.1:0-8652 GCA_013297695.1 Rhodobacterales bacterium | reverse complement strand
GCCTCGGCCGTGTCGAACAGGGTCATATCCTCAACCAGATGGCCCTGAAGACCGCTGAACCTTACTGTAACGATGTTGCCTGAAACGATCACGTCCCCTATCCGGATGAAATCATCCTCCTGGCGCTGGCCGGTCAGGATATCATAGATCACATGGCCGGTTTCCTGCCCCAGCAGATTATAGCCCAACTCGTTCAGATGGGTGTTTCCCAGAGAGGTAGCTTGCCCGGTGCGCCAGTTAAGCGAGGCAGGATGATCCAACTGATAGGGAAACTCCAGTGCACCCAGATAGCTGCCCGTTGTATTGGCAACGAACCCGAACTGTTGGTTTGCAGGCCAAGAATAGCGCGTCTGCCCGATTACCGAAACGGTGTCGATCTGCTTGCCCAGGATATCTTCGGCCACCGCATCCACACGGGCGACCAGCATCTGCAACTGACTGGAATAGGAAACGCCCGCGCGATCACTGGAATCCGACTGGCCCTGGATGAAGCTGAACACCAGCCGGTCGGTCACCGTCAACCCGGCCTGATCGGCGGCAGACTTGATCTGGCGCAGGCCGGCCACGACTGGATCGAACAGGTTCGGCTCATAGCTGGTGGTCAGGGCAAGCCGCGCCACGCCGTTACTGTTCAGATGGATGTCGAACAAACCGGTAAAAGGGTTGAGCACATAAAAAAAAGTTCCGCTGGCCGTTGCAGCCAGCCCGCCGCTTACATCGTCCTGCCGGTCGTCCGATGACAGAGAGAGCGGCAGCAGCGGACGGCCGGATGTGCCCGTGGCCACGCCGGCCAGGATTGGAGCGATGGCCCCGTCCAGTCGGTAATCTGTGGCAATCGTGTTGAGCATGCCCACCAGCGGAGTTTCCGACCCGCTCGCCACCAAGTCGACCAGCACCGGCTGACCCGGCCCCGCCGCACCCAGACCCAGCACACGCCCCGGAAACAACGGCAAGGTCGAGATCGGATCATGCGCATCGGCCCCGCGCGACAGGGATTGGCCATGAGAAATCACGATTTGCAGATCATTGCTACTGAACATCATCGCCCTTTCCTAAACGGCTCTCAATTGATCGATCCATCGCCAAGCTCCTTAATTTTACTTCGCATGCGAGATCAAGTAATTTGAAGGCTTACCGCCAAATAATATAATCTCCCATTTTTCAGGATCAGTGACGAGTTTGTCGTATTTTGCTATCTTTGTTTTCTGCGATGTTGCTTGACGCCGGTGCAGTTGTTCCTAGGGTAGCCCACTTCATATCCGGGCGTTGCAATCTTACCTCAGGATTCGTTTGTGCAGGGTTAACGGACAAAATTGCCGTTATCCGGCATCTGCGTAGTCTACCTGCCGGGCAACGACGTCGGTAATCCGTCAGGCCTTCGACCAGCCCGACTGCGCCCATGCAGGGGAAACCTGGCGCAAGGTGGCCGAACAGCTGCGCCCGCGTTGGCCCAAGCTCGCCGACCTGATGGACGCCAGCGAGCACGACGTCCTGTCCTACATGTCCTTTCCCCGCCAGCGCCGGACCAAGCTGCACAGAACCAATCCGATCGAGCGGCTGAATACGGAGGTGAAGCGCCGTGCCGATGTCGTCGGTCCTCGGCCTTGCCTCTTGAACCGATGCCGGGGCGGGCCTCGATCCCCAACGAGGCCTACATCATTCGCCCGATCGGTGCCGCGCTGTTCGAACAGAACAACGAATCGCGGACCTCAAGCCGCTGCATGATGGTCGAAGCCTTCGCCCTGATCGACACCAAGGAGATCGACCCCATTCTCAGCATAACCACGAAAGCCGCCTGATCATGCCCTCGGCCATCAGGGAATTTACAACAGCTTGACGGACATGACCTCAAGCGGACACCAGCACCTACGAGCGATCTACCGCGATATTGCCCGGAATATGCAGAAGCAGATCGGGCTCGACCTCGATTGTCACCACACCACCGCCGCACCGAGGGGCCGCGGCTGCGACTCATCATCGCGGAACTATCGGCTCGGGCAGAATGGAAAGCGGCACAAAAGCGGGCCCCGCCACCGCCGGGCTCGGGGATGTGGTCCGACCGTGCATCAGGTCACCCGGCAGAGCCAGCAGGCCCCGCCGGGCATGCCGACGTCAACCCGACAGATGATGGGGCAGGATGTCATGGCGAACCTGTAGCGCGACAATCTTGATGAGACCTGCGCGTCAATCTGGATGAGATTCTACGGCGCGGCGTCTGGGAGGGTATCAGGCTGGTTGTCGCTGGCAAGGTCTGGATCGTCGGCTGATTGACGCTCTGCGACAAACTGGGGCATGTTGTTGATTGTCGCGAAGGAGGCGGGGCGCCCTCGGGTGCGTTTGGCTTCCATGGCGCTGCGCCGCCGGTAGCTTTCGACGTTCATCTCGAAGATCGTGGCGTGGTGGACCGGCCTGTCGACGGCGGCCAGGGTCATGGCAGGGTCGGGGAAGACCCTGTTCCATTCGCCGAAGGGCTGGTTCGCGGTGATCAGGATGGATCGTCGCTCGTATCGTGCCGAGATCAGTTCGAACAGGACGCTGGTCTCGGCCGGATCCTTGGTGACGTAGGCGAGGTCGTCGAGGATCAACAGGTCGAACTTGTCGAGCCTGGCGAGTGCGGCCTCGAGTTGCAGTTCGCGGCGGGCGACCTTCAGCTTCTGGACCAGATCGGTGGTTCTGGTGAAGAATACGCGCCAGCCATTCTCGATCAGCGCCAGGCCGATGGCGGCCGCGAGGTGGCTCTTGCCGCCGCCCGGTGGCCCGAACAGGAGGACATTCGCCCCCTTGGCCAGCCAGGCGTCGCCCGCTGCCATGGCCGTGACCTGAGCCTTCGAGATCATCGGAACGGCGTCGAAGGCGAAGCTGTCGAGGGTCTTGCCCGGCGGCAGGTGCGCTTCGGCGAGATGGCGTTCGACCCGGCGATTGGCGCGTTCGGCCAGCTCGTGCTCGGCGATGGCGGCGAGGAAGCGGGCGGCCGGCCAGCCCTCCTTGTCGGCAGCTTCGGCGAACTGGGGCCAGAGGGTCTTGATGGTGGGCAGCCGCAGCTCGTTCAGCATGATGCCGAGACGGGCCTCGTCGACGGGATGTGCGGTCTTCATGCCATCTCTCCGATGCAGGCGGTGGCGACGAGCGCGTCGTAGCTCTCGAGGCTGACCTGCAGCACCGAAACGGTGGGCAGGTCGGCCGGATCCGGAGCGAACATCCGGCGCAGGGCGACGGGGTCGGGCAGTTGGCCCGCTTCCAGAACCGCATCCAGTTCTTCGGCCAGTTCACGTTCACAGCCGCGATCATGGGCGAGCGCGAGCAACTCGACGGTGATCTTGCAGGCCAGCTTCTCGGGCAGGTGGGCGACCAGCGCCTCGAAGGCACGCCGGTAGGCCGGTCGCGGAAAGAGCTTGTCGCGATAGACCAGGTTGAGAAGCGCCATCGGCTTTCTGCGCAGCGAATGGATGACGTGGTGGTAACTGACCACCTGGTCGTGCCGTCCGTCAGGGCGGGCCCGCCCTCTGGGAAGGGTCATCTGCAGCGTGCCGCCCATGAACACCTCCAGCCGGTCATCGAACAGGCGCACTCGCAGCCGGTGGCCGATCAGTCGCGAGGGCACGGTGTAGAACACCTTGCGCAGGGTGAACCCGCCGGTGCTGGACACGGTGATGATGACCTCCTCGAAGTCCGTCGTGCGGTGCGCGGGCAAGGCCTGCAGATAGGCCGGTTCCGCAGCGATGCGCTTGCCCTGGGCCGCGTTCCGCCGTCCAAGGATCTCGTCGACAAAGCCACGGTAGGCCCCGAGATCGGCAAAATCTGCGCTGCCCCGCATCAGGAGGGCGTCGCGGATTGCGGCCTTGAGGTGGCCATGGGCGCTTTCGATCGCGCCGTTCTCATGCGCCACACCCTTGTTGTTGCGCGTCGGCACCATCCGGTAATGGGCGCAGAGGGCATCATAGCGGCGCGTCAGATCCGACCGCGCCTCGGCGTCGAGGTTGCGGAAAGCCGCAGAGAGGCTGTCGCTGCGATGCTGGTGCGGCACGCCACCGGCCGACCAAAGGGCGTTCTGCAAACCTTCAGCCAGGGCCACGTAGCTTTCGCCGCCCAGAATGACATGGGCGTGCTCGAAGCCCGACCACGGTAGCCGGAAGTGATAGAGCAGATGGGGCAAGGGCTGACCGGTGATCGTCACGCCAATACCGGACATGTCGGTGAAGTCGGACAGCCCGAGCCTGCCAGGCTCGTGAACCTGACGGAAGATCACCTCCTGCTCCTCGCCATGGGCGGCGCGCCACGACCGGATCCGCCGTTCCAGCGTGCGCCGGATCCCCGGCGACAGATCGGGGTGGCGGCGCAGCATCTCATCGTAGATCGCCACTGGGCGCAGGCCCGGTGCAGCCTTCAACAGCGGCACGACCTCCGCTTCGAAGATGTGTTCCAGCGGGTCCGGCCGCCGCCGATCGCGCGGCGGCGTCTTCTGCGAGGGAAGGCGCGGGTCCCGCGCGATCCGATAGCCGGTGGCACGACTGATATCCGCCTTGGCGGCAGCCACCTCGAAGGGGTGGTTCTGTCGGAGCTTCATGAAAAGCCTCGTCTGTTGATCGGTTGCGTGGCGACCCGGCACAAAGGTGGTTCTCCGTTCCAGAAAACCGCCAGCGTATCGAACCGACCGCGATCACAGACGCAAATATGCGCGCCGCGGTGGGCCTGTGCCTCCAGTCGGGCTACGCCCTCCCTGCGTCACAGGCCCACCGCGGCGTCTCATCCAGATTGACGCGGAATCTCACCCTGTTTGTCGCGCTGCAGCGAACCAGCACATCGACGACACAGGCGCTCGGCTGAAGGCTTTCACCCAAGATCCGCGCCTCGACTTCATCAGGCCAATGCCGTTTGCTCCGCCGCCTCGGCCCGACAACCTCGCAACGGCTCATAAACTCATCGCCCCCATCCGACATGCCCAACCTCCATCCGCTCATGCAGACCTTCTCGCGGGCGCATCACGCGTCGGGAACACGGTAAATCAATGGGCCGGAGCCGCCACTTTCTCTGGGCTTCAACCTTTCTGCGACCGGTTTTCGCTCTCGGCTTCAAGACCCGGCTGCGACAGTTTCGGCCCCATGTAAAGCATCTGGCCGGGATCAGAGTACATAATCTCCGGAGCCGAGCGGAGCGTCCTACCGGGCACTGCCTCGGGATCGAGCTTGGGATCGCCAAGGTCAGCAAGAGTCAGTGTGACTGCATCGAGTCCCAAGAGGTCTGGGTGCGGGCGAATGACCTCGGACGAATCGTATGGGACGTCGTCGAAGTATCCCTTTGCGGTGGCCAGTGAGACTGCTTGGAAAACTGTCTCGACGCCAAGCTTTCTGCGTATGGATGCCTGAAGCGACTTGTTCGACCCATAGAGCGGCCGGACTTGGAAGGCATCATGCGGATTCTTCCGCGTTGACAGTAGATAGAGGAAGCGTAGCTCTTCATCTGACAATGCCTCTGGCGTGCCTGCGAGGCCATAGGATGCATAGCAGAACGCTTCCATAGCGAGGTCTGCGATCATCACGAGATCTGTCTTGTTAAGTCGCGCAAGATCGCGCGCCTGAGTTTCTGTCTTGGCGGTAAGGAAACTGACACCCATGCGCGCGCCGTCAGGGCGGGTCCGCGCAATGCAGAGGCCGTTATGTCCGATCCGGTGCACCCGTGCGTCGGCCCAGAATGCAGCGACTATCGGCGAGTTGCTTTGGAGATCGGCGAACTCGAAGACGCCGTCCCCGTGCAAAGCCTTGGCCATGACAGGATCGATGAACTGGTAGCCCTGCGACTGGTAGCGGACGAGCCAGTCAGAATTGCACGAAGTGATAACTCGCGACTGCATGGCTCTCCCGGAGCCGTTCTTGAGCACGAAGATGATGTAGTCTTCAAAGCCCGCCGAGATCGCTGCGTCCCACATCAGCTTTGACAACTCCGAAATCTCGATGCATTCTGAAAGATCGGCAGCAATCTCCTCGAAAGCGTCGGTTCGAAACTGATATGGTACCATCTCTTCGACAATCTGTGCTGCGCGCGCCAACCCGACGTGGACGTAGTCGGGCGCTCCGCCCCGGTCGAAAGCTAAGTCCTGGATGAGAACACGTATCCAATGATCCATCTCTGGGTCCAGCGCCTTCTTCTCGCGTCAGCAAAACGCCCCTCGCTTCTTCGAAGACCTTTATGGAATAAATTAAGTAAATGAAGAGTTAAGGGTGTCGGTGTTTCGTGCCACGCGGAGGGAGGACTTTTTGCAGTCTGCGTGTTGGGGCAGGCCAAGCTGCGCCACAGCAACGACTTTTCCTGATGACCGCAAGGGTTCAAGTACTGTCACCCTGAGTCGGCAACAGCAAGAGTTCAGTAGCAAAAGTTACCGCCGACCGGCGTACTAACGCATGATAAATGCATTAGAAACATAAGCTTAAACTCCAGTTTACCACACACGCCTTCTGGTTGTGCCGTCCCAAACGGAGAAACCGATGGATTACCTCACCTGCACACGCCCCGAGCTTCCGGCAGCGCTCGCACGGACGATCTTCGAGGATCGCGCCCTCCAGTTCGTCGACCGATTGAATTGGTCCCTGACCGTCACACCTGACGGGTTAGAGCTTGACGAATACGACGACGACCTCAGCGTCTATCTCGTGATCGCTGACGGGATGCGCCATCTCGGCTCGTGTCGGGTGCGGTCGGTGCGCGCTTCGACAATGCTGCTTGACCACTTCCAGCCCGTCTTTCCCGATGCCGAGGCATTCATGCGCCAGCAGCGCGGGCGGGTGTGGGAGTTGACTCGGTTTTGCCGCGCGCCGGATATTCCGGTCGACATGAGCCGCCGGATGCTTGAGTGCCTTGCCATACTCCTCGACGGCTTCCGCGACAGGCATCAGCTGACTGGATTCGTCGCCGTCGTCTTTCCGGAGATCACGCGGTTTCTCGACTCTATCGGTGTTCGGTACTTGACCGTATCACGCGGCAACATGGGCGGCCGATCAGTTCATCTGATCTGCATTACCCATTGCGTGCGGGTGCAGGAGGCTGCTGCTCAGGTCGTGCCAGCCTTGGTGGAACGACTCCGAGAAGCAGCATGAGGCCAGGACGAAGTTGCCCATCGCCCACGTCGACGGTTTAATCGAAGACGGGCGGCCTGTTGACGAGAGATCAAACGGCGAACAATTGTTCCCTTCTCGGTGTGAGACAATCGCCTAGGTGTTTGATCCCGGATTTTGATGGTGCAATCTTTTCCTTGGAATGGAAGGAGGCACTATGGGACAGATTCGTCACGGGAGCGCCACAACGACTGAGGCAATCCGTAGAGCAATACAAAATAGTGAAGAGAGCCTGAGGGCCCTTTCCGCACGTTACGGCATCAACCAGAAGACAGTGGCGAAGTGGCGCAAGCGGACCTCCGTTGCCGATCTGCCGACCGGGCCGAAGGATGCCAAATCCACGGTGCTGACCCCCGACGAGGAGGCGATCATCGTCGCATTCCGGCGGCATACGCTCTTGCCGCTTGATGACTGCCTCTATGCGCTGCAGCCGACCATCCCGCATCTAAGCCGGTCATCGCTGCACCGCTGCCTGCAACGTCATGACATCAGCCGCCTCCCGGAGGTCAATGGCGACAAGCCCGCGAAGAAGAAGTTCAAGGCCTACCCGCTCGGCTACTTTCACGTTGATATTGCTGAGGTTCAGACGGCTGAAGGCAAGCTGTATCTCTTCGTCGCAATCGACCGCACCTCCAAGTTCGCTTTTGTGGAACTGCACCACAAGGCCGGAAAAATGGCCGCCGCAGCGTTTCTGCGCAATCTGATCGCAGCCGTGCCCTACAGGCTCCACATCGTGCTGACGGATAATGGCATCCAGTTCACCAATCATGATCGGCACATTTATGCCTTTGAGCACATCTTCGACCGTGTCTGCCGCGAGCATCAGATCGAGCATCGGCTGACCAAGATCAAGCACCCCTGGACGAATGGTCAGGTCGAAAGAATGAACCGCACGATCAAGGACGCGACCGTCAAACGCTTCCACTACGAAGACCACGAACAACTGCGAAATCACATGGCCAACTTCATCAGCGCATACAACTTCGGTCGAAGGTTGAAGACCCTCAAAGGCCTCACCCCTTACGAGTTCATCTGCAAACAATGGACAATCGAACCCAAAAGGTTCACCCTAAACCCGATCCATCAAATGCCGGGACTGAACAACTAGAGGCAGATTCTCGTCGAGCGCACGTCCAAGCGGCACGATAGGCCCTTTGTCAGATGCTATAGCGAAGCAGGCCCTCACCGTCGTTAGCGACATTCCAAATTCCCACAATCGAACGGCCGCTATTGGGAGATGCATTGGCGACAGGACCCTGAGGTCGACGGTCCGCTTTCCGCCCGGCGCGCACGAAGATCTCCGCCAAGCGGCAAATTGGCGTCTCTCAGATCGGCATCACCGATCACTTGGTCGGCGACAACTACGGAGGTTCACCTTCGCCGTACCCGGGCCCTCGAGAAGTGAGGCCGAAGCCTCACCTGAAGGGATCGTATTCCGAGACGATCACGACCTCGTCGCCGTCGATTTCATCGGCGGGGACGGCGCCGAAGGTTCCATCCCCTGCCTGGAAGACGACGATCGAGACCATGAGCGTGGCGGCGAGGG
>JAAFHX010000104.1 GCA_013297695.1 Rhodobacterales bacterium | reverse complement strand
GGGGCCGCCGCTGTTGCAGGGCCGGTGGTCGCCGCGACCGTGGCCGGGGCCGGGACGGCAGGCTTTGTTTCGGGCGGGGGAAACAGCAGGAACCAGACGAGGATCACGACAAAGCTGAGGACTGTCGCAAGGATGAGGTTCTTGTTCTGATCGTCCATGAAACCGCTGCCAATCCTGCCTGGGGTCAAGCGGTGCTTCAACAGAAGGGGGCGGCAAAGGTCAAGCGGTTTTACCCCCTGGAACCCGCCGGCGCGCCGCTATGCCCCGGTCGGGGGCCAGCCGCAGGCGGGCATCTGGCGGCACAGCGGTCCGGTCGGGGTCACCCGGCGCGGTGGCTGATGCGCGGGGCCGCGGCCAGCAGCGCGCGGTTGCGCAGCATCCAGTCGGCGGTCTCCTCGAACGGCATCGGCCGGCCGATGCCGAACCCCTGCACATGCGCACAGCCCAGTTGCGCCAGCATGGCATGTTCGCCGGGCGTCTCGACCCCTTCGGCCAGCGTGTCGAGCCCCAGTCGCTCGGCCAGCGACAGGATGGCAGACACCATCTTCTGCTGTTCGCGGTCTTGGTCCACATGTGTCACAAAGCTGCGGTCAACCTTGAGACGGCGCACCGGAAACCGCCGGATATTGGTGATCGACGCATGGCCGGTCCCGAAATCGTCAAGGTCGATCCCGCAGCCCATGTCGGCCAGCGCCGCGATGTTGCCCGAGATCACGTCATTCTCGGTCTGGGCCACCACGGTTTCAAGCACCTCGATGGTCAGTCGGTCGGGCGTCAGGTTGAACCGGTCAAGCTCCCATTTCAGCTTTTCCGCCAGGCGCGGATTGCGCAGTTCGGCAGGCGAGAAGTTGACGGCCACATTGGGAACGTGCAGCCCCGCCTTGTCCCACCGGACCATCGCCGACAGGGAATTGAACAGCATCACTTCGCCCAGCCGTTCCGACAGACCTGCCTCTTCCAGCATCGGCAGGAATTCGCCGGGTGACACCAGCCCGCGGTCAGGGTGGTGCCAGCGCGCCAGCGCCTCGAATCCCGTCAGCGCGCCGGTATCGGTCGAGACCTGCGGCTGGAAATGCGCGCGGATCTGGCCTTCGTCCAGCGCAATCTCCAGAAACTCGCGCTGTGCGTCGCGGTCGGCGCGGGTGCGCGCCATGGCAGGCGCAAAGGCGCGGATCGCGCCCGGACCATGGCGCAGCGCCTCGTCTGCGGCAACCTGTGCCGCATCCAGCAGCGACCGTCCGGTCTGTTCGGGGGCGCGGCCCGCAAGGCAGAACCCGACCGAGCAGGTGACATAAACGCTTTGCACCCCCAGGATCATCGGAGGCGACACCGCGTTCTGAAGCCGTGCGGCCACCTGCACCAGCGTTTCCACATCCAGCCGCCGCACGGCGCCAAGCGCCACTGCCAGCCCGCCGCCTTCCAGCCGCGCCACCGTGTCGCCCGGTCGCAGGGCTGCGCAGATGCGGTCGGAACTGACCTGCAGAAGGTCTGCCTGCGCCGCCCGCCCGTGCTGGTCCAGCAGCCGTGCGGCGTCATCGAACTGCAGCACAAGGCAGCCCGTGGTCAGCCCGCCCTCTGCCGCCTGCCGCAGGGAATTGTCGAGCGCACCCACGATCTGCGGGCGCAAGGCCAGCCCGGTCAGCCCCCCCGGCTGCCCCGCCGCCGCAGCCTCGCCCGGGCGCATGGCCCCCGATGCCACAAGCAGCACCGGCAAGCCGAGCGCCACGGCAAGCAGCGCCGTCTCTCCCCCGGCCCAGAACGCCCCGAGGGTCAGCGCCGGTACGAAAAGCATGAGTTCCGGCCGCCGCAGCAAGGCCGCCATCACACCCAGCCCACGCTGCACCCGAACCGCAATATCCTGCATGACCATTATCCCTACCCTGCCATCGGCTTCAGCCGCCAGCCTTCGGGCAAAGCTAGGGTCGCACCCTGTGGGCTTTCTTAATGTTCCCCTCAGAGTTGCGTAGGATTTGTCTCAAATCCCTCAGGCTGTGCCTCGGCCCCGGCAGCGGGCACGGCAAGGCCAAGACCGGCAAAGTCGAACAGGTTCGGGTCGAGCAGATGCGAGGGCCGCGCATTCATCAGCGCGCGGAACATCACCTGGCGACGGCCCGGGCTGCGCGTTTCCCAGCCATCCAGCAGTGCCTTGACCTGCTGGCGCTGCAACCCTTCCTGTGATCCGCACAGGTCGCAGGGAATGATCGGAAAGCCCATGGCGGTGGCAAAGCGGTCGCAATCCGCCTCGGCCACGAAAGCCAGCGGGCGATAGACGAAAAGGTCGCCGTCTTCGTTCACCAGCTTGGGCGGCATGGTGGCCAGACGGCCGCCGTGGAACAGGTTCAGAAAGAAGGTTTCCAGGATATCGTCGCGGTGATGGCCCAGAACCACGGCCGAACAGCCCTCCTCACGCGCGATCCGGTACAGGTTCCCGCGCCGCAGCCGCGAACAGAGTGCACACATCGTGTGGCCTGCGGGCACCTTGTCCATCACGATGGAATAGGTGTCGGCATATTCGATGCGGTGGGGCACCTTCATCCGGGTCAGGAAATCGGGCAGGACGGTCGCGGGAAAGTTCGGCTGGCCCTGATCCAGATTGCAGGCCAGGATGTCCACCGGCAACAGGCCGCGCCATTGCAACTCCTGCAGCACGGCCAGCATCGTGTAGCTGTCCTTGCCGCCCGACAGGCAGACCAGCCACCGCGCGCCGCGCGTCACCATGCCATAGGTGTCGATCGCCTCGCGCACCTCTCGCACCAGCCGCTTGCGCAGCTTCTTGAACTCGGTGCCGCCGGGGGCGCCGCGCAGGATCGGGGGCAGATCGTCGCTTTCGTCCAGCATCGGGCGTGCCTCGGGTCGTTTCTGCGGCATCCGCAGGCCGCCCTTGCGCGTATAAGTCAGGAAACAGCACGGGGAAAGCGCGATGCGGTGGATGATGGTCGTGGTTTTTCTGGCGCTTGCCGCCTGCACCGGCAGACCGGGGCCGACCGATCCGCTGCTGAGCGACGCGACGTTGAACCTGGAAGAGTTCTTCGACGGCCCGGTGGTCGCGCATGGCCAGTTCCAGGACCTGTTCGGCACGGTCCGGCGGCGCTTTGTCGTGGACATCGACAGCACATGGGACGGCAAGACCCTGACGCTGGACGAGAATTTCGTCTATGAGGACGGCAGCACGGAAAACCGCACATGGACGCTGGTCAAGACCGGGCCCGAGACATGGCAGGGCACCGCCCCCGGCGTCATCGGCATCGCATCGGGATACGAGAGGGGCGATACCTTCAACTGGAAGTACCGCATCGACCTGCCCGTGCCCGATGGCACCCTGCGCGTCGATTTCGACGACTGGATGTGGCTGCAATCCGGGAACCGGCTGCTGAACATCGCCTACATGCGCCGGGCGGGCGTGACCATCGGACAGGTGACGATCTACTTCGAACGCAAGTGACCGGGGGGGCAGGTGCCCGACTGCGGAGGATGCAAGCGTTCGGCGAAAAGGAATTCTCCCGGCAGCTTCGCGCGGGGGGCCTGCGGATCGCGCCGCTGCAACAGGATCATGCGGTTGGGCCGGATGCGGACAGGTACGCGTTCCCGCAGGATGCGGATCGCAGCCGCAGAAATGCCGGGCAGTCAGTGCAGAGAAAGAAGGGCGTGGGCCTGTCGGGTCAGGCTTCGGTCAGACGCGAAAGATAGTCGTCGATGGTGGTGCCGGGGTCGGGCAGGAAAGGCCCGCCGCGCAGGTCCAGAGAAACGAAAAGATCGACGCGGAACACCCTGAAATCACGCCGTTCCTCGCACCATGCCGTCAGCGTCCAGGCGCGGCCCCAGAAATCAAGGTGCAGCGGTCGCACCAGGCGTTCCGACTGCCGCCCGGAGGGTGCGGCATAGCGCAGCCAGAGCCGTTCATGCTCGCGGATCGCGCGGCGGATGGTGGCCAGATGCGGGGCCGCGCGGGCGGCCTCGGCGCTGGCGAAGACGAAAGTGTCGCTGCCGCCGTCGCGCCCCGCGTCGGGTGTGACGGCGGCGATCTTGGCGCGCAGGCTGGCGGCCGCCCGCGCCAGCCCCGGGTCGGCCGAGGCGGTCACCAGATGCACACCCATCCGCAACGCCTCGAGTTCGTCGCGGGTCAGCGCCACGGGCGGCAGGGTGACGGGGGCCGACAGCATGTAGCCGACGCCGCGTTCCCCCTCGACCGGCAGGCCCTGGGCGACCAGCGTCGCCATGTCGCGCCAGATCGTGCGGGTGGACACCTGCAGCGCCGCCGCCATGTCGGACGCGCGGTGCAGTTTCCCGTCGCGCAGGATCTGAAGCAGGTCGAACAGGCGGTCGGTGCGGCGCATGGGTCCAGCCTGCGGTGCGCGGCGCGCCCGGTCAACCGTTGCCCTGCGGGGAATGGGAACCAGGGCAACTGACAACTTGCTGTCAGCAGACTGCCGCAGACCGCCCGTCTTTCTCCTGCAGCCCGCCGTCCGGCCCAGATTCGGGCTTTGATCCCGCGCGTCTTGGCCCTAGTGAACAGGGCTTCGGGCAGTCGGATCGGCGACCGCCCCCAACAGGAATGGAGTGCTGCGATGCAGGTCGGACCCTGGCAAATCCTTATCATCGCGATCGTGGTGCTTGTGCTCTTCGGTCGTGGCAAGATCAGCAATCTGATGGGCGAGGTCGGCAAGGGTATCACCGCCTTCAAGAAGGGTGTGAGCGACGGCGCGCAAGAGATCGAGAAGGCCGCCGAGCCGACCCGCGACGTGACGCCGACCGACAAGGACAAGGTCTGATCCCCGGCCCCGGCCGCCATCGGCGGCCACGGTGCGGCGGTTGGTCAAGCGGCTCTGAAAGGGCACATCGAAGATGTTCGATATCGGTTGGTCAGAGCTTTTGATCATCGGCGTGGTCGCGCTGATCGTGATCGGGCCAAAGGACTTGCCCGAGATGTTCCGGACCCTGGGGCGGTTCACCGCCAAGGCCCGGTCCATGTCGCGGGATTTCCAGCGGGCGATGGAGGCGGCGGCCAAGGACACCGGGGTGAACGACATCGCGCGCGATGTGAAGAACATGGCCTCGCCCCGGAACCTGGGGCTGGATGCGGTGAAAAGTGCCGCCGACAAGTTCGAGAAATGGGATCCGCTGAAACCCGCTGCTAAACCCGCGCCGGTGCCGGTGGCCGCGCCTGCGGCTGCGATGGCGGCTGCACCCGGGACGGCTGCGCCCGCGACGGCTGCGCCTGCAACCGCAGGTGCCCCGATGGGTCCTGCCACGGCGGCCCTGGCCGAAGCCAAGGCGAAAGAGCGTGCCGAGGCGCTGGCGGCCGCCGGAAACCGGATCGCGGCCGGGCTGCCGGCGGCGCCCGCCCCCGCTCCGGCTTTGACAGCGGCTGCCGATGTGCAAGCACCGGTTGCCGTGCCCAAGGCCCGCAAACCCTCAGCGTCAAAACCGAAGAAAGAGGTTGCCGAAGCCTCGGTCGACACCGCAAGGGCCACGCGTGGCAAGGCCCTGAAGCCCAAGGCTGACACCGCCGCAGCCTCTGAAACCCTGCCGAAACCGCGCAAGCCGCGCAAATCCACCGCCTCGGGTATGGGTGACGCATGAGCGCGGAAGACATCGACGACAGCTCGGCCCCGCTGATCGAGCATCTGGCGGAACTGCGCAACCGCATCCTCTATTCGATGGCGGCCTTCGTGGTCTGCTTTCTGATCGGCTATCTGATCTGGAAACCGATCTTCGGCTTTCTGTCGCATCCGATGTGCGATGCGCTGGCAGCGCGCGGGCAGCATTGCCAGTTGATCCTGGTCAAGATGCAGGAAGGCTTTTTCGTGGCGATCCGCATCGCCATGTGGGGCGGCTTTGCCATGGCCTTCCCGATCATCGCCTACCAGCTCTGGCGGTTCGTTGCCCCCGGCCTTTACCGGCAGGAGAAGAACGCCTTTCTTCCCTTTCTTGTTGCGTCGCCGGTGATGTTCCTGATCGGCGCAAGCTTTGCCTATTTCGTGATCCTGCCCTTTGCCTTCAGCTTCTTCCTGTCGTTCCAGGACGGGATGCTGACCGACCCGCTGGCCAATGTGGCGCAGGATGCGGCGACGGCTTCGGGCAGCCCGGCGGATGTGTCGTTCCAGGGGTCGATGGAGGCCTACCTGTCGCTGACGATGAGCTTTGTGATGGCTTTCGGCCTGTGCTTCCAGTTGCCGGTGCTGCTGACACTTCTGGGGCGTGCGGGGATCATCACCTCCGACGGTCTGGCCGGCATGCGCAAATATGCGGTCGTGCTGATCCTGATCGTCGCCGCCATCGTGACGCCGCCCGACGCCATGTCGCAGATCATCCTGTTCTCGGCGATCTACCCGCTTTATGAAATCTCGATCCTGCTGGTGCGGCGGTTCGAGAAGAAGCGCGAGGCGGACCTGCGCGCCGAAGGGCTGTGGGTGGACGACGACGAAGACGCGGGCAAGGCATGACCGGCCCGGACGAGGGCGCGGCGCTGGCGCGGATCGCAGCGGCGCTGGAGCGGATCAGCCCGCTGCCCGCCCCCACCCCGGACTTTGCCGCCGAGGCCTTTGCCTGGCACACCGGCCCCGACCGGCTGGAACCCGTCGCCCGCGTGTCGCGGGTGGATATCGCGCTTCTGGTGGGGGTGGACCGCGTGCGCGACATCCTGCTGGCCAACACGCTGCAGTTCGCGCGCGGCCTGCCCGCCAACAACGCGCTGCTGTGGGGCGCGCGCGGCATGGGCAAGTCGAGTCTTGTCAAGGCCGTGCATGCCGAGGTGGTGCGGCAGGGCTGGGCGCTGAAGATCGTGGAACTCAGCCGCGAGGACCTGGCCTCGGTGCCGCGCCTGCTGGCGATGCTGGCGGCGGCACCCGCGCGGTTCGTGCTGTTCTGCGACGACCTGTCGTTTTCCCATGACGATCAGCAGTACAAGGCGCTGAAGGCGGTGCTGGACGGCGGCATCGCGGGGCGGCCCGACAACGTGGTGTTCTATGCCACCTCGAACCGCCGCCACCTGATGCCGCGCGACATGATCGAGAACGAACGATCAAGCGCCATCTCGCCGTCAGAAGCGGTGGAGGAGAAGGTGTCGCTGTCGGACAGGTTCGGGCTGTGGCTGGGCTTTCATCCCTGTTCGCAGGATGACTATCTGGCGATGATCGACGGCTATTGCGCCGCACAAGGACTGGTCGTTGACCCTGCCGTGCTGCGCGCCGAGGCGATCGAATGGCAGGCCACGCGCGGCGCGCGGTCTGGCCGGGTGGCGTGGCAGTTCTTTCTTGATCTGGCCGGTCGGCACGGGATGGCGTTGCAGACTGCGGGCTGACGGCCCGGCGCAGGCGTTGCGGCCCCGGGGGTTTCACACCCCCGGACCCCCGTGGGATACTTGTGCCAAGATGAAGGACAGGCCGGAGGGAGGGACGGAGGGGCTGCTTGAGTTTGCGCCCTGCCGCGCATACACCTTGGGCAAACAAGGGGGCGGGGCTCATGCGGATCAGTTCGGACCTGGCGGATGCCATCGGCAAGACACCTCTCATGCGCCTGCGCAAGGCCAGCGAGATGACGGGCTGCGAAATCCTGGGGAAATGCGAATTCCTGAACCCGGGTCAGTCGGTCAAGGACAGGGCCGCGCTGTACATCATCCGTGACGCGGTGGCGCGCGGCGCGCTGAAACCCGGCGGTACCATCGTCGAGGGCACGGCGGGCAATACCGGCATCGGGCTGGCGCTGGTGGGGGCCAGCATGGGGTTCCGCACGGTGATCGTGATCCCCGAGACGCAGAGCCAGGAAAAGAAGGACATGCTGCGGCTGGCGGGCGCGGAACTGGTGCAGGTTCCGGCGGTGCCCTACCGCAACCCCAACAACTATGTCCGCTATTCGGGGCGGCTGGCCGAAAGGCTGGCGCAGACCGAACCGAACGGCGCGATCTGGGCCAACCAGTTCGACAACGTGGCAAACCGGCAGGCGCATGTGGAAACCACCGGGCCGGAAATCTGGGATCAGACCGATGGCAAGGTGGACGGATTCATCTGTGCCGTGGGATCGGGCGGCACGCTGGCAGGGGTGGCGCTGGCCTTGCAGCCGAAAGGCGTGAAGATCGGCCTGGCCGACCCCGAAGGCGCTGCGCTGCACAGCTTCTACACGACCGGCAGGCTGGACAGCCCTGGCACCTCGATCACCGAGGGCATCGGGCAGGGGCGGATCACTGCCAACCTGGAAGGACTGGTGCCAGACTACAGCTATCGCATTTCCGATGCCGAGGCGCTGCCCATCGTGTTCGACCTGCTGACGGACGAGGGCATGTGCCTTGGCGGATCGTCGGGCATCAACATCGCGGGAGCGATCCGCATGGCACGCGACATGGGGCCGGGGCACACCATCGTCACCATCCTGTGCGACTATGGCAACCGCTATCAGTCGAAACTGTTCAACCCCGCCTTTCTGAAGGAAAAGGGATTGCCGGTGCCAGAGTGGCTTGATGCCGTGCCGCGTGTGATTCCGGCAGTCTACGAAGACGCATGACGACCCGGGGCGTGCACATGGCCCGGTTTGCCGGTGCCGTGCTTGCGCTGGTTCTGGTGGCACAGGGGCCGTCGGTCGGCCTGGCGCAGACCACGCCACCGGGTCAGTCTGCGGCGCCGCCGCGACCGGCGGTCACCGGGCCTACGGCGGCGACCGACGCGGCTGTGGTGACCGGCCCCGACTATGCCGCCTGGGACGGTGTTGCCGACGCGGCCGAGACGGCGGTCGCGGACCCGGGGGTGGCCAGCGAACGGCTGGAAGCGATCCGGGCAGACCTGGTCACGCGGCGCGGAGAGTTCCAGGCCGCGCAGAACATCAATGCGGCCCGGATCGCGACGCTGCAGGAACAGATGGGTGCCCTGGGTGCGGCCCCCGCAGAAGGACAGACGGAAGCGCCCGAGATCGCCGAGCGGCGTGCAACGCTGAAGGATCAGCTTGACCAGTTGCAGGTGCCCGGCCTGACCGCAAGCGAGGCTTTCCGCCGCGCCGACGGCATCATCCGCGAGATCGACCGCATCCAGCGCGAACGGCAGGCCAGCGATCTGATCCAGCTCTGGCCGTCGCCGCTGAACCCCGCGAACTGGCCTGCGGGGATGGAGACGGTGCGCGGAAACCTGCAGGCCGCGCGGAACGAGGTGGCCGTGGCCGTGGCGCGCGAGGACAGCCGGTCGGATCTGGCCGCCCGCCTGCCGACGGTTCTGGGGCTGACCCTGGTCGGGCTGGGCCTGATCCTGCGCGGCGGGGCCGTGATGGCGGCGCTTGCCGCCTGGCTGTCCACCCGGATCGGGGCGCGCTGGCTGAAGGTGGCGCTGCCGTTGGTGTCTTTCGGGCGGTTCGTGTTGCCGATCCTGGGTCTTTTCCTGCTGGTCGCCGGAATCCAGCATACCGGGCTGACCGGCCCCCAGGGGCTGGCGGCGATCGGCGGCCTTGCCTGGGCGGGCCTTGCCGCGCTGACCGCGAACTGGCTGGGTTACAGCATCTTTGCGCCCGGGTCCGCGTCTGCGCCGCAGCTCATGCGGCTTGGCCCCGGGCGGCTGGCCGAGGGGCGCTGGCTGACCACCATGCTGGGCCTGACAATCGGTCTCGAGACGTTTCGCAGCGTGGTCTACAAGCCCACCACGGGAAGCGCCGCAGCCAGCGTGCTTGCCTTTCCGATCCTGGTGCTGGCCGGGGTCCTGCTGGTGCGGATGGGCATGCTCTTGCGCCGTCATCTGGCCAATGTCGAGGCGGCGGGCGACAGTCCGCGCTTTGTCGACCGGGTGCAGGGCCTGCTGGGGCGGATTGCCATCGTGCTGGGCTGCGTCGGGCCGATGCTGGCCGCTGTCGGCTATGTTCCCGCAGCCCTGGGCCTGCTGTATCCGGCGGCGGTGTCGCTTGGCGTCGTGGCGGTCGTCTACATCCTTCAGACGCTGGTCGAGGACCTTTATGACGCCCTGACCGGCAGGTCCGAGCCTGACGGCGGCGCGCTGGTGCCGGTGCTGATCGGGTTCGTGCTTGCCCTCTGTGCGGTTCCGGTGCTGGCCCTGGTCTGGGGGGCGCGGCCGGAAGACCTGACCGAACTGTGGTCTGCCTTTACCCGCGGCTTCTCGATCGGCGAAACGCAGATCGCGCCGTCGGATTTCGCGGTATTCGCGGCAATCTTCGCAATCGGCTTCATGGCGACCCGTCTGCTGCAATCGGCGCTGCGGGCAACGGTGCTGCCGCGCACGCGGCTGGACCAGGGCGGGCAGAAGGCCGTCATTTCGGGTGTCGGCTATCTGGGGGTCTTTATTGCCGGGCTGGTGGCGGTGCAGGCGGCGGGGATCAACCTGGCGGGGCTGGCCATCGTTGCCGGGGCGCTGTCGCTTGGCGTGGGTTTCGGGCTGAAGAACATCGTCGAGAACTTCGTGTCGGGCATCATCCTGCTGGTCGAGCGTCCGGTTTCGGAGGGCGACTGGATCGAGGTCGGCGGCGTTCAGGGCACGGTTCAGGCGATCTCGGTCCGGTCCACACGTATCCAGACCTTCGACCGCAGCGACGTGATCGTGCCGAATGCCGATCTGGTCTCGGGGCGGGTGACCAACTTTACCCGGTTCAACCTGTCCGGGCGGCTGATCGTGCCGGTTTCGGTGGCCCATGACAGCGACACCCGCAAGGTCGAGCGTGTGCTGCGCGAGATTGTCGAGGCGGAACCGATGGCTCTGGTGAACCCGATGCCGATGGTTGTCCTGATGGATTTCGGGGCGGATGCGATCAATTTCGAGGTGCGGATGATCCTGAGCGACGTGAACTTCTCGCTCTCGGTCCGGTCCGAGATGAACCACGAGATCGTGCGCCGGTTCCGCGAGGAAGGCATCGAGATTCCGTTCCCGCAGCGCGAGGTCTGGGTGCATCCGGACTCTGCCGGCGTGCCGGCCCCCGTCCCGCGCCCGCCGCGCAGCAGACCGCCGCGTGCCGCCCTTGTGAGGGCCGAGGCGACGCAGCGTTCCGACCTGTCCGACCATGACGCCGAGGCAAATAACCGATGACCGACCTTCTGTTTCGCGCCGACGCCTATCTGCGCGCGGCTGACGCGCGTGTTCTGGCCCATACGCCCGAGGGCGGCATCGTGCCGGATCGCAGCCTGTTCTATGCCACCGGAGGCGGGCAGCCGGGTGACAGCGGTCACCTGATCTGGGACGGCGGCACGATCGCCGTTGCCACCGCCGTCAAGACGCCGGACGGTGGCGTGGCGCTGGTGCCGTTGGAACCTGCGCCGCTGCCGCCGGTGGGTGCCACGGTCCGGCAGGTGCTGGACTGGGATCGCCGCTATCGCCACATGCGGGTGCATACCGCGCTGCACCTGTTGTCGGTGGTGGTGCCGCTGCCGGTCACCGGCGGGCAGATCGCCGCCGACAAGGGGCGACTGGATTTCGACATGCCGGACCCGCCCGAAGACACTCAGGGTTGGACCGATGCGCTGAACGCGCTGATCGAACGCGACCTGGCCGTTACCGAAAGCTGGATCACGGATGCCGAGCTGGCGGCGAACCCGGGGCTGGTCAAGACGCTGTCGGTAGCCCCGCCGGTGGGGCAGGGCCGGGTGCGGCTGATCCGGATCGGCGCAGGCGCGGATCAGATCGACCTGCAGCCCTGCGGCGGCACCCATGTGGCGAGGACGGCCGAGATCGGCCGCGTCAGCATCGGCAAGATCGAAAAGAAGGGCCGCCAGAACCGCCGCGTCACCTTGCTGCTGGACGACTGACGCCCCCGGTCCGAGGTTTGCCGGTCTACTGCAGGTAGGGCAGCGGATCGACCGCCTCGAACCCCTTGCGCACCTCGAAATGCAGGAAGGCCGGGTTGCCCGGTCGGACCACGGCAATCTGCTGTCCGCGCTGGACCGTATCGCCCTTGGCGGGCCGGATGCCGTCGATGTTGGCATAGACGGTCAGGGTGTTGTCGGCATGGCGCAGCACCAGGATCGGCACCTGATCGGTGTCCTTGGTGATCGCGGCAACCGTTCCATCGGCAGCCGCCACCACCGGACTGCCCGCAGGGGCACCGATGTCGATGCCTTCGTTCTTCTTGGGCACGAAGGCGCGGATGATGGTGCCCTGCGCGGGCATGGCAAAGCGCGCAGCGCTGGCCCCGGTGCGGTCCTTGCCCAGATCGGGCGATGCGGGCGTGCCGGGTGCGGGCTTGTTCGCCGGGGGCGGGCTTTCCGTCGGAAGCGGTTTTGCCGCCGAGGGCGGAGCGGGGGTGGGTGACCCCTGGCCCGGCCTGGTCACCGGTTCGGGCTGGCCGGACCGGTCTTCGACCACAACCGGGATCAGCAGCGTCTGTCCGGTGCGCACGGTGTAATTCGCGTCCAGCCCGTTCCATTCCGCCAGCGCCTGCGTGGTGACATTGTACAGCCGCGAGATGGAATAGGCGGTTTCGCCCTGCACGACCTTGTGGCGGATCGGCTCTGTCCCGGCGGCGGCGGCGGGTTTCGGCGGCTGCGCCGGGGTGGCGGCTGCGGGAGCGGGACTGTCCAGCGCCGTGGTCGCGATGGCGGCAACCGGTGCGGGCGCGGCGGCAACCGGTCTGGACGCGGGCAGGACGCCGGTCGCCGCCGACGGCTCGGCCACCCGCGCGGGCAGGGTCAGCACGGCACCGGCATTCAGCGGCGTTTCGGGCGTCAGGGCATTGGCGCGTGCCAGATCGGCGGTTGGCAGGCCGACGCGCGCGGCCAGGCTGGCGACCGTATCGCCGCGCCGCGCCACCGCCACCTGATACCCGGGATAGGAAATCACCCCCCGGCTGTCGGGGGCCGGGCGGTTTGCGGTCACCGACCGTGCGGCCTCGGCGGTGGACAGGTCCTGCGGGCGCAGGTCCCAGTCCAGTTGCGCGGGGTTGGTGCCGCAGGCAGCCAGCACGCCCATCGCCGCCCCTGCCAGCAGATGCCGCGCCCCATGTGCCGATGCTTCCATCTTTTGCCTCATGCTCTGGCCCGGGTTGGCCCCGGTGCCGATTAGGATGCCGCCTGCCGTCCGACCGCATGGTCAGTCCTGCCCAAGCCCTTCGATCAGCGGAACAAAGCGCACGGGGCGCAGTTCCTCATAGTCGAAACCCGCCTCGGCCCGCGTGACCTTGATCAGGCTTTGCACCGTGTCGGACTGACCTACCGGGACGACCATGATACCGCCGATCTTGAGTTGCGCCAAGAGGGGGCCGGGCGGGTCTTCGGCAGCAGCGGTGACCAGGATGCGGTCGAACGGGGCCTGATCAGGCAGGCCGAAACTGCCGTCGGCCACGAAGGCTGTGATATTGGCCAGCGCCATCGCATCGAACAGGGCCTGCGCCTCGCGCACCAGCCGCCGATGCCGGTCGATGGTATAGACGCGGCGCGCAAGCTGGCTGAGGATCGCAGCCTGATAGCCCGATCCCGTGCCCACCTCCAGCACCCGGTCGCGCGGGGTCACGGCCAGCGCCTGCGTCATCAGCCCCACAACCGAAGGCTGGCTGATCGTCTGGCCGCAGGCGATGGGCAGCGGCATGTCCTCATAGGCGCGGTCGGCAAAGATGCCGGTCACAAACGCCCCCCGGTCGATCCGTTCCATCGCGGTCAGCACGCGGGCATCGGTGACGCCCTTGGAGCGGAGCGCGTACAGGAAACGCATC
>JAAFHX010000103.1 GCA_013297695.1 Rhodobacterales bacterium | reverse complement strand
AGATCAAGGACTTCCTGCGCATCGGCGACGATGAGGTGGATTTCATGCTGCGCGAGATCGGCGGCACGGTGGGCGACATCGAAGGACTGCCGTTCTTCGAGGCGATCCGTCAGTTCGCGCAGGATCGCCCGCGCGGCCAGTGCATCTTTGTCCACCTGACGCTGGTGCCCTATATCACCGCGTCGGGTGAACTGAAGACCAAGCCCACCCAGCATTCGGTCAAGGAACTGCGCGCCATCGGCATTGCGCCCGATGTGCTGCTGTTGCGGTCGGAACACCCGATTCCGGAAAAGGAACGCGAGAAGATCGCGCTGTTCTGCAACGTGCGCAAAGAGGCCGTGATCGCCGCGCCGGACCTGAAGACGATCTACGAGGCCCCGCTGGCCTATCACCGCGAAGGCTTCGATCAAGCGGTGCTGGACGCCTTCGGCATCTCGCCCGCGCCGCGCCCCAACCTTGCCCGCTGGCAGGACGTGATGGACCGGCTGACCCATGCCGAGGGCGAGGTGCGCGTGGGCATCGTGGGCAAATACACGCAGCTTGAAGACGCCTACAAGTCCATCGTCGAGGCGCTGACCCATGGCGGCATGGCCAACCGCACCCGCGTCAAGGCCGAATGGATCGACGCCGAGATCTTCGAGCGCGAGGACCCGACGCCGTATCTGGAGGACCTGCACGCCATCATCGTGCCCGGCGGCTTTGGCGAACGCGGCACCGAAGGCATGATCAAGGCCGCGCAGTTCGCCCGCGAAAAGCGCATCCCCTATCTGGGCATCTGCCTGGGCATGCAGATGGCGGTGATCGAAAGTGCCCGCACTCTGGCCCATCTGGACAATGCCGGGTCCGAGGAATTCGATCTGGAGGTCGGGGCAAAGCGCTTTACCCCGGTGGTCTATCACCTCAAGGAATGGGTGCAGGGCAACCATGTCGTCGAACGCAAGGTCGGCGATGCCAAGGGCGGCACGATGCGGCTTGGGGCCTATACCGCCAACCTTTCGCCGGGATCGAAGGCCGCGCAGATTTACGGCAGCACCACCATCGAGGAACGCCACCGCCACCGCTATGAGGTGGATGTAAAGTACCGCGACCGGCTGGAAGCCTGCGGGCTGGCGTTTTCCGGCATGTCACCCGACGGTCGCCTGCCGGAAATCGTCGAGGTCAAGGACCATCCCTGGTTCATCGGCGTGCAGTTCCACCCCGAGCTGAAGTCAAAACCCTTCGCGCCGCATCCGCTGTTCGCAGATTTCGTCCGCGCGGCGATGGACGTGTCGCGACTGGTCTGAAAACCTGGCGGCAGGCTGGCCAAAGGCACCCGGAAGCCCGGTGCCGGGGATCAGCTTCATCCGGTTGGTCAGGACAGGCCCGCCCCGGTTCGAACGCCAATCGTACGCCGCGCCTGCGCTGACCCCGGGCGCGGGCACCCCGGCGCGGGCTGACCCGGGCTGGTTCGGCACGGTTCCTTTTGCGGCTGCAAGGGGGGTCCTTCGGCCGGACCAAAACGAAAAGGGCGCGGCCTGCGCCGCGCCCCCTGCTGCCAACCGGCAGGAGTTACTGGAGAACCGAGAGCAGGTTGGTATCGACCGGCTGGCCTTCGCAGGCCTTGTCGATCTGCGCCGTCACGTCCGCTGCCGCCATGTTGGCCATCGATTCCGCCGCAGTGCCGACGACGCCGGCATTCGCCGTGTCCTTCACGAAATTCATGATCGCATTCGTGGCATCGCCCTGCCCGGCCGCGTCCAGCGCAAAGAAGGCACCGCAGGTCATGGCACCCACATCCATCTGGGCCAGTGCCGGGGCCGCAAAGGTGGCCGACAGCGACAGGACGGCAAGAGTTCCAAGAAGCTTCTTCATTCCATTCTCCTGTGAATTGCCACGGGATTCTCCCGCGCGCGATGTGCAGGATGCACAGATTTTCAGCCGGTTCTTGACAGTTCGCGCCAGATTGGCAGCGGCATGAAAACCGGCGGCCGGATCAGCGGCGGCACCAAAGGTGCTTTCGCCCTTGCACCAACGCTGGTATCTGGTCCGACGGGAAAGGGCGGGCCTCTCATGGTCGGGTCTGGTTCTTGCATATCACAGGAGGCCCGTCATGGGTGAATTCAGCATCTGGCACATCCTGATCGTCGGCGTTGCCGTGATCGTGCTGTTCGGTCGCGGCAAGGTCAGCAACATCATGGGCGAATTCGGACGCGGCATCAGCGCGTTCAAGAAGGGTATCCGCGACACCAATGACGAGGCTGCCCTGCCTCCGGCTGAACCACGCGAGGCGCAGGCAGCCCAGACCACGCGCAACGAAGGCTGAAGACTTTGGCGGGCGAAAGTGCCCGCGGAACCAGCCCGCCTTCGTCTTTTCCGCCAAGGACTTGGAATCGGCGGCAGCCTGCGCGGATCACACAGAACCGTCACAATCCCGTGGTCTAACCAAGGCGATGTGTGATTGCGGAGCCAGCCATGACGGACACCCCCGAACCTCAAAGCCGCGACTGGCTGGAAGCCGAACTTGCCGATGCCTTTGACGAGGAGATCGAAAGCGAACTTGAGGATGTGATCCTCTCGGAAGAGATCGCCCGCATCTACAAGGATCGCCACCCCGACCAGATCGACCGCCATCTGTATTTCCGCGAACTGGTCCGGCTGCAGTCGGAACTGATCCGCCTGCAAAGCTGGGTCGCGCATACCAAGGAAAAGATCGTTGTCCTGTTCGAAGGCCGTGATTCGGCCGGCAAGGGCGGCGCGATCAAGCGGATCACACAGCGCCTGAACCCCCGCGTCGTGCGCACCGTGGCCCTGCCCGCCCCGTCGGACCGCGAAAAGACCCAGTGGTATTTCCAGCGCTATGTGCCGCATCTGCCTGCGGGCGGCGAGATCGTGCTGTTCGACCGGTCGTGGTACAATCGGTCGGGTGTGGAACGGGTGATGGGCTTTGCCAGCGACGATCAGGTCGAACAGTTCTTTCAGGACGTGCCGGAATTCGAACGCATGCTGGTCCGGTCGGGCATCCGGGTCATCAAATACTGGTTCTCGATCACCGACGAGGAACAGCAGATGCGGTTCCTTGTCCGCATCCACGACCCGATGAAACAGTGGAAACTGTCGCCGATGGACCTGCAAAGCCGGGTCCGGTGGGAACAGTACACCAAGGCCAAGGAAGAGATGTTCGAACGCACGAGCATCCCCGAAGCGCCGTGGTACATTGTCGAGGGGAACGACAAGAAGAAGGCGCGGCTGAACTGCATCGACCACCTGCTCAGCCTGATCCCCTATACCGATGTGCCGCACGAGGATGTCGTGCTGCCCGACCGCGTGTTCAACCCGGATTACGAACGCCGCACCCTGCCAAGCGAACTTTACGTCCCGCAAAAGTACTGATCCGGCAGACCGGGGCGTCCCCAAGCCGTCTTGATCTGCAGCCCGGCCCGGTCTAGGCCGGGCCATGCTTTCGTACCAGCACGCCTATCACGCGGGAAATCTGGCCGATGTGCAGAAGCATGCGCTTCTGTGCCGGATGCTGGAGTATCTGACGCAGAAGGACAAGCCGCTGACCTATATCGAAACGCATGCCGGGCGGGGGCTTTACCGGCTGGATGCGGACGAGGCGCTGAAGACCGGCGAGGCGGCACAGGGGATCACGCGGCTTGAGGCAGGGTTTCCCGCCGGTCACCCCTACCTGCAGCGCCTGGCCGAGGTGCGGGCGCGCCATGGGGCTGCGGCCTATCCCGGATCACCCCTTCTGGCCGCGCTGAGCCTGCGCGAGGGGGACAGGCTGCACCTGGCCGATCTGCATCCGCAGGAGGTGGCGGCGTTGCGCGCCAACCTGGTCCCCTGGGGCGCGCATGTAAGGGCCGAAGATGGCTTTGCCATGGCCCAGGCGCTGTGCCCGCCGATGCCCCGGCGCGGGCTGATGCTGGTGGACCCGTCCTATGAGGTGAAGGAGGACTACGAGGCGATGCCGCGCTTCCTGTCCACCATCCACCGAAAATGGAACGTGGGCATCCTGATGCTGTGGTATCCGATCCTTGTGTCGGGCGCGCACCGGGAAATGCTGGCGGCGCTGACTGCCGTCTTTCCCGATGCTCTGCGCCACGAGGTGCGCTTTCCCCCGGCGCGTGCAGGGCACCGGATGCTGGGATCGGGGCTGTTCGTCGTCAATCCGCCCTTCGGCCTGCAGGCCGAGGCCGAACGTCTGACCGCGCAGTTCGCGGCACTGGCGGCGACCCCGGGCTGAGGCTTGGCAGCGGCTGCGCCCGGCCCTATACCAGCGCCCATGTTCGATACCCTGCTGCGCCGCCTTCTGGCCCCCGCCCCCGACCGGCTTCCCGATCCGGAAGCCAAACTGGCGCTTGCCGCCCTGCTGGTGCGGATCGCGCGCAGCGACGGCAGCTATTCCGACCCCGAACGCGCGCAGATCGATGCCGTGATCGGCCAGACCTTTGCGCTGGTGCCTGCCGCCGCCGCCGCCACGCGGGCCGAGGCCGAGGTGCTGGAAACCGAAGCCCCCGATACCGTGCGCTTTACCCGGGCGCTGAAAGAGGCGGTGGCCCATGACGACCGGATCGCCCTGGTCGAGGGGATGTGGCGCGTCGTTCTGGCAGATGGCGCACGCGACGATGATGAAGAGGCGCTCATGCGGCTGGTCGCCAACCTGCTGGGCATCACGGATGTCGATTCCGCCCTGGCCCGGCACCGGGCCGAACGGGCATGATCGCCAGCCTTCCGATGTATGACCGGCCCGAGACGGCGGGGGCCTGGGACAGGCTCTGGTCGCGCATCCGCGACGGCCTGCGGGCGGCAGGGTTGGACGCGCCCGAGACGCTGACGCGCGGGGCCGATGACCTCTGGCAGCAATGGACCGCGCCCGACCTGGCCCTGTCGCAGACCTGCGGCTTTCCCTATCGCGCGCGGCTGCACGGGCGGGTGACGCTGGTCGGCACGCCGGATTTCGGCCTGCCGGGCTGTGCGCCCGGCTACTATCGCAGTGTCTTTGTCGCGCGCGCCGACGACCCGCGCCGCGATCTTGCCGATTTTGACGGTGCGGCCTTTGCCTACAACGAGGCGCTGTCGCAATCGGGCTGGGCCGCGCCGCAGACCCATGTGTCGCGTCTCGGGCTGCGCCTGCACCCGGTGGTGCAGACCGGCGCACATGCACTGTCGGCGCGGGCGGTCGCCCAAGGCCAGGCCGATCTGGCCGCGCTGGATGCCGTGACCTGGCGCATGCTGCGGCGTTGGGTCCCGGAGGCCGGCACCTTGCGTGAGGTGGCGCTGACCGACCCGACGCCGGGCCTGCCCTGCATCGCGCACCTTGGCACCGATGCACCGGCCCTGCGTGCCATCGTCGCCGCCGCCATCGCCGCGATGGACGCAGGCGACCGCGACTGCACCGGGCTGCGCGGCATCGTCTGGATTCCGCCCGAAGCCTATCTCGCGGTGCCCACCCCCGCTGCACCCGATGGTCTTGTGCCTGCAGCCTAGGCACCTTCGCCGGCAGTTGCCGCAAGACATGCATATTCCGCGTTGCGCTTGCCCCGGTTTTCGTTCCAGATTGACCATGCTTTCCTTGCCGCCGAGCGACCGTGCCCCCCGAAACCCCCGTCATCGAAATCCGCAACCTGCACAAGAGCTATGGCAGCCTTGAGGTGCTGAAGGGCGTGGACCTGACTGCGCCGCGCGGGCATGTGGTGTCGCTGATCGGGTCTTCGGGGTCGGGCAAGTCCACCCTGCTGCGCTGCTGCAACCTGCTGGAAGACAGCCAGCAGGGCGACGTGATCTTCGAGGGCGAGGCAGTGCACTGGAAAGGCAACGGTCCATCCCGCCACCCGGCCGACCGGGCGCAGGTGACGCGCATCCGCACCAACCTGTCGATGGTGTTCCAGCAATTCAATCTCTGGTCGCACCTGACGATCCTGCAGAATGTCATGGAAGCGCCCGTCACCGTGCTGCGCCAGAACCCGGCCGAAGTCGAGGCGCGGGCGCGCAGCCTTCTGGCCAAGGTCGGCATCGGCGACAAGGCCGATGCCTGGCCCGCCATGCTGTCGGGCGGCCAGCAGCAGCGCGCCGCCATCGCCCGCGCCCTGTGCATGGAACCGCGCGCGCTGCTGTTCGACGAGCCGACCTCGGCGCTTGACCCCGAACTGGAGCAGGAGGTGGTCAAGGTCATCAAGGCGCTGGCGGACGAAGGGCGCACGATGATCCTGGTCACCCATGACATGCGGCTGGCCGGCGACGTGTCGGACCATGTGATCTTCCTGCACAAGGGAAAGGTCGAGGAAGAGGGCACGCCCGAAATGATCTTCGGCCATCCGCGAACGGACCGGCTGCGCGGGTTCCTGTCGGCAACCGCCTGACAGGCTGCGCACACGCTTTACTGACCAAGGGGAAACGACCATGAAGAAACTGATCCTCGGCCTTGCCGCGCTGGCACTCACGGCCGGCCTTGCCGCCGCGCAGACCGTGCGGATGGGCACCGAAGGGGCCTACCCGCCCTACAACTTTGTCAATGACGCGGGCGAGGTGGACGGGTTCGAGCGCGAGTTGGGCGACGAGCTGTGCAAGCGCGCGGGTCTGACCTGCACCTGGGTGGTGAACGACTGGGATTCGATCATCCCGAACCTTCAGTCCGGCAATTATGACACGATCATCGCCGGGATGAGCATCACCGAGGAACGCAAGAAGGTGATCGCCTTTACCCAGAACTATGTGCCGCCGACCGCCTCGGCCTATGTCGCGGCCTCGCCCGACGTGGACCTCAAGGGCGGCACCATCGCGGCGCAGACAGGCACGATCCAGGCAGGCCATGTTGCGGAATCGGGCGCGACCCTTCTGGAATTTGCCACCGGTGACGAGGCTGTCGCCGCCGTGCGCAACGGCGAAGCTGACGCAGTCTTTGCCGATAAGGACTTTCTGCGGCCCATTGCCGACGAATCCGGCGGTGCCCTGGTCTTTGTGGGCGAGGATGTGCCGCTTGGCGGCGGCATCGGCATGGGCCTTCGGCAGAGCGACACCGCGTTGAAGGACAAGTTCGACACGGCCATTTCGGCCATGAAAGCGGATGGCACGCTCAATACCCTGATCGTCAAGTGGCTGGGCGAGACTGCCCCGACGTTCTGACCCTGACCGGACCGAACCCGCCCCCGGCTGCACCTGCGGCCGGGGGCCAGCCCGGGGCACCCGATGTTTTCCCAATGCGCCGATCCCTCCACGCTTGACGGCCTCAACTGGCTTGGATGCTATCTGACAACCGGCAAGCACATCAGCTTTTACTGGTCGTTCCTGACCGTGCTGGTGCTTCTGGCGGTGACGGCACCGATCGCGCTGGCCTTCGGGTTTGGCGGGGCGATGGCCGCGCGGTCGCAGGTCGCGCCATTGCGCTGGTTGGGCAAGGGCTATGCCGCCATGGTGCGCGGCGTGCCCGACATCGTGTTCTTCCTGTTCTTCGTGATCGCGCTGGATCAGGCGCTGGAATGGTCGCTGCATCAGGTGCGCTGCCCCGACTGGACCGAGCCGATCCGCCAGGGGCTGGAGTTCAAGGTCTGTCCGCAGGCCAAGATTCCGCCGGGCGACGCGCCGCAATGGATACATCAGCTTTACGGTTTTGCGCTGGCGGTCACGACCTTTGCGCTGGTCTTCGGGGCCTTCGCCGCGAATGTCCTGCAAGGCGCGATGCAGGCCGTGCCGCGCGCGCAGCTTGAAACGGCGGAAAGCTATGGCATGACCGCTGCCCAGGTCTTCCGCCGGATTCTGGTGCCGCAGATGTGGGTCTATGCGCTGCCCGGCCTGTCGAACCTGTGGATGATCCTGATCAAGGCGACGCCGCTGCTGTTCCTGCTGGGGGTGCAGGACATCGTCTACTGGGCCAAGGAACTGGGCGGGGCCAAGACCAGCACCTTTGCCTATCCGCACCCCGACTGGCGGCTGTTCTACTTCCTGGGGCTGCTGGTGTTCTACCTGTGCATGACCAAGGTTTCGGAAATCGCGCTTGGCCGCCTGACGCTGCGGCTGACACGGGGGCAGGCCACGATGGCCGGCGAAGCACAGCGCCGGGTGCACGCATGACCTGTGCCGAGGCTTTCAGCGCCTATGCACTGCGGTCCCTGGGGATCGGCGAGAAACTTTTGCCGCGCAGCGACTTTACCCTGTGCCAGCAGGTCACGCTGATCGGGTCGGGGCTGATCTGGAACATCTACTTTGGCGTTCTGGCGCTGTTCTTCGGTTTCTTTCTGGCGAATGCCGTTGCCATGGCGCGGGCCAGCCGGTCGGCCTGGCTGCGCAAGCCTGCGGAATGGTTCATCTTTGTCTTCCGCGGCTCGCCCTTGTTCATCCAGTTCTTCCTGTTCTACGAGGCCTTCGTGCTTCTGCCCAAGGCGGGGATCGACATTCCGCTCGGGGTGACGACGCTGACGGTCGAGACAAGCTGGCTGACCAAGGCCTGGGCGGGGGCGCTGATCGTGCTGTTCCTGAACACCGCCGCCTATTCGGCCGAGATCTTCTACGGCGCGCTGCAATCGGTGCCGAGGGGCGACCTTGAGGCGGCCGATGCCTATGGCCTGACCGGCTGGAACCGCTTTCGCCGCATCCTGTGGCCGACGACGCTGCGGCTGGCCTGGCCCGCCTATACGAACGAGGCGATCTTTCTGTTCCAGTCCACCACGCTGGTGTTCTTTTCCGGCTTTCCGGCAACCCAGCAGCGCGGCGATGCGCTGTATTATGCGAACTATTTCGCCGACAAGACGTTCAACCCCTTTGTCCCCTACCCCATCGTCGCGGTCTATTTCATCCTGCTGACGCTTCTGCTGACCTGGGGCTTCAATGCCGTGAACCGGCACCTGAACCGCCACCTGCCCGCCAACACCCGCAGCAGAATCCGCTTGCGTCCGCAGATCATCCGGTAGTATCGGTGATTTGATCAAATTATTCGGGCACCCGCCCGGACCCGTCGAGCATGTGCCGCGCAACAGGCGCACGACGGGAGGGGATCAGACAAGGGGATAGGACCAAGGGCATGGTCCGCGGCCGCCGTATCCGGCAGCCCGCCCGTGCCCCGTTCCGACGTGACGCATGAAGAACTGGCTGAGGAAGCACCCCGAGGTGCGGACGATCCGCGTGGCCGCCGCCGACCTGAACGGTCAGGCGCGCGGCAAGCGCATTCCGGCACGCTTTGCCGAAAAGGTGGTCGAGGACGGAACGCGGTTTCCCTTTTCGGTCCTGAACCTGGACATCTGGGGCGAGGATATCGACGACAGCCCGCTGGTGTTCGAACAGGGCGATGCCGATGGCGTGCTGAAGCCCACCGAGCGCGGCTTCATGCCGATGCCCTGGCTCGAAGCCCCGACGGCCCTTCTGCCGATCTGGATGTTCCGCGAGAACGGCCATCCCTATGAAGGCGACCCGCGCCATGCGCTGCGCGCGGTGGTGGACCGCTTCAAGGCGCGCGGGCTGACCCCCGTGGTGGCGGTGGAACTGGAATTCTTCTTGATCGACGACAGCGGCAAGACCCTTCAGGTGCCGCCCTCGCCCCGGTCGGGCAAGCGGCGCAAGGCGTCGGAAACGCTGTCGATCCGGGCGCTGGATGCCTTCGACACCTTCTTCACAGACCTTTACGACGCCTGCGAGGCGATGGACATTCCGGCCGATACCTCGACCAGCGAGACCGGCCTTGGCCAGTTCGAGGTGAACATGATGCATTGCGACGACGCGCTGCGCGCCGCCGACGATGCCTGGCTGTTCAAGATGCTGGTCAAGGGACTGGCCCGCCGCCACGGCTTTGCCGCCAGCTTCATGGCAAAACCCTATCTGGAATACTCGGGCTCGGGCCTGCACACGCATTTCTCGATCATCGACAATGACGGGCGCAACGTCTTTTCCAATGGCGGGCCGGAAGGGTCGCAGATCATGCGCCATGCAGTGGCGGGCTGCCTGAAGGCGATGCACGACAGCACGCTGATCTTCGCGCCCCATGCCAACAGCTTTGACCGGCTGGTGCCCGATGCCCATGCGCCCACCGCCATCGCCTGGGGCTACGAGAACCGCACGACCGCGATCCGCATTCCGGCCGGCAACCCCTCGTCGCGGCGGATCGAGCATCGGGTGGCCGGGGGCGACGTGAACCCCTATCTGATGCTGGCCGCCATCCTGGGTGCCGCCCTGATCGGGATCGAGGAAGGGCAGGAGCCGCCGAAGCCGGTCACCGGCAACGCCTATGCGCTGGACCTGCCGCAGATTCCCACGACCTGGACCGAGGCGATCGACGCCTTCGAGAACTCGATGGTGCTGGAACGTTTCCTGCCGCGTGAACTGGTCCGCAACTATGTGCTGACCAAGCGGCAGGAACTGCACTACATGGCCGACCTGAACCGCGAGGAACAGGTGGAGATTTACCTCGACACCGTGTGACCCCGTGCGCCGGGGCGGCTTGCCCGAACCGCCCCGTGCGCCTACCTTGCCATCAACCCAACGGAAGATTTCATGCAGATCGGAATCCTGCAAACCGGCCATGCCCCCGACGCGCTGATCGCAGAGTCGGGCGACTATCCGTCGATGTTCGAACGCCTGCTGGCCGGGCGCGGGCTGAGCTTCCGTACCTGGGCCGTGGTGGATGGCGACATGCCGGGCGGCATCCACGACGCCGAAGGCTGGCTGATCACCGGTTCGCGCCATGGCGCTTATGAAGATCACCCCTGGATTCCGCCGCTGGAAGACTTCATCCGCGCGGCCTATGCGGCGCGGGTGCCGATGGTGGGCATCTGTTTCGGCCACCAGATCATCGCCCAGGCCCTTGGTGGCAGGGTCGAGAAGTATCGCGGCGGCTGGTCGGTCGGGCCGACCGACTATGATTTCGGCGGCGAAAAGCTGCGGCTGAACGCCTGGCATCAGGATCAGGTCGTGGCCATCCCCGAGGGTGCCAGCGTGCTGGCCACCAACGCATTCTGCGAGAATGCGGCGCTGGTCTATGACGACCGCGCGCTGACGGTGCAGGCGCACCCCGAATTCCGGTCGGATTTCGTGGATGGCCTGATCGCAAGGCGCGGGCGCGGGCTGGTGCCCGATCCGCTGCTGGATGCCGCCGTGAGCCGCCTCGACGCGCCGATCCACGACGCGGCCATTGCCGACCGCATCGCCGAGTTCTTCCGCCAGCCGCGCGGCTGACCCCCTCCCCCGTCCGCCTCTGGCGGCAAACAAAGTGTGATCCCATGTCCAAATGGACCGAACAGCTTCCCGAGGCCGCCCGCGACTATATCGCCGGACGGCGGGTGGACGAGGTGGAATGCATCGTCAGCGACATCGCCGGGGTGGCGCGGGGCAAGGCCATGCCCGCCTCGAAATTCGCCAAGCAGACGAGCTTCTTCCTGCCAAATTCCATCTTCCTTCAGACCATCACCGGCGAATGGGCCGACAATCCCTCCGGGGCCTTCACCGAGCCCGACATGATCCTGGTGCCCGATTTCAGCACCGCCACCGCCGCCCCTTGGACGGCGGATGTCACCCTGCAGGTGATCCACGACGCGCAGGATCAGGCAGGCAACCCGGTGCCCACGGCCCCGCGCAACGTGCTGCGCCGGATTGTGGAACTGTACAACGCCGAAGGCTGGCAGCCCGTGGTCGCGCCCGAGATGGAATTCTTCCTGACCGCCCGCAACCTTGACCCCAACATGCCGATCATGCCGCCGATGGGCCGGTCGGGCCGCCGCGCGGCCGGCAAGCAGGCCTATTCGATGAGCGCGGTCGATGAATACGGCAAGGTGATCGACGACATCTACGACTTCGCCGAGGCGCAGGGGTTCGAGATCGACGGCATCCTGCAGGAAGGCGGCGCGGGGCAGGTCGAGATCAACCTGGCGCATGGCGACCCGGTGCGGCTGGCCGACGAGATTTTCTTCTTCAAGCGCCTGATCCGCGAGGCCGCGCTGCGGCATGACTGTTTCGCCACCTTCATGGCCAAGCCGATCGAGGGCGAACCGGGCAGCGCCATGCACATCCATCATTCGGTGGTGGACATGAAGTCGGGCAAGAACATCTTTTCCGACAAGAAGGGGAAGGAAACCGACGCCTTCCTGCATTTCATCGCCGGAATGCAGAACCACCTGCCGGGCGCAGTGGCGCTGCTGGCGCCTTACGTCAACAGCTATCGCCGTTATGTCCCCGACTTTGCAGCGCCGATCAACCTGGAATGGGGCCGCGACAACCGCACCACCGGGCTGCGCGTGCCGATTTCCGGCCCCGAAGCGCGGCGGCTGGAAAACCGGCTGGCGGGGATGGACTGCAACCCTTACCTCGGCCTCGCGGCCTCGCTCGCCTGCGGCTATCTGGGGCTGAAGGAAGGCCGCATGCCGCTGCCCGAATGTACCGGCGATGCCTACAACAGCGAGACCGACCTGCCCTATAACCTGGGTGACGCGCTGGACCTGCTGGAAGAAGATGCGGCCCTGCGCGAGGTGCTGGGGCCCGAGTTCTGCCTTGTCTACGATGCGGTGAAGCGCAACGAATACAAGGAGTTCCTGCAGGTCATCAGCCCCTGGGAACGCGAGCATCTGCTGCTGAACGTATGAACCTGCTGTTCGCCAACGACCGCGCAGGGGAATACCCGCCGTCGTACTACGCGGCGACGGCCGCGCCGATGGACCGCCTTTCCCCCTTGCAGGGAGAAGTGCGTGCCGATGTCTGCATCGTGGGGGCTGGCTATACCGGCCTGTCGGCGGCGCTGCATCTGGCGCAGCGGGGCTTGCGCGTCGTGGTGCTCGAGGCGCACCGCGTGGGGTTCGGCGCTTCGGGCCGGAACGGCGGGCAGGTCGGTTCCGGCCAGCGGCTGGATCAGGATGATCTGGAGCGGATCGCCGGGCGCGAGGATGCGCGGCGGCTCTGGGACCTGGCCGAGGAGGCCAAGGCGCTGGTCCGCAGCCTCATCGCGGATCACGCGATGCCCTGCACCTTCCGCCCCGGCGTGGCCCATGCCTGCCGCAACGACCGCGAGGTCGCCGCCGCCCATGCCTATGCCGACCGGCTGCGCCGCGACTACGGCTATGACCAGACCGAACCGCTGGACCGCAACGGCATCCGCGCGCTGATCGGCTCGGACACTTTCGCGGGCGGCGAGATCGACCGGGGGGCGGGGCATGTGCATCCGCTGAACTACGCCATCGGGCTGGCCCGGGCAGCCATTGCGGCGGGGGCGGTGATCCACGAAGGCAGTGTGGTGACCGGGTTGGCCGAGGGCACGCCCGCGCGGGTGACGACGGCCGAGGGCCATGTGCGGGCCGATCATGTCATCCTGGCCTGCAACGGCTATCTGGGCGATCTTGCTCCGCAGGTGGCGGCGCGGGTCATGCCGATCAACAATTTCATCGTGGCGACCGAACCGCTTGGCGACCGCGCCCGCGAGTTTCTGTCGGAACCCGTGGCGGTGGCGGATTCCCGGTTCGTGGTGAACTACTGGCGGCTGTCCGACGACAACCGTCTGCTGTTCGGCGGCGGGGAAAGCTACGGCTACCGCTTTCCCGACATCCTCCGCACCGTGCGCAAGCCGATGCTGAAGATCTATCCGCAGCTTGCCGATGCGCGGATCGACTATGCCTGGGGCGGCACGCTGGCGATCACCCTGTCGCGCCTGCCCTGTTTCCTGCGGGTGACGCCCAACATCCTGTCGGCCTCGGGCTATTCCGGCCATGGGGTGGCGCTGGCGACCATGGCGGGCAAGGTGCTGGCCGAGGCGGTGGCCGGCCAGGCCGAACGCTTTGATCTGATGGCCCGCCTGCCCACGCCTCGTTTCCCCGGCGGCGCGGCCACGCGCTGGCCGCTGCTGGTGCTGGCGATGACCTGGTATTCGCTGCGCGACAGGCTTGGTCTCTGACCTCGGCCCGGACCGGACCTGCAGCGTCGCAGGGCGGCTGCATCATGAAATCTTCATGTTGCGGAAAGATTTCTCCCTCGCGTTCTTCCCCATAACAGCTTACAGGTTTTCCGAAGAAGAGTTTCAGGAAAGACGCAAGCCATGGCTGCCGACGGACAACTCAGCCCCCCCAATGTCTACGACTCCGAGCCGATCCCCGAGGCCGCGCGCGCCGAGATCGACCGGCTGCTGGCGACGGGTGACCTGTTCCGCTACACCGCCCCCGAAGGCGCGCCGGTGGCGCTTCTTGAGGCGGAGTTCGCCGAACTTCTCGGCAGCCGCTATGCGCTGGCCGTTTCCTCCTGTTCGGCGGCGCTGTTCCTGTCGCTGAAGGCGCTGGACCTGCCGCGCGGGGCGCGGGTGCTGATCCCCGCCTTCACCTTTGCTGCCGTGCCCTCGGCGGTTGTCCATGCCGATTGCATCCCGGTGCTGGTCGAGGTGGGGGCGAACTACCGCGTGGACATGACCGATTTCGCGGCCCGGCTGGACGGCGCGGCCGCAGTTCTCATCAGCCACATGCGCGGCCACACCAGCGACATGGATGCCATCATGGCCCTGTGCGATACGCGCGGCATTC
>JAAFHX010000102.1 GCA_013297695.1 Rhodobacterales bacterium | reverse complement strand
ACCGAGGCCACGGGGTCGGTCAGCGCCGGTTGCAGCAGCGCCAGCCGTTCGGCCGGCGGCACGCCCTGCAAGGCCCCCGCCGCCGCCGCCCGCACCAGCGGATCGGGGTCGGCCAGCAGCGCCGCGACGCGCCCCGCCGAGGGTGCAGGACCGACCCGCCCCAGCAGGTCCAGCGCCGTCGCCCGGACGATCCCCGGCCCCTGCCATTCCGCCAGCGCCAGCAGGTCCTGCACCCGGTCCTCGGGGGCTACCCGCGCGGCGGCCAGCGTGGTCGCGTAATGCGGCCCCCGGTGCGTGCTGTCGGGGAACCATTCGGCAATCCGCGCGGCGGCCCAGGCGGCCCCCTTGTCGCCGTGGCAGTCGGTGCAGGCATCGGGCGCGCCGGTCGCCGCCAGATCGGGGCGCGGAATGCGGAAGCTGTGGTCGCGGCGGGTGTCGATCCCCATGTAGGTGCGTTCGATCATGTGGCAGGCCACGCATTGCGCGCCTGCGCTGCCGTCGGGGTGATGCGTATGCTCCGGCCCGTCGAAGACCTGCAGCGGCAGCGAGGGAAAGCGCGGGTTCCCGGCGGGCGAATGGCACTGCGCGCAGACCGCGTTCCCCTCGGCCTTCAGCGCCGCGCCGTGGGGCTCGTGGCAGTCGGAACAGCGCAGGCCCTTGCCATGCATCTTCGATTGCAGGAAGGACCCGCCCTCGAACACCTCGTCCAGGATCTGCCCGTCGGGGTGATAGACCCCTTCGGTCAGAAGTGCGAGCGTGTAGGCATCATGGTAGTTCGTGCCGGGCAGGGAATTCCCGTCGGCAATCGCCTCGCGCCGCGAATGGCAGGCCATGCACTGGCCGGTTTCCACCGCCGCCGAGGCGGCCAGGTCCACCGTCAGGCCGGTCGGGGTCAGCCCCGCCGCCGGGGCCCTGCCGGTTCGCACCCAATCCAAATGCGCCGCGCCGGGGCCGTGACAACCCTCGCAGCCCACACCCTGTTCGGCCATCCTTGGCGCGTAGGTTCGCGTCGGCATGTCGTAGCTGCGGGTGTAGCCGGTCGCATGGCATTCGGCGCAGCGCGCCTCCCAGCTCTTGTAGACCCCGGTCCAGTGCAGCCCGTTGCCGGGTCCGGCGTCCTGGCCGGGAAAGACCGGATACCAGCGGCGGCCCGCCACGTCCCAGGCGATGTCGAAGACCTGGGTCCGCCCCGGTTCCGGCGACAGCAGATACTGCTGCAACGGATCGATGCCCGCGACGCCCACCACCTCGAACGGGCGCACCACGCCGTCCGCCCCTTCGGTCTCGATCAGGTAGCGGTCGCCGTCGCGATAGAACCGGGCATGGCGGCCCCCGGCGTCGTAGGTCACATCGCCGAAATCGCCCAGCACATGCGCGGCGTCGGGCGGCGTCCAGGCCAGCGCGTGATCCGACCCCTGCCAGGCCGCCGTCTCGGCCTCGTGGCATCCGGCGCAGGCGGCCGATCCCAGATAGGCGGGCACCTCGGCCGGGGCCGCCAGCGCCCCTGCCAGCAGCCACGCCGCCACCAGTCCCGCCCCGCCCCCGATCCGCACCGATCCAGCCCCCGCCTGTTTGCCGGTTCGCAGCTTGGCGGGTCGGGGCGGTGCGTGCAAGCACGCACCCTACGCCGGGGCCGTGCGGGGCGGTCGGTGGGGCGGTGCGTGCGAGCACGCACCCTACGCAGGCGGGAGAGGACCGCAGGTCGGCGCAAGAGTGCTTGCGGCCCGACGTGGCCATGCGCTAAGGACAGGCCGCCGGGCCAGGGTGATTAGCTCAGTTGGTAGAGCGCCTCGTTTACACCGAGGTGGTCGGCGGTTCGAGTCCGTCATCACCCACCGGCCCGGGCGTCATTCGGCGGGCTGTCCCTGACGCGCCGCCTCGGCCAGTTCGCGGCGCAGCCGCGCCGCCTCGGCGGCCTTGGGCTTCGACAGCCCCGCCAGCAGCAGATAGGCGACCGGCGTCAGATAAAGCGTGGCGAGCGTCGCCAGCCCCAGACCGCCGACGATGATCCAGCCCAGCACCTCGCGCGCCTCGGCCCCCGCGCCGAAGGCCAGGGTCAGCGGCACGCCGCCCAGCACGGTCGCCACCATGGTCATCATCACCGGCCGCAGCCGGATCACCGAGGCATTGAAGATCGCCTCGCGCACTGACTGCCCCTCGTCGCGCAACTGGTTGGCGAATTCCACGATGAGAATCCCGTTCTTCGCCATGATCCCCACCAGCAGCACCAGCCCGATCTGGCTGTAGACGTTCAGGCTGCCCCCGGTCAGCACCAGCGCATAGACCGCGCAGGCAAGGCCGATCGGCACCGTCGCCATCACGATCACCGCCGAGACGAAGCTTTCGAACTGCGCCGCCAGCACCAGGAACACCACCAGCACCGCCAGCCCGAAGGTCAGCGCCAGCCCGCTGGAGGTCTGGCCAAGCGTCGCCGCCTCGGACAGGGGCAGCACCCGCGCCCCGGGCGGCAGCAGGTCGGCCGCCAGCCGGTTCACCTCGGTCAAGGCATCGCCCAGGGCCAGACCGGGCGTCAGCCCCGCCGTCACCGGCACTGCGCGCATCTGCGCCTCGCGCTGCAGCTCGGGTGCCACGGCGCGTTCGGTCAAGGTGACGAAGGTGGAGATCGGGATCATCTGCCCCCCACCGTCCGAGCCCCCCGCCCGCACGAAGATGCGCTCCAGGTCGCCGGGGTCGTTCACCGGCTCGGCGGTCGAGACCAGCTTGATGTCGAAACTCTTGTCGGCCAGGAAGACGGTGCCCACGGTGCGTCCGTCCAGAACCGCCTGCAGGGCCTGCCCCATCCCGTCGATGTTCACCCCCAGATCGGCGGCCCGGGCGCGGTCCACCGTCACGAAAAGCTGCGACTGCGTCGTGTCATACCCCAGCCGCACCTGCCCGAAGGCCGGGTTCTCCTCCATCCGCGCCACCAGCGCCCGGCCCGCCTCGGCCAGCGTGGCGTAGTCGTCGCCGACCAGCGCAAAGCTCAGGCCCTGACCCGCGCCCCGGATGCCGAGCGAATTGGGCTGGATCGCAAAGGCGCGGATGCCGATGATGCCGCGCAGCCCCGCGTTGATCCCGGCCACGATCTCTTGCTGGCTGCGGCTGCGCCTGGCCCAGTCGGCCAGTGTGATGACCATGAACCCCCGCGCCCCCTGACCGCCCGATCCGGCAATGGCAAAGACATTGGTCACCTCGCCCGAGGCCCGCAGCGGTTCCAGCAGCGCCTCGATCTGGCGCATCTTGCCGTCGGTATAGTCCAGCGCCACGCCCTGCGGTGCCGAGATGCTCAGCAGCGCAACCGCCCGGTCTTCGGGCGGGGTCAGTTCCTGCTTCAGCGACGGGTACAGCAGCACCGCCAGCCCCGCGAACAGCGCCGCCAGCGTGACCGCGACCAGCGGCGCCGCCAGCGTCGCCCGCAGGCTGGCCGCGTAGAACCCTGCCAGCCGTGCCCCGATCCAGCCCACCGGCCCCCGGGCCGCGCCCCGGTCGGCCCCGCGCAGCAGCCGGCTCGCCAGCACCGGGCACAGCGTCAGCGCCGTGACCGAGGACAGCAGGACCGAGATCGCCAGCGTGAAGCCGAATTCGCGGAACAGCCCGCCGGTCTGCCCGGGCAGGAAGGACAGGGGCAGGAACACGGCGGCCAGCGTCGTCGTCGTGGCGATGACGGCAAAGAACACCTGCCGCGTGCCCAGCACCGCCGCCGCCCGCGCGCCCATGCCTTCGGACCGCCGCCGCACGATGTTCTCCAGCACCACGATGGCATCATCGACCACCATGCCCGTCGCCAGCACCAGCGCCAGCAGCGTCAGGATGTTGACCGAGAACCCCACCAGCCAGATCGCCGCAAAGGTGCCGATCAGCGATACAGGTATGGCCAGCGCCGGTATCAGCGTGGCCCGCAGGTCGCCCAGGAACAGGAACATGATCGCCGTCACGATCAGCACCGACAGCGCCAGCGAGACCTCCACCTCGTGGATCGCGCCGTTGATGAAGGTCGCGGTGTCCGAAGTGACGAAGATGCGCACATCGGGCGGCAGGGTCTTCTGCAACCCCTCCACCACCCCCGTCACCGCGCGCGAGATCTCCAGCGTGTTGCTCTGCGCCTGCCGGATGATCCCCAGCCCGATTCCGGTGTCGCCGTTCGCGCGCAGGATCGAGGCACCGGGTTCCGGCCCCAGCGTCACCTGCGCCACATCGCCCAGATGCACGTCGGGGGCCAGTTCCAGCGCCTCGAACTCTTCCGCGCTGGTGACAGTGGCAGTGGTGCGCACGACGATGCTCTGCCGGTCGGAACTGAGCGCCCCGGCCGGGGCGTCGAAGGCCACATCGGCCAGCGCGTCGCGCAGGTCGGCCAGCGTCAGGCCCCGGCTGGCCAGTTGCATCTGGTCGATATCGACGCGGAACACCTGGTCGCGGCCGCCGAAGACCTGCACATCGGCCACGCCCGGCGCGGCCAGCAGCCGGTCCAGCACCTGATCCTCGACCAGCGCCGTCAGGTCCTGGGCCGAGCGCGTGCCCGAGGTGACGGCGATGCGCAGCACCGCGTCGCTGTCGGCATCGGCCTTGACCACGCGGGGTGGATCGGCCCCGTCGGGCAGGCTGCCCGCCAGCCGCGCAATGGCATCGCGCAGGTCGGTCGCGGCCACGTCAAGGTCCACCTGGTCGCGGAATTCGACCGTCACCCGGCTGCTGCCGAACCTTGAGGACGACGAGATCGAGGTGACCCCCGCGACCCGCCCCGCCGCGCCTTCGATGACCGCCGTCACCTCGCGGTCGATGGTCTCGGGCGCGGCCCCCGGAAAGGCGGTGCTGACGGTGATGACCGGGCTGTCCACATCGGGCAATTCGCGGACTTCCGCGCCATGCAGCCCCGCCAGCCCCGCCAGCACGATCAGCGCGTTCAGCACGAAGGCCAGGATCGGGCGGCGCACGAACAGCGCGGTGCCGCCGCCATCGGCGGTCGCGTCGGGCGGCAAGGGGGCGGGGGCGCGCATCGGCTCAGGTCTTGGGCGCGGGCTGCGGCGCGACCTCGGACCCCGGGCGCAGCGCCTGCACCCCTTCGGTCACCACCAGGTCGCCCGGCTGGAAATCGGCGTCGATCAGCACGGCATCGGTGCCGCGTTGCAGGATGCGCACCGGCAAACGCAGCGCGCGCCCCTCGCGCACCGCCCAGACATAGGCCCCGCCCGATCCCCACTGGATCGCCAGCGGATCGACCGCCGGATGGCTGTCGCCGGTGAAGGCCAGCGTGATCAGAAAGGCCATGCCGGGCCGCAGCCGGTCGTCGGGGTTGGGAATCGCTGCCCGCACCAGCAGGGTGCGGCTGGCCTCGTCCACCCGGTTGTCCAGCGCCGCAATCCGGCCCTCGATCTTGCGGTCGGGCTCGGCTAGCGGCGTCGCGCTCATGGGATCACCGGGTGCGAGGCGGCTGACGATGCGCTCCGGCACCCGGAAATCGACGATCAGGCTCGACCGGTCGTCGATCCTTGTCACCTCGTCATTCGCGGAAATCTGGTTGCCGACATCCGCTGCCAGAATACCCACCCAGCCGGAAATCGGCGCGATCACCTGATGCCGGCTCAGGTCGAACCGGGCTTCGCGCAGGGCCAGGTCCGCCGTCTGCAGCGCAAGCTCCGCCTCGCGCATCTGCAGGTCGGTGGCCGAACCGGTGGCGCGCAACTGCGCCACCCGGTCGCGCGTCGCCCGCGCGTCATCGGCCAGAAGCGTGGCACGGTCCACGGCGATGCGGGCGGCCTGGTCGTCAAGCCGGGCGACTACGGTTCCGGCCCGGACATAGTCGCCCGATGCCACATCCAGCGCCACGATGCGCCCGGCCACATCGGACGACAGGATGACCGCCCGTGCCGCCCGCGCCGAGCCGATGGCAGTGACGAGATCGTTCATCACCCGGGGGGCCGGGGCGCTTGCCACCACCGCGACAGGACCGGCGTTGCTTGGCGGGCCGCTCCGGCCCTGGCCTTCCTGCCCTGCGCCACCGGTCTGCCCGCCCGCCGTCTGCGCCCCGCGACCGGCGGCAGGGGCGGGCCCCGGCGCGCTCCCGGCCTCGGCCGTCCCCTGCGGCGCGGCCGGCGGTTGCAGTCCCATCTGCGCCGGGGGCCCAGTCAGCCCCAGACGGTCGATCAGGGGCTGTGCGGCGGGCACATAAAGCGCAGCCAGAAGCGTGGCCAGCGCGACCAGCATCACCGAAATCAGCGTCTGCGCCCAAACCGCCATCCGGCCCGCCCCCATGTTCCTGCCGTGCATCGACAATAGGCGCGGGGGCTGCGCTGGCAAGGGAATGCGGCCGGGCGGCCCTGGGCCGGGCATCCCGGATGTCGGGGATGCGCCCCCGGAAGAATGTCCCGCCGCCGCTGCCGCCCTGCCCGTAGGGTGCGTGCTCGCACGCACCGCCCCCGCCGCCCCCGCACCGCGCCGCCCCCGCCTCCGGCGCACGGTCATCGGCCGGGCGCTGCCCCGTCGCCGTACCAAAGCGGCTTTCCTCGCCCGGCGGCTCTGCCTAGTATCGGCGTCAGACATTCATCCGAAAGGCCGCAGATGCTGACGACCGATGACATTTCCGCCCGCCTGTCCGTCGCACGAGAGGCTGCACGGGTGGCAGGTGCGGTGCTGATGGCGCATTATGCCCGCCGGTCGGCCTTGGTGATCGACCAGAAGGGCGTGAACGATTTCGTCTCGCAGGCCGACCGCGAGGCCGAGGAGGCGATCCTTGCGATCCTCGCCGCGCGCTTTCCGCAGGATCGCCTGTTGGGCGAGGAAACGGGCTATGCCGGGGCTGCGGGCAACGGGGTGACCTGGTGCATCGACCCGCTCGACGGCACGTCGAACTTCCTCAAGGGCGCGCATAACTGGTGCGTCTCCATCGGCCTGCTGGATGGCGACCGGCCGGTGCTGGGGGTGATCCTGGACCCGGTGCGGGGCGAGATGTTCGAGGGCGGCCCAGGTCTTGGCGCGCGCTGCAACGGGGCGGCCATCGCCTGCAACGCCGAGACCGATCCGGGCCGCTGTCTGGTCGGGATCGGCCACACCAAGCGGATCGCGCTGGAGGATTTCGGTGAAGACACCCGCGCGCTGCTGGCGACGGGGCTGGCCTTCCGGCAGGTGGGGGCGGGGGCGCTGATGCTGGCCTATCTGTCGGCGGGCAGGATCGATGCCTATTACGAGCGCCACATGTGGCCGTGGGATGCCGTGGCGGGGCTGGCGCTGGTCCGCGCTGCGGGGGGGGATTTCGCGCCCTACCTGTCCGGCCCGCCCGAAGAGGGTGGTCCGGTTCTGGCCGCCGGTGCGGGCTTGCTGCCGGTGTTGCGCCCTGTGTTGAACCTCTGACCGGGAAGGCCCCGCCATGATCCACGAGATGCGCGTCTATACCTGCCTGCCGAACCAGATGCCGCGCCTTCTGCACCGGTTCGAGACGCTGACCTTCGGCATCTGGCACCGTCTGGGAATCCGGCATGCCGGGTTCTGGACGACGGTGCTGGGCCCGTCCAGCAACGATCTGACCTACCTGCTGGAATGGGACAGCCTGGCGCAGCGCGAGCAGAAATGGGCAGTCTTTCAGGCAGATCCCGAATGGGTCGCGGGCAAGGCGGCAAGCGAGGAGGCCGGGCCGATCCTGCTGAACGTGGCCGCGAGCATCCTGAAACCCGTGAGCTTCGCCGCCCTGCGCTGAGCGTTGCGGGCCTGCTGCCCGAACCGGGCGGGCACAGGGTGCGGCGGCGGAGCCTCCGGCGGGGATATTTGGACCAAGATGAATGGGGAGGTCAGGGTGCGAGGTCGGGGAACAGCGCGGCCAGCCCCTGCGCGCTGGCAGGGGCGATGCCGCGTTCGGTGATGAGGCCGGTGACGAGGCGCGCGGGTGTCACGTCGAAGGCGGGGTTCGCGGCGGGCGTGCCCTCGGGCGAGATGCGCAGGCGGGTGCGGGTGCCGTCGGCCAGCTTGCCCTGCACGAAGGAAACCTCGTCGGCTGACCGTTCCTCGATGGGGATTTCCGCGACACCGTCCCGGACGGTCCAGTCGATGGTGGGCGAGGGCAGGGCGACGTAGAAGGGCACGCCGTTGTCATGCGCGGCCAGCGCCTTGAGGTAGGTGCCGATCTTGTTGCACACGTCGCCCTGCGCGGTGGTGCGGTCGGTGCCGACGATCACCATGTCGACCTGGCCGTGCTGCATCAGGTGGCCGCCCGCATTGTCCACGATCAGGTGATGGGGGATGGCGTGGCTGTCCATCTCCCAGGCGGTCAGGTGGGCGCCCTGGTTGCGGGGGCGGGTTTCGTCCACCCAGACATGCAGGGGGATGCCCTTTGCGGCGGCCAGGTAGATCGGCGCGGTGGCGGTGCCCCAATCCACGGTGGCCAGCCAGCCCGCGTTGCAATGGGTGAGGATGTTCACCGGGCCGGGTTTGCGCGCGGCGATGGCCTCGATCAGCGCAAGGCCGTGGGTGCCGATGCGGCGGTTGATCTCCACATCCTCGTCGCAGATTTCGGCGGCGCGGGCATAGGCGGCGGCGGTGCGGTCCGACGGGGGCAGGGGGGCCAGCAGGCGGCGCATGTCGTCGAGCGCCCACCGCAGGTTGACCGCCGTCGGGCGGGTGGCCAGCAGCACGGCATGGCCCCGTGCCAGCCCGGCATCGGAAGGGTCTTCGGCCATTTGCAGCGCCATGCCGTAGCCCGCCGTCGCCCCGATCAGCGGCGCGCCGCGCACCCACATGTCGGCGATCGCGGTGGCGGCCTGATCCATCGTGGTCAGGTCGGCCAGCACGAAATCATGCGGCAGGCGGGTCTGGTCGATGATGCGGACGGTGCGGCCGTCCTCGGCCAGCCAGATGGTGCGATAGTGCCGGGTGCCGACCTTCATGCCAGATTCTCCATTTCGATCCGCCGTGCCAGGTCGCAGACCTGCGCCGGGGTCTGAAGGGTTTCCCGCAGGACCGCAAGCTGCCGCCCGCAGGCCAGCGCGCGGCGTTCCGCCACGACCCGGCGCGCGGGGTCGGCGACGGCCTCCAGGTCTTCCACATGCGCCAGCCCCAGGATGCGGCGGTGCATCTCGACCCCGGCGAAGCCCATCGCATCGGTCCAGACGCCGCGCAGCACCCAAGCCAGCGCCTGTTCGGCGCCGAGCGTGTCGCCCCGCTCCTCGAACAGGCGGCGTTCGTGCAGCAGGCCGGTGCGTTCCGTCCGCCACAGATGGGCGAATTCGGCGGCAAAGACCTCCCATGTTTCCGTCACGGTGCCGAGCAGCCATCCGCGCATGCCGTCGCGCGCGCCGGGCCCGGATTCGTGCCCCGACTGCGCGAAGTAGCCCAGCAGGAAGTTCGCCAGCAGCATGCCCACGTCGAATCCCATCGGGCCGTAGATCGCGAATTCGGGGTCGATCACCTGCGTATCCTGGGCCGTGACCATGATCGACCCGGAATGCAGATCGCCATGCAGCAGGGTTTCGGCCTTGGTAGTGAAGGCCTGCTTCATCGCCTGGGCCGCCACCTTCATGTCGCGGTCGGCGCGCAGGCGGTCCACCCACTGCTCCAGCCCCGGGGTGTGGCGGTTCAGCTTTGCCTCGACATAGGGGTCGGAGAAGACGAGGTTTTCGGTGATGTCGGCCAGTTCCCAGTTGCCTGCGAACAGCGCCATCTCGGCCCGCGCCTGCTGCCCGGTCAGGGCGAGAGGCGAGCCGCGGAACAGGCTGCGGGCCAGGAACAGCCCCATGTCGCGCGCAAGCTGCGGGTGCTGCACGCCCGCGACGACGGACTTGCGCAGGATCACATGGGGCGAGAGATAGCGCATGACGACCAGCGCCTGCGCCTCGTCGAAGTGAAAGACCTGCGGCACCCGGCCGGGGTCGCGGGCGGCGTGGCGGGTCAGGGCGGAATATTCGAAGAACGACCGGTTGAGCGGCAGCGGCCAGCCGGTCCCCACCACCCGCAGCCAGGGCAGCGCCTGTTTCACGATCAGCGCGCCCTGCGGCGAGGTGACGGCGAAGACAAGGTTCAGGTTGCCGTCGCCGACCTCGCGCACGGCCCACGCGGCGGTGTCGCGGCCCAGCCGGTCGGTCACGGCGGGCACCCCGGCCAGCCGCTGCCGCAGGGTCTGCTCGGTGAAGGGTTCGTAGGCGGTCATGCGTCCTCTCCCGTGGCCAGAATGGCGCGTGCCAGCGTCTCGTCGGCGATCAGGCGGTTGACGATGCCGGACCGCAGCACGGCCAGCGTCGCCGCCGCCTTGGCGGGGCCTGCCGCCAGCAGCATCACGTCGGTCCGGCGCAGGTCGTCAAGCCCGATCGAGGGCGCGCGGCGGTTCAGGTCGATGTCGGCAAGCTGTCCGTCGGCGCGGAAGAACTTGCCGGTGCTGTCGGCCACCGCGCCCACGCGGGCCAGCGCCTGCGCCTCGGCCCCGGTCAGGATGCCGCTGGTGTAAAGCAGCGCCTCGGGCGTGCATTCGCCGAGGCTGATGATCGCGTGATCCGCCCCCCGGGCCGCCGCGAGGGTCTCGCGCACCAGCCGCTGGCGCAGGATCACGGCGCAGTCGGCCTCGCTGTCCGACAGGAAGGGCGCGGGCAGGAACATCGCCGACCCGCCGGTCAGCGCGGCCAGCCGCGTGCAGACGTCGAACGGGCTGGTATGGGCGGATTGCGACATCGCCCCCATCAGTGACACGAAGCAGAGGTTGCGGTTGTGCAGCCCGGTCAGCGCCCCGGCCATGGCGGCCATGGTCCGGCCCCAGCCGACGCCGATGGTGACCGCCGCATCGCCCCGCCCGATGCGCGCCAGCCAGCCCGCCGCCACGATGCCCACCGCGCGCCGCGCCACGGTGGCGTCAGAGATACCGCCCGGCATCGGGGCCACCTGCACCTCGGTCAGCCCGAATCGCGCCGCGAGCCGCCCCGCAAGGTCGAGCGTGCCGGTCGTCTCATGTTCCAGTGTGATGCGCACCAGACCGCGGTCGCGCGCCTCGGCCAGGAGGCGCAGCACCTTGAACCGCGACAGGCCCAGGCGGCGGCTGACCTCCTCCTGGCTGAGGCCTGCGACATGATAGAGCCAGGCCGCCTGCACCAGGTCATCGGTCTCGGCGCGGGTCTGGGACATCGGGCCTTCCTTGGCACGGACTGCGCCGATCATAGCGGCTTGACCGGGGCGGGCGTCAACGACTATTACAAAAGTGCAGCGGTTGCACAAATACTGCGGCGCGGCACTGCAGGTGCAGAAACGCGACGGGTCCGAAGGGGGCGCGGCTTGGCCTATGTGATCGGCATCGACGGCGGCACGGAAAGCCTGCGCGCGCATGTCTTCGACCTGACGGGCCGGTCGCGCGGGGTGGGCAGATGCGCCTATGCCACCGTCTTCCCGGAACCGGGGCAGGCCGAACAGGTGCCCGAGGACTGGTGGCATGCCGCAGGCGTGGCGGTGCGCGAGGCGCTGGCGGCGGCGGCCGTGCCGCCCGGCCAGATTCTGGCGCTGGCGGCCGACACCACCTCCTGCACCGTGGTCGCGCTGGACGCCGAGGGGCGCAGCTTGCGGCCCGCGCTGCTGTGGATGGATGTGCGCGCGCACCGCGAGGCCGATGCGGTGGCCGCCAGCGGCGACCCGGCGCTGCGGGTGAACGGGGCGGGGGCGGGGCCGGTCTCGCCGGAATGGATGATCCCCAAGGCGCTGTGGCTGTCACGCCACCAGCCCGGGGTCTGGGCGGCGGCGGCGCGGGTGGGCGAGTATCAGGACTACCTGAACCTGCGGCTGACCGGGCGCTGGTGCGCCTCGCTGAACAATGTGACGATGCGCTGGCACTACCAGACCGACCATGGCGGCTGGCCCGACAGCCTGCTGGGCAGGCTGGGGCTGTCGGACCTGCGCGGCAAGTGGCCGGTGGAGATCGTGGCACCGGGGCAGGTGATCGGGCCGCTGACCGAGGCGGCGGCGGCGCATCTGGGCCTTCTGGCGGGCACGCCGGTCGTGCAGGGCGGGGCGGATGCCTTCATCGGGATGATCGGGCTGGGGGTGACGCAGCCGGGCGAGATGGCGCTGATCACCGGGTCGTCGCATCTGCAACTTGGGGTCGCCAGCCGCCCGGTGCATGCGCCCGGCGTCTGGGGCACCTACATGGATTGCGTCTATCCCGGCCGCCCGATCATCGAGGGCGGCCAGACCTCCACCGGGTCGGTGATCGCCTGGTTCAAGCGCCATTTCGCCGACCACATCGACTTTGACCGGCTGAACGCCGAGGCGGCGGCGCTGCCGCCGGGGGCCGAGGGGCTGCTGGCCTGCGACCATTTCCAGGGCAACCGCACGCCGCATACCGATGCGCTGGCGCGCGGGGCGATCACCGGGCTGACGCTGAAGCACACGCCCGCGCATGTCTATCGCGCGCTGGTGGAAGGGGTCTGCCTGGGCACGCGGGCCATTGTGGAAAGCTTTGGCGACGCCTTCGAGGCGCGGCGGATCGTGGTGGCGGGCGGGGCGACGCGGTCGGAGTTCTGGTTGCAGGTCCATGCCGACACGCTGGGGGTGGCGCTCGAGATCACCGAGGAGCCCGAGGCCTGCGCGCTCGGCTCGGCCATTCTGGCCGCGACCGGGGCCGGTGCTTACGACAGCATCGACGCGGGTGCGGCGGCGATGGTGCGGGTGGCGCGCCGGATCGTGCCCGACGCGGGCCGCCATGCCGCCTATGCCCCGATCCATGCCCGCTACCGCGCCGCCTATGGCGCGCTGAAGCCGCTGCGCGAGCTGTCGTGACCGAAGCCCGCAGCAACATCGCGCCCGTGCTGCGCTATGCCGCCATGCGCCGCATCCGGTCCTTCGAGGAGCGGGTGGGTGAGCTGTTTCTGCGCGGGCAGAGTGCGGGGTCGATGCTGCATCTGTCGATCGGAGAGGAGGCGGTGGTGGGCATGACCGACGCGATGGCGCCGGGCGATACCTTCACCACGCACCATCGCGGCCACGGGGTCTTTCTGGCGCGCGGAGCCGATCCGGCGCGGATGATGGCCGAGATCGCAGGCAAGGAAAGCGGCTATTGCCGGGGCAAGGGCGGGTCGATGCATATCGCCGACCGGGCGCTTGGGCATCTGGGGGCCAACGCAATTGTCGGCGGCGGGATTCCGCATGTGGTGGGGGCGGGGCTGACCTATCGCAACCGCCGGTCGGGGCAGATTTCCGTGGCCTTCTTCGGCGATGGCGCGATGAGCCAGGGCATCCTGTATGAATCGATGAACATGGCGGCGCTGTGGCACCTGCCGGTGATCTTCTGCTGCATCAACAACCAGTATGGCATGGGCACGCGGGTGGACCGGTCGGCGGGCAAGCTGGGGTTCGGAGGGCGGGCAGAGGCGTTCGGCCTGATCGCCGCCCATGCCGAAGGGCAGGAGGTGGAGGCCGTGCACCACGCCGCCCGCGACCTTGTCGCCGCCGCGCGCGACGGGCGTCCGGGGTTTCTGGAGATCGACGCCTACCGCTTTTACGGCCATGCGCGGATGGACAAGTCGCCCTATCGCAGCCCCGAGGAAGAGGCCGAGGGCCGCGCCCGCGACCCGCTGACCACCGCCCGCGCACGGCTGGCCGCCGAAGGTCTGGCCGATGCCGCCGACCTTGACCGGATCGATGCGGCGGCGGCGGTCGAGATGGACGCGGCACTGGAGGCCGACGTGGCCGCAGCCCCGCCCGGCCTGCCGACGATGTTTCAGGACGTCTATGCCCCCGGCACACCTGCCCCCCGCCCGCAGGCCGACCGGCTGCGCGCCGTGCTGTCGGAGGCCCCGCGATGACCGAAACCACCTATCGCGAGGCGATCCGGCAGGCGCTGATCGACGCGATGCAGACCGACCCCGACATCATCCTGCTGGGCGAAGAGGTGGGCCTTTACGGCGGGGCTTACGGGGTGACCAAGGGGCTGATCGACATGTTCGGGGCCGAACGGGTCATCGACGCGCCGATTTCCGAACCCGCCATCGTGGGGGCGGCGGTGGGGGCGGCGATGACCGGCCTGCGGCCGGTGGCGGAACTGATGTATGTCGATTTCGCGGGTCTGGTGATGGACCAACTGGCCAATCAGGCCGCGAAAAGCCGCTACATGTTCGGCGGGCAGATCGGCGTGCCGATGGTGCTGCGCACGCAGGGCGGCACGGGAAGGTCGGCGGCGGCGCAGCACAGCCAGAGCCTGGAAGCCTGGGTGATGCACGTCCCCGGCCTGCGTCTGGTGATGCCCGGCACGGTGAACGATGCCTATCACCTGCTGCGGGCCGCGCTGACCCAGCCCGACCCGGTGGTGTTCATCGAGCACAAGGGGCTTTACACGCTGAAGGGCGACCTTGACCCCGCCGTGCCGGACGCGCCCTGGGGGGTGCCGCTGGTGCGCCGTGAAGGCGCCGACCTGACGATCCTGACCTATTCGCGGATGCTGCAGGAAAGCCTTGCCGCTGCTGAAGCCCTTGCGGCGCGGGGGGTGGAGGCCGAGGTGATCGACCTGCGCTGCCTGAACCCGCTGGACGAGACGGCGATCTTCGCCTCGGTCCGCCGCACCGGCCGCGCACTGGTGGTGACCGAGGCGGCGGTGACCGGCTCGGTCGCCTCGGAAATCGCGGCGCGGGTGGGCGAGGCCTGTTTCGACTGGCTGGAGGAACCGGTGCTGCGGCTGGGGGGCGAGGATATCCCGATCCCGGTCGCCCCCGCGCTGGAGCGTGGGTCGATCCCCGACGCGGCGCTGATCGCCGAGACCGCGCTGTGGCTGGTGCGGCGCGAGGCTCCGGCATGGGCCTGATGACCCTGACCCTGCCGCGCCTGGGCGAGACGATGGAGGAGGCGCGCGTC
>JAAFHX010000101.1 GCA_013297695.1 Rhodobacterales bacterium | reverse complement strand
GTTCGACACGCTGGACCCCTATGCGCTGACGCTGGGGGAAATCAGTTCGATCTCGAAACGCGGCGCGCGCCTGGTCGGCCACGCCAAGGACCCGATCAGTGCCGGGGCAAGCTATGAGGCCATCGTGCCGCCGGGGCACTGGGCGCAGGGCGGGGCGCTGTGCCTTCTTGGCTCGGGGGGGTCGTCGCTGGCGCTGACGCTTTACCTGCACAACAAGGCGAAAGCGGGGGGCGAGGTTCCTTCAGCGATCGTGGTGACCGCCCGCCGCGAGGCAAGCCTTGCCGAAATGCGGCATGTGCACCACGAGATCGGCTTTGCCATACCCATCGACTACCGCCTTTCCCCGACGCCAGTCGAGGCCGACGCCGTCGTGGCTGCGTTGCCGCCGACCTCGATGGTCGTCAATGCGACGGGGCTTGGCAAGGATGGGCCGGGGTCACCCCTGACCGACGCCTGCCCGTGGCCCGAGCGCGGTCTGGTGTGGGAGTTCAACTATCGCGGCGATCTGGTCTTTCTGGATCAGGCCCGCGCCGCTGCCCCCGCCCGCAGCCTCACCGTGCATGACGGCTGGGTCTATTTCATCCACGGCTGGACCCGCGTCATCGCCGAAGTCTTCAACATCGACATTCCCATGTCCGGCCCGGCTTTCGATGCGCTGAGCCGGATCGCACAGGACACAACCCGCTGAAAGGAGCTGCCAGCATGACCGACATGGCACCGACGAAGTTCGATTTCGACACCGCGACCGGCAGGTCAACCACCGCCCGGCCGATCGCCCGGCCGCTGTCCAGCCTGAAGGGCTATTTCCACGATCAGGCCGCCTATGACGCCGCGCTCTTGCAGGGCGATCCGATGGTCTACGAATATTTCGACATGGGCGTGCCGGAAACCTCGGGCAACGTCGCCTATGGCACCACCTCGATCAAGCCGGGCCGGATTGGCGACGAATACTTCATGACCAAGGGGCATTTCCACACCGTGCTCGACACGGCGGAGGTTTACTACTGCCTGTCGGGCCACGGCGGCATGATGATGGAGACGCCCGAGGGCAAGGTCGAATGGCGCGAGATGACGACGGGCGATGTGGTCTATGTGCCCGGGCGCTGGGCGCACCGGTCGATCAACATCTCGGACAGCGCGCCTTTCGTGATGTTCTTCGCCTTTCCCGGCCATGCCGGGCATGACTACGGAACCATCGCCACCAAGGGGTTCCGCAAGCTGATCGTCGCGCGCGATGGCAAGCCGGTGATGATCGACAACCCGCGCTGGAACGGCTGACCCGAGGCTGCGATGACCGGAAAGATCGCCATCACGCCCCGGTCTCTGTCGGGCGCGGGCCACCCCGTGCTGTCGATGCTGACCGACCGCGGCTACGATATCGTCTATCCCGCGCCGGGAAAGACGCCGACCGAGGATGATCTGCTGCGCGCGGTTCCCGGCTGTGTCGGCTGGCTGGCGGGGGTGGAGCCGATCAGCCCCCGCGTCCTGTCGGCGGCAAGGGGCCTGCGCGTGATCAGCCGCAACGGCACGGGGGTGGACAACATCGATCTTTCGGTTGCCGAGCAGCACGGCATCCGCGTGGAACGCGCCATGGGGGCGAACGCGCGCGGTGTGGCGGAACTGGCCATCGCGCTGATGCTGTCGGCCTTCCGCCATGTGCCCTGGTCGGACGGCCACCTGCGCAGGGGCGACTGGCAGCGCCGGATCGGGGTCGAGGCACAGGGTCGCACGCTGGCCGTGATCGGCTGCGGCGCCATCGGGCGCGAAGTGGCCGATCTGGCCCTGGGGCTGGGCATGTGGGTCGTGGGTTACGATCCCTATCCGTCGAATTCCTTCGCGCGCCCGGGTTTTCGCTTTGCGACGCTGGACGACGCGCTGACTGGTGCCGATGCAATCAGCTTTCACTGCCCGCCCGGCGATGGCCCGATGCTGGACGAGGCGATGATCGCCCGGCTGAGGCGCGGCGTGGTGGTGGTGAACACCGCACGGGCAGAGCTGATCGACGATGCCGCGATGCTCGCGGCGCTCGATCAGGGGCAGGTGGGTGCGCTGGCCACCGATGTCTTTCGCCGCGAACCGCCCGAGCCCGCCCCGCTTCTGGCGCATGACCGGGTGATCCTGACGCCCCATGCCGGAGGGTTCACCGAGGAAAGCGTCGAACGGGCAACCCGGGTGGCCGTCGAGAACCTTCTGAAAGTGCTGGAGGGCAAGTGACCGCGCTGAAAGCCGCCCCCCTGACGGATGCCGCGCTTGTTTCTGCCGAAACAGGGGCTGCGGTCTGGTGGCTGGGGCAGGCGGGCTTTCTTGTGGCGCAGGGCGGCCTTCGGATGGTCATCGACGCCTATCTGTCGGATTCGCTGGCCGACAAGTACCGGGGCACCCGGTTTCCTCATACCCGGATGATGCCGCCGCCGGTTGCGCCCGGCGATCTGACCGGGATCGACTGGCTGCTGTGCACCCATGGCCATACCGACCACATGGACGGCGGCACGATCCCTGGCCTGCTTGGGGCAAATCCGGGCGCGCGGGTTCTGGCCCCGCGCGCCGAGGCGGCCCGCGCGCTGGAACGCGGGGTCCCGCCGGAACGGCTGGTCATGATCGACGCAGGTGAAACGGTCGATCTTGGCGGCGTGCTCTGCACCGCCACGCCTGCGGCGCACGAGGCGATGACCCGGACCACCGCAGGTTTTCTGTACCTCGGCTATGTGTTGAAGGGCGGGGGGGTCACGCTCTGGCATGCGGGCGATACGATTCCCTGGCCGGGGCAGGTCGAATGGCTGCTGCCGTTCCGCGTCGATCTGGCGCTTCTGCCGGTCAACGGGCGCGACGCGCTGCGCGCGGCGAACGGCATTCCGGGAAACCTGACGCTGGAAGAGGCCGTCGCGCTGGCCGAGGCCATCGGCGCGCGGGCGATGCTGGGGCATCATTTCGGTCTGTTCGACTTCAACACGCTGGACCGGGTCGAAGGCACAGCGCGGCTGGCGCAGTTGCCCCTTTCGGGCGATGTGCGGCTGGTCGAACCCGACACCCTGTACCGCATTGCCCCGGTCGCGCGGGCGGCGCTTTCGGTGCTGCTGGTCTGCACGGGCAACATCTGCCGTTCGCCCACCGCCGAGGGGGTGCTGCGCGCAAGTCTGCCCGGAACACGGATCGAGAGCGCGGCGATCATGGACTGGAATGTCGGCAAGCCGCCCCATCCGGTGACGCAGGTCGTTGCGCGGGCGCGCGGCATCGACCTGTCGCGCCAGAGGGCGCGGCAGATCGGGGCGGCCGACTTCGCGGCTTTCGACCTGATCCTGGGGATGGATGACGAGAACATTGCTGCCCTGGCGGCGATGCGCCCTGCAGGCGCGCGGGCGCGTCTGGGGGTGCTGGGGGCCTATGCCACGCCGGGCGAGGCACCGGCCATCGCCGATCCCTGGGGCGGTGACACGGCGGCCTTCGAGACGGCGTTCGACCGGATCGACGCAGCCTGTGCCGGGCTTGCCAGGCTGATCGATGCGGCGCAACGGGAAAGGGAGTAGGACCATGGACTTCGGGCTTGACGGCAAGGTTGTCATCGTCACGGGCGGGGCGACGGGTATCGGAAACGCCATCGCGCGGACCTTTCATCAGGAAGGGGCCACCGTCATCATCAACGGCCGCAACGCGGAAAGGCTGGCCACGGCCCGTGCCGCCATCGGCCCGCGCGCACATGGGGTGGTGGCCGACCTGATGACCGCCGAAGGCGCAGAGACCCTTGCAGCCTTTGCGGCCCGCCTGGGGCCGGTGGCGTTCCTGGTGAACAATATCGGAGTGTTCGATGTCTGCGACTTCTTCGCCGTCTCGGACGACCGCTGGATGGAATACTTCCAGCACAACATCATGACCGCCGTGCGGATCAGCCGGATCGTTCTGAAGGACATGCTGGCGCGCAATTCCGGCGCGATCTGCTTCATCTCGTCCGAGGCGGCGATCCGGTCCATCGGCAACATGGTGCCCTATTCGGTCACCAAGACGGCGATGCTGGGCCTGTCGCGGTCGCTGGCGGAACTGACGCGCGGCACCGAGGTGCGGGTCACAAGCTACATGCCCGGCACCACGGCGACCGAGTCGGTCGAGGGCTATTTCGAAGGGCTCGCGACAGAACAGGGCCGCAGCGTGGCAGACTGCCTGACCGACTTCTACCGCACCGTGCAGCCATCGAACCTGACGCAGCGGCTGATTGACCCGGCGATGCATGGCCGGGGGGTGGTGCAACTGATGACCAACGCGGCGATGAACGGCGTCTGCCACAGGGCGGATGGGGGCACGATCCGGTCGATTTTCGGCTGAAGGTCGGCCTGAAGAAGGGGGGGGGAAGCGGAATGGACGGCAAATTCGGGATTCACGCACTGGTATATACCGACCAATGGGCGGGCGATGCGGCGCGGCTGGCTTGTCGGGGGGCGGCCGAGGTCGGGTTCGACCTGATCGAGGTGCTGATGTTCGACCCCTGCGCGCTCGACCTCGCCCTGACCGCTGCCGCCGTCCGGGAGGCGGGCATCGGGCTGCGGCTGGGCATGGCGCTGACGCCGGACTGCGACATCTCGTCGGATGACCCCGCCATCGCCGCGAAAGGCGAGGCGACGGTCGGTCGCGCGCTGGAGATCGCAAGCGAACTCGGCGCGCCGGGCGTCAGCGGCATCACCTATGCCGCATTCGGAAACTACGGCGCCCCGCAAACGGCGGCGCAGCGGGCGCGGGTGGTGGACAGTCTGGCGCGCCTTGATCGCCGCGCCGGCGAACTGGGCGTGCGGCTGGGGCTGGAGCCGGTCAACCGCTATGAAAGCTACATGGTGAATACGCTGGATCAGGCTGCGGCCCTGATCCGCGATGCTGGCGGGCGGAACATGTTCATCCACATGGATACCTTCCACATGAATGTGGAAGAGGGCGACATCGCCGCCACGATCCACCGCAATGCGGCGCTGCTCGGCTATGCGCATGTGGCCGACAGCAACCGGGGGCTTCTGGGCGGGGGGCACTTTGACCTGACCGGCTTTTTCCGCGCCCTGTGCAGCGCGGACTACCGTGGCGACGTCACGGTCGAGAGCTTTTCGTCGCGCGTGCTGTCGCCCGGTCTGGTTGGCGGCGTGCGGCTCTGGCGCGAGGCCTGGGCCGACCCGTTGAAGGCCGCGCGCCTTGCGCTTGAGGTGATGCGCACCGCGCGGGCGACGGCGGTTGCGGGAACTGCCGTCTGGTAGCGAAAGAAATTCCTTTCCTGATCTTCTGCCAGCTATAGAATTGCCGGGCAGAGGCCGTGGCGGGAGAGGGCGCATGAACGAGGGAGCCGAGGTCAAGCAGGGCATTCTTGCGCGCATCCGCTGGAAGTCGGGCTACATGAACCCGGCCCTTCGGCGCATCGCCGAAAAGGTGCTGAAGGACCCCTTCGAGGTCAAGTCGATCTCGATCAAGGACCTTGCCACGCAATGCGACGTCTCGGAATCCACCGTCACGCGCTTTGTCCGCGAAGTGCAGGTTCCCAGTTTCCAGCACTTCAAGATCCTGATCGCCGAGGAACTCTCGCAGGGAACGGGCGCACCGGCACAACTGACCGACCGTCACGTCTACGAGGACATCACGGAAGAGGACGATACCACCTCGATCATGTCGAAGGTCACGGCGCGCTATGCGATGACGGTCTCGGACACGCGGGCGGGCCTGTCTGCGGCCGCGCTGGAACGCGCCGTCATGGCGATTGAAGAGGCAGACGTTCTGGCCTTCTTTGCGATGGGCGCTTCGCTGCTGTGCGTCGAAAGCGCGCTCTTGCGGTTCATGCGGGTCGGCAAGCGGTGCTTCTTTTTCCGCGATCTGGGCATCCGGCAGATTTCGACCTCGACCCTTGGTCCGAAGTCGCTTGCCATCGGCGTCTCGAACTCGGGCCGCACGATCTCGACCGTGGATTCGCTGCGCGAGGCAAGGTCGCAGGGTGCGACGACGCTGGCGATCACGTCCTTTCCGGATTCCCCGATCATCCGCCATGCCGACATAAGCCTGTTCACGCCGACGGTCACCGGGGTTGTCGGAACCGCCGAGTACCACGAGTCGATGGTGTCGAAGATCGCGCAGCTTCAGGTGATCGACATGCTTTATTCGATGTATGCCGTGCGCAACTTCGGCAGCGCCATCGAGGGGCTGGAGCGAACCTCGGATGTGACGTCGCTGACCCGCTACTGATCGGGCAAGCCCTGGCGTTCAGGGGATGATGCGTTCGGCGCGCAGGCGGCTTTTCGTCATGGAATGCAGGCATTTCATCGGGCGTCCGAGGTCAAGGTCGGTGTGCCAGGGCGAGGCGAGGCGGTCGGGCTGGTGCGGCTGAAGGCCGTGGCGCGTCACCAGATCATGCCACGCAGGCCCGAGCGTGGCCATGCGCGGGGCAAGCGGCGTGGCATGGCCGGGGTAGGGCGCGCCCGGCAGGCCGAACCACTCTGCGATCCGGGGTCAGAGCTGCCGCCAGCGGAACACGTCGCCGTTCACCGCATTGCAGGCCTCGTTGCGCGCTTTGGGTGACGCGGCGGCCCAGTGAAGGTGCTGCGCCAGAAGCCGGGCGTCGGTCAGGTTGTTCAGGCCTGCCCATGCGGCGGGGCTTCCCGGAAAGGTGTAGGGCAGGCCGTTGCGCCGACGACAAGGGCATGGGGTTGGGACATTGCGGGCCTTGCAGGGATAGGATGATGGGCAAGATTGTCATTTCCGTCTTGTGCCGGGAATGCCCGTTGCGTCACAACAGAAGTGAAATCATTTCATGAAAGAAATGCGCATGGCAGGTCGCCTGTCGGAAATCGAAGTCTTCGTGAAGGTGGTCGAGACGGGAAGCTTCTCGGCCGCAGCGCAGGCCCTTCGGCTGTCGCCCTCGGCGGTCAGCAAGATCGTCGCGCGGATCGAGGCGCGGCTTGGGCTTCCCCTGGCCATCCGGTCCACCCGCAAGCTGCGGCTCACCCCCGAAGGCGAGGACTATGTGGCCCGCGGGCGGCAGGTGCTGGAGGGGATCGAGAAGCTGGAGACCGGCGTGCGCGAAAGCGCGGGTCGGATCGCGGGGCGGCTGCGGGTCAGTTGCAACGTGCCCTTCGGGATGCACCGCGTGGCCCCGCTGATCCCCGAGTTTCTGGCCGCCTATCCGGGGGTGGAGGTTGATTTCCTGCTGTCGGACACGACGGCGGACCTGATCCGCGACGGCATCGATGTGGCCGTGCGCACCGGTATCATGGCCGATTCCACGATCCGGGCGCGGCGACTTCTGTCGTCGGCCCGGCATGTGGTCGCCTCGCCCGACTATCTGAAGCGGATGGGCCGACCCGATGTGCCGCAGGACCTTGCGCGGCACAACTGCCTGACGCTGGCCTTTCACCCCGGCTATGCGCGCTGGCCGTTCCGTCTGGACCAGAACGGAACCCCGATCCGGTTGGATGTGGCCGTTCGGGGAAACCTGTCGCTGGACAATGGCGAGAGCCTGCGCGATTTCGCGCGGCGGGGCGCGGGGATCGCGCGGCTGTCGGAGTTTCATGTCGGGTCGGATATGAGGGACGGCACCCTTGTGCCAATTCTGCAGGACTTCAACCCTGGTGACACCGAACCTGTCTGGGTGATCTATGCCGATCAGTCGCCCGTTGCCGCGCGGGTGCGGGCCATGGTGGATTTTCTGGCCGACAGGCTTTCCGAAGAAAATTCATGAAATGATTTCACTTATCGGATGACGCAAGCTGGACGGTCTGGCTGTGGCCTGCTGTCTGTAGTCGCGGAATTCATTTCGATGGCCCATCTGCAGCGGTCATTGCGGCACCGGGGCTCACGCAGCGCGCGGTCGTCGGATTGCTCGGGGCGAAGTCGTTTTGCCCGATTTTCGGGCAGAACGGGTCGTTGCGTCGCCGCGTTCTGCCCCAGGCTGCGGCGGCATCGCAGCGATTTCTCCTCCATCGCCGATGGCAGGAAATTTTTTCGTTTGCAATAATTTCAGAAAGAAATAAGTTTGATGCAGGGATTCGCGGAATCCACGATCTTTTCCGGGACCGGCATCGCCGGGTGACGTGCGTCCCGTCCGGGGCGTCCTGCAAGGCCCGAAAAACCCGATGCTCCGCGAAGGGGGGAAGGCCGATGACATCAATTGCAAGTGCCAGGTCGCGCGGCCTGACCCTGCACCGCGCAGCGGGGGCTGAAGGGGTCGGTCGCCCATCCGGAGTTCCGGCACACCGACCTGACCGGAAAGAATGATGGCTGATCTTCGTATCGAAAACCTCGCAAAGACCTTCAAGGACGGGCACGAGGCCCTGCGCGGGATCAGTCTGGCCGTGGCGGACCGTGAAGCCGTTTTCCTGCTGGGCCCTTCCGGCGCGGGCAAGACGACGACCCTGCGCCTGATCGCCGGGCTCGAGGACGCGACGGCGGGCCGCATCCGCATCGGCGGGCGGGACGTGACGGACCGGACCCCGCGCGAGCGCAATCTGGCCATGGTCTATGACAAGCATTCGCTGTTCCCGCACATGACCATCTTCGAGAACCTCGCCTATCCGCTGCGGGTGCGGAATACGGGCGAGGCCGACATGCGGCAGCGCATCGCCTCGGTCGCCGAGACGCTGCAGATCGAGGGTCTGATGGACCGCCGCCCTGCCCAGCTTTCGGGGGGGCAGCAGCAGCGCGTGGCCATCGGGCGCGCACTGGTGCGCGAGGCCGACTGCTATCTGCTGGACGAACCGATCTCGCATCTGGACGCCCAGCTACGCGCCCGGATGCGGGTGGAGTTCAAGCGGCTGCAGCGCGAGTTCAAGGCCACGATGCTGTATGTCAGCCACGACCAGCTTGAGGCGATGACCATGGCCGACCGGATCGTGCTGATCAACAAGGGCCGGATCGAACAGATCGCCCCGCCGCAAGAGATGTTCGACCGCCCGGCGACCCTGTTTGCGGCGACCTTCATCGGTGAGCCTCTGATGAACACGGTGCCTGCGGTCCTGTCGGAAGAGGCGGGCGGCTTTGCCCTGACCCTGGGGGGCGCGCGCATCCCGCTTCATCGCGACTGGGTCATGTCCGGCAGCGCGCTGGTGGCTGGCGCGGCCTACAGCGTGGGCATCCGGCCCCAGCACATTGCGCTGGCCGCCGCCGACGCGGCGGGGCCGGGGATCGTGCGGGGCACCGTCTTTGCGGTCGAGACGCTCGGCTCTCGGGTGATCTTCGATGTCGATCTGGCGGGAGCGATCATTCGCGTGATGACCACGGTCGATGCCGCACGCCGCCATGCACAGCAGATCGGCGCGCCGATCGCATTCCGGGTGGACCCGGACTTTGTCTGCCTGTTCGACGTCGCATCGGGGCAGACGGTCCGTCAGGCCCGCTTCAGCGCCCGTGTGCCCGCCGCGTGAATTCCGTCCCCCGGGTATGCCGGGGAATGGGATGGTCCTGCAACAAACGACCAGAAGAGGAGGAGACGATGAAGTACATCAGGATCGGGGGGGCAATGACGGCGACATTCGCACTGTCGCTGGTCACTGCCCCCGCCGTGCTTGCGCAGACGGAAGCGCAGAAAGCCCTGGCCGGAGCCGAAATCCGCTTCCTGCAACCGTCCATGCCGCAGTTCGCGGCCCTGGGCAAGTTCATCCCCGAGTTCGAAGAAAAGTACGGGATCAAGGTGATCGTGGACGAGGTTCCCTTCGACCAGTATCGCCAGAAATCGCTGGTCGAGATGCAGCAGGGCACCGGCACCTACGATTTCTACGCGGTCGATGTGATGTGGCTGGCCGAATATGCCGCGGCCGGGTTCCTGGACCCTTTGATGCCCTATGTGAAGAACCCGGACCTGACCGAGGAAGGCTATGATATCGACGACTTCCTGCCGAGAGTCATCAGCGGCACGGGCGTCTACAACGACACGCTCTACACCATCCCCCTGGGCGCAGGCCCGGTCGGCACCACCTTCCGCGCCGACGTGGCCGAGCAGGCTGGCTTCAAGCTGCCCGAACGTTTCTCGCCCGAGTTCAACACCCAATACATGTTCGATGCCGCCAAGAAGGTGAACAACCCCGAGTCCGGCATGATCGGTTTCGCCAACATTCCCGGCCGGTGGTTCTGGGGCGTGACCTATCTGCCCTACCTCTATGCCTTCCAGACCCCGGAAACCGTGGGCAACGAGTATCTCGACAAGGACTGGAAGGTCACGATCAACAACCAGAACACGATCGACTCCATCGACTACTTCGTCAGCCTGAAGGAATTCATGCCGGCCGACAGCGCGAACTGGGGCATCGGCGAGGCGACGGCCGTGTACCAGCAAGGCGGGGCCTTCGGGGTCTGGAACTATCAGGACTTCATCAAGGGCTTCTTCGAAGATCCGGCCACCCAGGCGGCCGTCGCGGGCAAGAACGTGCACCTGCACACCCCGTCCGGGCCGCATGGCGTGATCGACCCCTGGTTCGGTGCCTGGTCCTTCGGCATGTCGAAGGACTCGAAGAACAAGGCAGCGACCTGGACCTTCATCCAGTGGATCACCTCCAAGGAAATCCAGGAACGCGCGACCGAATTCGGTGCAGGTCCGTCGCGCCATTCGACCTACAAGTCGGAAACGCTGGCAAAGTTTCAGCCCTGGTGGCTGCCCGTCTATGACTTCATGCTCAAGGACACCAACCCGGACGAGCGTGTGCGCATTCCGGAATGGGCCGAGATTTCCGACATCATGGGCGAAGAGGGCAACCGCGTCTGGATCGGCGAGATCGATTCCGCAACGGCGGCCGCGAACATGGAAACCCGCATGACGGCGGCGATGAAGAAGGGCGGCTACTACATTCCCGGCCGCACCGACCTGCCGCCGCAGAACTGGCGTGACCTGACCTACTATGACCGTCTGCCGTCGCAGTGGAAGTGACCGTCTGACATCCGCATGGCCCGGGCGATTGCGCCCGGGCCGACCCGGCGGGTAACAGGGCAAGGCCCCTTCGCCGCATCACGACTTTTCGGACAACTGGGGAACGCCATGATCCACGCAGAGCCATCGCAGCGCCTGCCGGTCCATCCGCGCAGCAGGGGAATGCTGGCCCGCTTCGGGCCGTCCAACCGCAAGGTCTTTCCCTGGGTGCTGATGGCCCCGACACTGATCATCCTGTTCGGGATCGGCATCTATCCCTTTCTCTATTCGCTCTACATCGCGGGCCACAACGTCATCCTTTCCAAGCCCTACCTGCCGCGCATCTTCGTGGGGCTATACCAGTACCACGCCCTGATCCAGGACCCCGAGTTCTGGCACGCGCTGCGAACAACGCTCTGGTTTACCGTCCAGGCCGTGTTCATCGAATTCTGGCTGGGCCTCGGGCTGGCGCTGCTGTTCCAGCGCAGTCTGCGCGGGGCTTCGGTGATGCGCGTGTTCATCCTGATCCCGATGATCCTGCCGCCGCTGGTTGCGGCGCTGATCTGGCGCTACATGTTCTACCCCGGCGCGGGTCTGGTGACCTATTACGCGGGCGGCATCACCCGCGCGCTCGGCTGGGGCGAGATTCCCTTTCTGTCCGACCCCACCATTGCCTTCCAGACGCTGATCTTCGTGGACGTGTGGGAATGGACGCCGTTCATGTTTCTGATGCTGTCGGCCGGCCTCGCCTCGATCCCGCGCCAGCCCTACGAGGCCGCCGAGATCGACGGTGCGTCAAGCTGGCGGGTGTTCTGGACGATCACGATGCCGCTCTTGCGTCCCGCGATCCTGATTGCCGTGGTGATCCGCACGATGGATGCGTTTCGCACCTACGAGCTGATCGTGATCATGACGCGCGGCGGCCCCGGCAACGCGACGACGACGCTGAACGTCTTTCTGACCAAGACCGGGCTCGAATTCTTCGATGCGTCAAAGGCGGCCGCGCTGTCGCTGATCATGATGATGATCATCATCGTCATGAGCTTTGTGTTCATCCGCGTGTTCCGGTCCCGCACCGAAGCGGCCGAGTAGGGAGGGCGCCATGGCAACCATCGACACCACGATCACCTCGCCCGATGCGCCGCCGGTCCAGCGGAACGGGTGGGTCTATGCCGTCATCATCGCGGTCTGCGTGGTGAACTTCCTGCCCTATCTCTGGGTGGTCATGACCGGCTTCATGGACGGGGCCGCGGCTGCCTCGCGCGCGCCGCAGTGGATCTTCACACCGACGCTGGACGCCTTTCGCTATCTGATCTTCGAAAAGGGGATCATGTCGAACTTCATGAACAGCCTGATCGTCGCGCTGTGCTCCACCTTCTTTTCGGTCACCATCGGCATGTTCTGCGCCTATGCGCTGGCCCGCTATGACTTCATCGGGCGCGATGACGTGTCGTTCTGGGTACTGACCAACCGGATGATGCCGCCGGTGGCGGTGCTGATCCCGATCTTCGTGATCTTCCAGACGCTGAAGCTTCTCGATACGCTGCCGGGGCTGATCCTGCTGTATACCGCCATGCAACTGCCCTTCGTGGTCTGGATGCTGACCGGGTATTTCCGCGACATCCCGCGCCGCTATGAAGAATCGGCGATGGTGGACGGCGACACCTGGTTCCAGGCCTTCCGCAAGGTGACGCTGCCGCTGATGATGCCCTCGATCACCGCGACCGCGATCTTCGTGATGATCCTGTCGTGGAACGAATTCGCCTTCGCGACCTTCCTGACATCGACCAACGCCAAGACCATGCCACCCGCGATCATGGCCTATTCCATCGGGGCCGACATCGAATGGAACGTGCTGGGGGCGGCCGTCGTGCTGATCACCGCGCCGCTGATCCTGTTCGTTCTGGTCATGCAGCGGCAGTTGATCAGCGGCCTGTCGCAGGGGGTCGTGAAGAAATGACGCACAGAGCAAGGGGCGGGATGACCCATGGCTGACCTTCAGATTGCGGGACTGATGAAGCAGTTCGGCGGCTTCACCGCCGTAAACGACGTGAACATCACCGTGCATGACGGCGAGTTCGTGTTCCTCCTCGGCCCGTCGGGCTGCGGCAAGACCACGACGCTGCGCATGATCGCGGGGCTGGAGATGCCGACCTCGGGGCGGATCGAGATCGCGGGGCGCAACGTGACCTTCCTGCGCCCGCGCCACCGCAATATCGGGATGGTGTTCCAGGACTACGGCCTTTACCGGCACATGACGGTGTTCGGGAACATCGCCTACCCGCTGGAGGTGCGGGGCCTCGACAAGCGCGCGATTGCCGACAAGGTCGGTGCTGTCGCGAAAACCATGCAGATCACCGATGCGCTGCAAAAGAAGCCCGACCAGTTGTCGGCGGGGCAGCTTCAGCGCGTCGCCATCGCGCGGATGCTGGTCCGCGACGCCGATGTGTTCCTGATGGACGAGCCGATGTCGCACCTTGACGCGCAATTGCGCGGCCAGATGCGGGCCGAGCTGCGCCACATCCAGAAGACCGTCGGCGTCACGACGATCTTCGTCACCCATGACCAGTTGGAAGCGATGACGATGGCCGACCGCATCATTGTCATGAAGGACGGCCGGATGCTGCAATTCGCCACCCCGCGCGAGATTTTCGAGCGCCCGGCGACCGAATTCGTCGCAAGCTTCGTGGGAGAACCGCAGATGAACATCCTCGATTGCACCTTGCGCCGGGGGGACGGCGCAATGCTGGCCGATTGCGGACCCTTCGCCGTGACGCTGGACGCCGGATGGGTCCGGGCGAACGGACTTGCAAAGCGCGATGGCCAGAAACTCCGGCTGGGCATCCGGCCCGAGCATGTTTCCGTTGGCCGGGACGCGGGCGAAACCCACCCGGTCGCGACCGAGCTTTATTCGTTCGAGCCGACCGGGGCCGAAAACCTCTATGTGCTGCGCAGCGGGTCCGTGCAGGTGACCACCCGCACCTCGACCACCGAAACCGCGCACCTGGGCAAGACCGAGGGGACGCGGCTGGCGATGCGGTTCGATCCGAACTGGATATACCTTTTCGATCCTGATGATGGCCGGACAATTGCCTATGCGGCGGCAAGCCGGCCCGATGCGGCAGAGGACGCGGCATGAAAAGCTGGGTCGTTCTTATTGTCATCCTCGGCTTCCTGCTGGGGTCCTGCACCATCATGGCGGGCGATGTTTCGCATTGGCCTGCCTCGCTGATTGCCGTTCTGGCCATCGTCGCGATGAAGCTGGCGAATGACCGGGCAAAGGTGCTGGCCTGGCCGATGGAGTTCCTGCTGGCGGCGGCGGTGACGATGATCGTCATCAACCTGACGCGGCTTTACTTCCTGCCGTTGCCGGTCTGACCCGATGCGACCGGAACCCGCCCTGCGCATCGACGGCCTGACCAAGGCATTCCGCGGCAAGGCGGCGGTCGACCGGGTGAACCTGACGGTTGCGCGGGGCGAGATCGTCGGGTTCCTTGGACCGAACGGCGCGGGCAAGACCACAGTGATGAACCTTGTGATGGGGCTTGTCGCACCCGATGGCGGGCAGATCGACCTGCTTGGCCAACGTGACGGGGCGCGGCACAAGGCAGTCCGGCTGCGCGTCGGCTACCTGCAGGAGAAGCCCCGCATCTACCCCGAGATGACGGCCCGGGCCTATCTGGATTTCTTCGCGCGCCTTTACGGTGTGCCGAACTCGGACCGTCGGGTGACGTCGGTGCTGGATCGGGTGGGACTGGCGCAGGCCGCCCGAAGGACGCTCGGCACCTTTTCCCGGGGCATGCAGCAAAGGGTCTGCCTCGCGCGCGTGCTTCTGCACGAACCCGAGTTCCTGATCCTGGACGAACCGACCCTGGGTCTTGACCCTTCGGGCATCGCCGAGATGCGCGACATCTTCCGCGAGATGCGCGCCGCAGGGGCAACGCTTTTGTTCTCGTCTCATCAACTGGCTGAGATGGAGCGACTTTGTGACAG
>JAAFHX010000100.1 GCA_013297695.1 Rhodobacterales bacterium | reverse complement strand
GCCGAACACCAGCGGCACTTCGCCATGAACCTGTCCGGGCAGGCGCGTGCCGATCTTGCGCTCGATCCCGTCCACCAGCTTGACCACGTCCAGCCCGCCGGAAATCACCACGAACAGGGCGGCGGCGTCGCCTTCGTGCATTGCCGCTTCGCCGGGGGTAAGGTGCACATCGCCCAGACGGCGTGCCAGCGACTGTCGCTGCGCATCCGTCAACATGTCGAACACGGTCAACTGCCGCAGGTCTTCCATCGAAAACATGAAGGATAGTTCCAGTAAAAGGGCCCAAGAGCCGATCATGAAAGACCGGAAGTCGGTGACATGCAAGACCACACAAAAAAGCGGCGCGCGATCTTTCGCGCGCCGCCTGTCAGCAGAAGCGGATCACATCCCGAGGGATGCCTTGTACAGCTTGATCTGCCCCTCGCGCCCGATCTGGTCGGTGATCTTCTCCCAGGCGGCGGCGATGGCGTCGGCAGTTTCCTGCGCGGACTTGTACTGACCCGCATAGCCCTTGGCCAGTTCGTCCTCGGCCACCGAATAGTACTGGAAGATGCCGGGGATGCGCGGCTCGATGGCGCCGTTCGGGTGGTTGTAGCTGTCGAGGTTCGAGCTCAGGTAATCCTCGATGAAGGCCCGGTCATAGCCCGCCGCTTCCCATTCGTCGTAGTTGAACTGCGAGTTGCGGTAGGGCTGGAAGCCGGAGGGATAGGCCGACATCCACAGCGCAATGTCCTTGCCGCCCAGATGCGCCGCAGCGGACCAGGCCGCCTTGCGCTTTTTCTCGTCGCCCGAGACGCGGTTGGTGACATAGACGCCCCAGCCCAGATAGGCGAGGTTCGGCGCGAAGTTCGGGCTTTCCGGGGTTTCCCAGGCACCGGCCTTGTGGTTGTAGACCTTTTCCGAACCCGGGTTGATGGAAAAGCCGACAACTTCGCCGACCACCGAGGTATCCGAGGTCCGGGCGCTGGACCCGACGTCGCCCCACCAGCAGAGCGACGAGCCGGTGCCCGCAAGGAACTGCGAGAAGGCGGTCGTGCCGGGGTCGGCGTTGATCTGGTCGGGCGGCAGATAGGGCATCGAATCCAGCACGTCCTGGATCGCCTGCACCCAGCCGGGGTTGTTGACGCGCGGCTTCATCGTGTCGGGGTCGAACAGCCAGGCCGGATCGGACGGGTGTTTGACATAGGCCGTCGCGCGGTCTTCCAGGAAGTAGAAGCCAAAGCCGCCCCAACCTTTCAGCGGGTCGAGATAGCCGTAGGCGTCCATCCCCGTCAGCGGGTCTTTCTGGCCCTTCAGCTTGGCATTCATCGCATTGACCTGCTGCCACGTCGTCGGCGGAGCCGTCATCCCGGTCGCGGCCGAGATCGTCGCGTCGGTGAAATAGTCGTTGCGATAGCTGAAGGTGTGGCAGTCGCCGTCGATCGAGATGCGGTAGGTCTTGCCGTCCCAGGTGCCGACCGGGGCCTTCAGGTAGGCCACATAGTCGTCCATGTCGATCTGGGTCTTGACCCAGTCGGGCATCTCGTCAAGCAGGCCCTTGCCGGCAGTGTCGCCTTCAAACGGTGCGCCCATCTCGATGATGTCGAAATCCACCGTGCCGGTGGCGATGGACTGCTGCAGGCGCGGGTTGTAATCGGCCTGCGCAAGGTCGATCCAGTTAATCTTGGCCCCGGTATAGGCCTCCCACGATTTCAGGAAGCCGCGGAACAGGAAGTTGTGCAGGTTCTGGTTGTTCAGCCCCATGAAGGTCAGTTCGACCCCGGCAAATTCGCCTTCGGCGACATTCGCCTTGGTCGGCCCCAGGCACATCTCGCCGACCTTCTGCCAGTCGGCATCGGTGGGCGATCCTGCGCCAACGCCCGGAATCTTCAGGATTTCGGCCCGCAGGTTGTCCTGCGCAAGGGCAGGGCGCACGCCTGCGCCAAGGCCCAGTCCGCCAAGTGCGGCCAGACCGCCGATGCCTGCCGCCCCCTTGAGCAGCCCGCGCCGGGTCAGACCCGCGCGCACGATGGCATTGTAGACTTCAACCTTCATCAGTGACCTCCCTTTTTGTCACGCGCCTGCGCAAGGGTGACGTCACCGACCAACTGCCCCGTTCGGGGTCGTTTTCTGGCCACACCGTGATCCGCCACCGCGCCCGGCCTGTGCCGGACATGCGCCAGACATTCTCAGCCTTGCCCCCCCAAGTCAAGCATCTAACATGTTAGTATGTCTAGACGATGGACAGTGCCAAAGGCCTGCGCTAGGCATGGGTCCAAAGGCTCGGGGAGGAATGATGGCCGAGGTGACGATCCGCGACCTGCGCAAGGCCTATGGCGCGATGGAGGTGCTCCACGGCGTCAACGTCGATATTCCCGATGGGCAATTCGTGGTTCTTGTCGGGCCGTCCGGCTGCGGCAAGTCCACGCTTCTGCGGATGATCACGGGGCTGGAAGGGGTGACCTCGGGCACGATCCGGATCGGGGCGCGGGTGGTGAACAACCTGCCGCCAAGCGACCGCGACATTGCGATGGTCTTTCAGAACTATGCGCTTTACCCGCACAAGACGGTGGCGGCCAACATGGGCTTTCCGCTGAAGATGCAGGGAATGGAAAAGGGCAAGGTCGCCGAAAAGGTGGACCGCGCCGCCGATATCCTGGGGCTGAAGCCCTACCTCGCGCGCTATCCGCGCGAGTTGTCCGGCGGCCAGCGGCAGCGCGTGGCCATGGGCCGCGCCATCGTGCGCGACCCGCAGGTGTTCCTGTTCGACGAGCCCCTGTCGAACCTTGATGCCAAGCTGCGGGTGCAGATGCGGTCGGAAATCCGCGAACTGCACCAGCGGCTGTCGACCACGACGATCTATGTCACCCATGACCAGATCGAGGCGATGACCATGGCCGACCGCATCGTGGTGATGCGCGACGGCCATATCGCCCAGATCGGCGCGCCGCTGGAGTTGTACGACCGCCCGGCGAATACCTTCGTGGCCAGCTTCATCGGGTCACCTGCAATGAACCTGCTGCCGGGCGTCATCGTGGACGGGGCAGGGGGTGCCGCCGTGCGGATCGACGGGGCCGACCTGCCGGTGCCGCCCGGTCCGGGGGTGGCGGCGGGCCGTCGCGTGATGCTGGGCATCCGTCCCGAACATCTGGACCTGACCGGCCCGGGCGGGACGGCCAGCATCGCCGCCGATGTGGTGGTGGTGGAACCGACGGGGTCGGAAACCCATGTGGTCCTGCGCCATGGCGGGCATGACATGATGGCGGTCTTTCGCGAACGCCATGCCTTCCGCCCGGGCCACAGCGTTCACCTGACGCCCGTTGCGGGCAAGGTTCATCTGTTTGACGCGGCAAGCGGAGACCGGCTGGCATGACCCGAACGCTTTTGTGTTTTGGCGACAGCAACACCCACGGCAGCCTGCCGGTGACCAGCCTGGGCGAAACCGGCCGCTACCCGCGCGATCTGCGCTGGACCGGCCAGTTGGCCGCGCTGCTGCCCGGATGGCATGTGATCGAGGAAGGCCAGCCCGGCCGCACGACCCTGCATGACGACCCCGTGGAAGGCGCGCACCGCAACGGGCTGACGGTGCTGCCCGCGCTGCTGGAAAGCCACCGGCCGGTGGATGTGGTGCTGCTGATGCTGGGCACGAATGACCTCAAGGGCCGGTTCTCGCTGTCGGTGACGGACATTGCCCTGTCGCTGGAAAAGCTTGTTGCGGTGATCCGCGGCTCGCTGGCCGGGCCGGGGCAGACGGCTCCGGGCGTGCTTCTGGTGGCGCCGCCGCCGATCCGCGAGATCGGCGAGCTGGGCCAGATTTTCTGGGGCGGCGAGGCAAAGTCGCGGCAGCTTGGCGCACGCATCGCGCAATCCGCGCAGCGCGCGGCCGTGCCGTTCCTGGATGCCGGGGCGCTGGTCGCCGTGTCGGACATCGACGGCATCCACTATGACGCGCCCGAACAGGCGGTGCTGGCCCGCGCCTTTGCCGAGGCCGTGACCCGGAATTTCGGATAGGAAAGGACAGCGCATGCTGAAAGGGATCGATCCGCGCCTGAATGCCGAGGTGCTGCACGCCTTGCGCGCCATGGGCCATGGCGACGTGCTGGTGATTGCCGACACGAACTTTCCGTCGGACGCCATCGCGCGGCAGACCCGCACCGGCACGCTTCTGCGGATGGACAACCTGACCTGTGCGCAGGCGGTGCAGGCGGTGCTGTCGGTGCTGCCGCTGGACACCTTCGTGCCGGATTTCGCGGTGCGGATGGAGGTGGTGGGCGCACCCGACCGGATCGAACCCGTTCAGTCCGAGGTGCAGGCGGAAATCGACCGGGCCGAGGGCCAGCCCCGACCGATGCTGAGCGTCGAACGCTTTGCGTTCTATGAACAGGCGAAACAGGCCTATGCCGTGATCCAGACCGGCGAGCGGCGGTTCTACGGCTGCTTCCTGTTCCGCAAGGGCGTGATTGCGCCGGAGGCATGAAGATGGGCCGCGTGGTGATCCTGGGCGTGTTCGTGGCCGACACGGCCTATCGCGCCGAACGTCAGCCCCGCATGGGCGAAACGGTCATGGGGCAGGGCTTTGCCCTCGGCCCCGGCGGCAAGGGGTCCAATCAGGCGGTGGCTGCGGCGCGGGCCGGTGCCGAGACGCATTTCATCAGCCGCCTGGGGCGCGACCCCTTTGCCGACATGGCACTGGCCACTTGGGCAAAGGCCGGCGTGACGGCGGCAGTCACCCAGCATGCCGAAGGCTATACCGGTGCGGCCTATATCTTTGTCGAGGCAGGCACGGGAAACAACGCGATCATCGTCAGCCCGGGTGTGGCGGGTGACATCTCGGTGGCGGATATCGAGGCGCGGGCCGGGCTGATCGGCGGCGCGTCGGTCTTTGTCACGCAACTGGAACAGCCGATCGCGGCGGCGGTGCGGGCGCTTGAAATCGCCCGTTCGGGCGGTGCGATCACGATCCTGAACCCGGCCCCGGCGGCCCCGTTGCCGGAGGGCATGCTGGCGCTGTGCGACTATGTGACCCCGAACGAATCCGAGGCAGAGGCGCTGACCGGTCTGCCGGTGACAACCCCGGACGAGGCGCTTGCGGCGGCACGCGCGCTGCGGGCGCTTGGGTGCCGGGCTGCGGTCATCACGCTTGGCAGCCAGGGCGCGCTGTTTCACGATGGCGCGCGCACGGTGCATGTGCCTGCTTTCGTTGCCGGTCCGCTGGTGGAAACCACTGGCGCGGGCGATGCCTTTACCGGCGGCTTCGCGGCAGCATTGGCGCGTGGGCTGGACCCGGTCGATGCCGTGCGCTTCGGGTCGGCTACGGCGGGCATCTCGGTGACACGGGCAGGAACAGCACCAGCCATGCCGTCACGCGCCGAGATCGAGGCGCTGCTTGCCCGGTGACAGGTCTGGCGTATCGAGGAATCCGATAATCTGTATTATGTAAAGCAAGCGTTCCTCTGGACCCTGCCGGGCCTGCGGGATAAGGAAAACCGCTGTCCATCCAAGGGGTCCCCGATGAGCTTTGATCGTTCCCTCAAGATCGCCCCGTCGATCCTGGCCGCCGATTTCGCCAACTTCGGCGCGGAATGCCGCGCGATGGAGGCTGCGGGCGCCGACTGGATTCATGTCGATGTGATGGACGGGCATTTCGTGCCCAACCTGACCTTCGGCCCCGCCATGGTCGCGGCGCTGCGGCCGCACGTCAAAGGCGTGATGGATGTGCATCTGATGGTCTCGCCCGCCGAGCGGTGGATCGATGCCTTCGTGGCGGCGGGTGCCGATGTGCTGACCCTGCACCCCGAGGCGGAACCGCACATTCACCGGACCTTGCAGACCATTCGGTCCAAAGGGAAAAAGGCCGGGATTGCGATCAATCCGGGAACCGGACTCGATGGCGTGCCATGGCTTCTGGACGTGCTTGACGTGATCTGCGTGATGACGGTGAACCCGGGCTTCGGCGGGCAGTCCTTCCTGATGTCGCAACTCGCCAAGATTGCGGCGCTGCGCGCGATGGTCGGTGACAGGCCGGTTCACATCGAGATCGACGGCGGTGTGACGCTGGAAACCGCACCGCTCTGCCGGGCTGCCGGTGCCGATGTGCTGGTTGCCGGATCGGCGCTGTTCAAGGGCGGAAGTGCCGACAATCCCGAAGCTTACGCCGCGAACATCGCCGCCCTTCGCAAGGCGGCGCTGGCATGAACCGCGCGGCGGTGATCTTCGATCTGGACGGTACGCTGATCGATTCCGCGCCCGACATCCACGCGGCCGCCAACCTGGTCCTGCGCGCCGAGGGACTGGAGGAGCAGACCTTCGCCCAGGTGCGCAGCTTCATCGGGCGCGGCGTGCCGCATCTGATCCGCCAGCTTCTGATCGCGGCGGGCCACGGCGCGGATGACGCCCGCCACGCCCGGATGACCGAACGCTTTGTCGCAGGCTATGAGGATGCGGTGGGCCTGACCCTGCCCTATCCCGGCGTCGCCATGGCGCTGACCACACTGCGCGCCGCCGGGCATCCGCTTGGCATCTGCACCAACAAGCCCGAAGCTGCGACCCGTGCGGTGCTGGCGCATCTGAACCTTGACGGCCCGTTCAGCGTCACCGTCGGCGGCGACAGCCTGCCAGTCCGCAAGCCCGATCCGGCCCCGCTGCATCTGGCAGTCGCAAAGCTCGGCCAGCCGAAGGCGATCTTCGTCGGCGACAGCGAGGTTGATGCCGAAACCGCTCAGGCTGCGGGCCTTCCGTTCCTTCTGTTCACCGAAGGCTACCGCAAGTCCCCGGTAGAAGCCTTGCCGCATGCCGCGCGGTTCTCGCACCATGCCGACTTGCCGGGCCTGGTCGCCGCCCTGGCCTGACCGTCACACGACCGCGCGTTCGCGGAACGGTCGGCCTGCCACGACCCGGTCCACCGACAGATCGCTCAGGTCCAGTGTCTGCCAGCCCCCGGTCAGAACCTGTTCGGCAATACCGCGCCCGACCGCAGGAGATTGCTGCAACCCGTGGCCGGAAAAGCCGTTCATCAGGAACAGGTTCGGCAGCGCCGGGTGCGGACCCAGAATAGCATTCTGGTCCAGCGTGTTATAGGCGTAGTGTCCGACCCAGTGGCGGATCACGCGGACGGCGTCGAACCCCGGCGCGCGGGCGTAAAGCTGCGGCCAGATCACCTCGTCGAACAGGTGAAGATCGGGCTCGAAGTCATTGGCATCGCAGGGGCCGTCGGCCTCAGGCACGGTTGCGGTGATCCAGTGGCGATCCTCGGGGCGCAGGTAGAACCCGGCATCGACCAGCAGCGGCCCGTCGGGATGCCGCGCGTTCGGGGCGTCGATGACAAAGACGGTCCGCTTGCGCGGTTCCACCGGCAGGTCAAGGCCCGCCATCCGCATCACCTCGACCGCCCGCGTTCCGGCGGCGTTGATCGCGGCACCACAGGGGACCAGCCCCTGCCCCGCAAGCTCCACCCCCATGATCCGCCCGCCTGCAACCTTAAGACCCACCACCCGGTCGGACACGAACAGCGCACCCTGAACCTTCGCCGCCGCGCGAAAACCGCCCAGCAGGCCCATGTTGTCAAACCAGCCCTCGTCGCGCGGCCCGAACGACCCCGCCACAAGATCACCCACCTCAAGCCATGGAAACCGCGCGGCGATCCCGTCTGGCGTCAGCACCTCGGTCGCGGCCCCATGTGCGCGCTGCATCGCGGCCACCTCGGCCATCAGCGCCGCGCCGCCGACCGATCCGGTCACGAACAGATAGCCGTTCTCTTTCAGCCCAAGTGAGGCAATCCCCACCTCCACCCCAAGGCTTTCACGAAAGTTCCGGATGAATCCGATCCCGAAACGCGAGATATCCACATTCACCGCCGTCGTGAACTGCTGACGGATCGACGCAACCGAAAGCGCCGTCGAGGCGCGGGCAAAGCTGGGGTCCGCCTCCACCACCATCACCGACAGGCCGGGCTGCATCCGGGTCAGCCAATAGGCCGCCGACGCGCCCATCACGGCCCCGCCGATCACCACCACGTCCACCGCCGCGTGTGCGTCCATGTTCGCTTCCCCCGTCTTCATCTTGGACCAAGTATCCCACGGGGGTCCGGGGGTGTGAAACCCCCGGCTGTCCAGGCCTCGGGAAAAAGCACCGCAAAGTAACCCTGGCGCGGCCTGTGCAAGACCACCGCCATGTTACAAATGCAACGGGGCCGGGTTGCCCCGACCCCTGATCCGTTCCGCAAGAAACCGCAGGCTCAGCCGGCCAGCGTCTTTGCCACCTCGGCGGCAAAGTCTTCCTTTTCCTTCTCGATCCCTTCGCCCACCATGACGCGGGCAAAGCCGGTGACCTCGATGCCCGCTTCCTGTGCGGCGGCGGCCACGGTCTGGTCGGGGTTAATGACAAAGGCCTGGCCCAGCAAGGTATTCTCGGCGAGGAACTTCTTCATCCGGCCCGGGATGATGTTGTTGTGGATCACCGCTTCGGGCTTGGGCTTGCCCGAGGCCGCGTTTTCTTCCAGCGCCTTGGCGGTCTGCACGGCCAGTTCGCGCTCCACGATCACCGGGTCAAGGGTCGCTTCCGACAGCGACAGCGGGTTCGTGGCCGCGATGTGCATCGCGATCTGCTTGCCCAAAGCCTGCGCCTTGTCGGCCGGCCCGTTCAGCGCGACCAGCACCCCGATCTTGCCCATGCCCTCGGCGGCGGCATTGTGGACATAGCTGACCACCGTGTCGCCTTCCAGCACATGCATCCGGCGCAGCGTCATGTTCTCGCCGATCCGCGCGATGGCGGCGGTCAGAACCTCATCCACGGTCTTGCCGTCAAGATGCGCGGCTTTCAGCACCTCGATGCTGTCGCCGGTCTGCAGGGCGACCTTGGTCACCTCGGCCACAAGGCTCTGGAAATCGGCGTTCTTGGCGACGAAATCGGTTTCCGAGTTGATCTCGACCGCCACGCCGCGGCCATTGCTGACGGCAACGCCGATCAGGCCTTCGGCGGCAGTGCGCCCGGCCTTCTTGGCCGCTTTGGCCAGACCCTTGGTGCGCAGCCAGTCGATCGCGGCTTCCATCGCGCCCTCGGTCTCGATCAGGGCCTTCTTTGCATCCATCATGCCTGCGCCGGTGATCTCGCGCAGTTCCTTCACCATCTGGGCGGTGATTGTCATATCCGGCTCTCCTCGAATTCGAATGGCTCCGGCGGGGCTTACCCCCGCCGGGTAACGGTGCTGCGACAGGATCAGGCTTCGGCCAGAACCTCTTCCTCGGGCGCTGCATCCAGCGCGCCAAGGTCGATGCCTGCAGCGCCCATCTGGGCCGACATGCCGTCCAGCGCCGCACGGGCGACCAGATCGCAGTACAACTGGATCGCGCGGGCCGCATCGTCATTGCCCGGGATCACATAGGTCACGCCCTTGGGCGAGCAGTTCGTATCGACCACGCCCACCACCGGGATGCCCAGCTTCTGCGCCTCGAGGATCGCAAGGTCTTCCTTGCCCACGTCGATGATGAACAGCAGGTCCGGCACGCCGCCCATTTCGCGGATGCCGCCCAGGCTGGCCTGCAGCTTGGTCTGTTCCCGCTCGATGTTCAGGCGTTCCTTCTTGGTCAGCCCTTCGGCGCCATGCGCCATCATCTCGTCGATCTGCTTCAGCCGCTGGATCGATTTCGACACGGTCTGCCAGTTGGTCAGCGTGCCGCCCAGCCAGCGGTGGTTCATGTAGAACTGCGCGCATTTGTCGGCGGCCTCGGCCACCGGCTTCTGCGCCTGCCGCTTGGTGCCGACGAACAGGATGCGGCCACCCCGGGCGACCGTGTCGCGCACGACCTGCAGCGCCGCGTCCAGCATCGGCACGGTCTGCGTCAGGTCAAGAATGTGGATGCCGTTGCGGTCGCCATAGATGTACTCGGCCATCTTCGGGTTCCAGCGGGCGGTCTGGTGACCGTAGTGAACGCCAGCTTCCAGAAGCTGACGCATGTTGAATTCAGGCAGCGCCATGTCAAAGTTCCTTTCCGGTTTGCGCCTCGGCGGGGTGATTCACCCCGGATCAGATCCGGGGCAACCGGTGGACCATCGGGGATGTCTCCCCCGAATGGCCCGCACCTCACCTGTGAAGTGCCGCGCGTCTACAGGGCGCGGGACTGGATTGCAACCCCCCCCGCCCTGCAAGGAAACTCAGTCCCCCATCGAGATCGAATGCAGGTAGGCCAGGATCAGGTCCTGCACCACCGGATCGGCGATGCCGTCATGGCGCATCCGCGTGCCGGGCAGGAAGGCGGTGTTGTCCTCCATCCAGGCGCGCAGCGCGGCGTCGGTCCAGACGAAACCGGCGGTCTTCAACGCGTCCGAATAGGGATAGCCTGCCCATCCCCCGGCGATCCGCCCGGCCACATCCTCCAGCGGCGGGCCGACGGACTGGCCGCTGGCATCGGGCGTGTGGCACGGCCCGCAGGCGGCGGCAAAGGCCTCGGCCCCCGCGCGCTGCTTGATCGGCTCGAAATCCACTTCGGCCAGCGCGGCTTCCGCGAGCGCCAGCGAAATCAGCAGCGCAGGCAAGGCGGGGCATCGGCGCACCCCAATCGGGCCGTCGATGCCCCATCTCACCCGTCCCGGCCTTGCGCCCGGCGACGAAATCCTCCAGCCCCTCGCGCCGGCCAAAATCCACGCCCATATCCAGACGCGGGGGTTGCATTTGCCCGACGCGCGCTGCCGGGCGATGTTGGCGCGGGTCGCAGTATCCTGCGACCCCGCGCCCATCCAGCGCTCAAACGGCTCGTTGTCAGAAAGTGCCGAGTCGCAGTCGGCGGTCTGACACTGCGCCATGGTATGGATGCATCCGAAGAAATGGTTGCCGGGGGCTACCTCTGCAAAGGCGTCCTCTGCAAGCTGGTCATCGTCCACAAGACCATCGTCGGGAGCGCTGTGCAAGGCCCTGCAGAGGATTGCATCTCAGCGCCCGGCCCGCAGGTGGATCGCGCGCCTGCCTGGGCGCTGTTTGACCTAAACGCGCTTGTCCACGCCAATCGGCTGACCGTTCGCACCAAGTCTGGTCAAGACACCGTCCTCGGACAGGCGCGCGATGGCCTTGCCCTCAAAGCTGAAGTCTTGCGCCACGAAGGTAACCGTGCCGCCGACCTGGGTGTAGATCGGGCCAGAAGTTTCGAACGCTTTGGAAACAACCGCATTCACAACGAACAGGTCCATTTCTGCCGCCTTCTGGCTGTCGGCATACATGGCGCGAAGCTGACCTGTCTTGACCTCTCCATAGGCTGCTGCCACTTCGGGCTTGGCGAGGCTCTGCGCGTCTCGGGAACTGAATTTGATCTCGCCAGCGTTCGAGCGCATGCTGCCAACCAGATGCGCAAGATATTCGGTTGCCTCGGCGGCATCCTTGAACGCCGGGACCCCGAAATTGCCGGATTGCGCCTGCGCATAGGACCCCAAGGCCATTGAGTTCACCTTGCGCCGGAAGCCGTTCTCTTGCTCGAACTTGTCCTCGTTGGCTTGCCATTCAGCCATGGCCGCCTCTGCTTTCGCCAGAGACTCTCTGGCGTCCTTTACCGTCTGGGGCACGTCATCAACACCGCTCGCTTCGCCCCGCGTTACGGCTGGCGGAGCACTCTGGACGGAAAGTGGCTTGGGCTGGACGGGCAGGACTGGCGACTTGACCTGCAGAACCCGCGGCTGCGCCCCTCCCGCTGCCATGAACAAGCCGGCAGTATAGCCCTTGAACGGGGTGATCATCGTCATTGGCTTTCCCTCAAGTTAACGCCACGTTTACGTGTCGATTGTGGACAGGATTCCTTAAGGCGAGGTTGCGCGAGTTTGTCAGCCTCTTGGCATCAACCAAGGAAGTCAATAGATGGCGACGATCAACGGGACGAGTGGCAATGACACCCTGAACGGAACATTTTCATCCGACAACATTTACAGCTTTGGAGGAAACGACAGGATCAGCGCTTCCAACGGAGATGATTTTGTTTCGGCTGGTGATGGCTTTGACACTGTGGACGGAGGGGACGGGAATGACCAAATCTACGGTGGCAATCAGGACGACTCGCTTGTAGGCAACCTGGGTAACGACATCATCTACGGAGATGACGGAAACGATACGCTGGATGGCGGCTTGGGCGACGATCAGCTCTATGGAGGAGACGGCAACGACACGTTCTTGGTCGATGGCGTCTCGGGTTGGGATGCCTACACCGGCGGCGTTGGCACAGACTCCATCCTGCTGCAAACGATCAACCCTTCCGCGATCTGGGGTGAAATAAAGATCAGCTTCCTTAGCGGGATCGAACGGATTGCCAATCTACAGACGGTCAAGGCTGTTGACATTCTGTCCAGCGGTTCCCTTGACCTGAGTGCGGTCGAGGTAGACGGCATCAGGCAGATTGTCGGCAGCACGGGCAATGACGCCATCACCGGAACAAGCCTTTCGACAAGCTCGAGCCTGAATGATGTCATTGACGGAAAAGAAGGCAATGACACGATCGCAGGCGGGATCGGAAACGACACCCTTCGTGGGGATATGGGCAACGATCGCCTGATCGGTGGCGTCGGGTCAGACAGCCTGACGGGTGGCGCTGGAATTGATCGATTCGTGTTCGCATCGAATGAGGGCAGCGACATCTTTGCCGATTTTGTCAACGGCGTCGAATTGATCGATATCAGCCCGACCTCTGCCGCGAGCATTGCCGACCTGACAATCACCTCCAATGCCGACGGCTGGGCAGTGATCACCATCGACAGCACGGTGATCACTGTCGTGGGGGTGACAACGGCAAACATCGATCCGAGTGACTTCATCTTTTAGAAGACGCTGTTTCCCGGTGGCTTTGGAAATGGTGCTGCGCGCACGCCTGTGTGCAACGATTTGAATGACCGCTCAGGGCGGGTCAAAATCAATCATGGTGACGATCTGACGCGCGCAGGGTCTGCGCGTCATCGTCTGCATCGCCGATCAAAGGCCAGCGCCCATGTTCGGTAATGTCAGGCAAAGACCAACCTGATCGAGCCCGTCTGTTCTCCGCCGCTTGTCAGGGCCGACACCATGAAGGCGAACGATCTGCGCTCCGTCCTCACGTTCAGGTCACCACGTCGGGGTCGGTCCGGTCGGTGAAATGATGGATGCGCGCCAGGTCATGCGCCGCGCGGATCACCGGGCCAAGCGCGAATTGCGGATCGTCGTCAAAGCGTTGCGGGTCGCTTTCATAGCGTTCCAGATACAGCCGCAGCGTCGCCCCCTCGGTCCCGGTGCCCGACAGGCGCAGCACGATCCGGCTGCCATCGGCAAAGATGATCCGCACGCCCTGCCTGCGGCTTTCCGAGCCATCCACCGGATCGGTATAGGCAAAGTCGTCGGCGGCACTGATCGTCAGCCCTTCGATCACCCGGCCCGGCAGGGCAGGCAGGCTGTCGCGCAGCGCGGCCATCATCGCATCGGCCTTCGCCACTTCAATCGCCTCGAAGTCGTGGCGCGAATAGAAGTTGCGCCCGAAGGCCGACCAGTGCGAGGTCAGGATGTCGGCCACGCTTTCCTCGCGCACCGCCAGGATGTTCAGCCACAGCAGCACGGCCCAAAGCCCGTCCTTTTCGCGCACATGGTCAGACCCCGTGCCAAAGCTTTCCTCGCCGCAGATCGTGGCGCGGCCCGCGTCCAGCAGGTTTCCGAAGAACTTCCACCCCGTAGGGGTCTCGAATGACGGGATTTTCAGCGCATGCGCCACCCGGTCGGCCGCGGCCGACGTCGGCATCGACCGCGCGATGCCCTTCAGCCCCGCCGCATAGCCGGGCGCGAGCGTGGCATTTGCCGCCAGCACCGCAAGGCTGTCCGAAGGCGAGACATAGACGCCCCGCCCCACCACCATGTTGCGGTCGCCGTCGCCATCGGACGCAGCGCCGAAATCGGGCGCATCCTCGCCCATCATCTCGTCCATCAGGGCATGGGCCCAGGTCGGGTTAGGGTCGGGGTGCATCCCCCCGAAATCGGGCAGGGGCGTGCCGTTCACCACCGTGCCGGTTTCCGCGCCCAGCCGCCGTTCCAGGATTTCCTTGGCATAGGGGCCGGTTACGGCGCACATCGCATCGAACCGCATGCGGAAGCCGCCCGCGAACATCGACCGGATCGCGGCAAAGTCGAACAGCGTCTCCATCAGCGCGGCATAATCCGCGACCGGGTCCACCACATCGACGGCCATGCTGCCAAGCGTCGTGCGCCCCACGACCGACAGGTCCACATCGGGCGCGTCCAGCATCAGGTAGCGGTCGATGTCGCGGGTGCGGGCATACATCGCCTCGGTCACCGCCTCGGGCGCGGGGCCGCCGTTGGGCATGTTGAACTTCACGCCGAAATCCTCGGTCGGCCCGCCCGGGTTATGGCTGGCCGACATGATGATGCCGCCGTCGGTCTTGTTCAGCCGGATCAGATGGCTGGCGGCCGGCGTTGACAGCACCGCCCCCTGCCCCACGATCACCCGCGCCGCCCCGTTCGCCGCCGCCATCCGCAGGATGACCTGCGCCGCACGGTCGTTGAAATAGCGTCCGTCGCCGCCCAGAACGAACGTCTTGCCCGTAGCCCCGACCGTGTCAAAGATCGACTGGACGAAGTTTTCCAGATAATGCGGACCCATGAAGACCGGGGTCTTCTTGCGCAATCCCGAGGTGCCGGGCTTCTGCCCGTCGATCGGCTGCGTGGCGACGGTGTGCATGGACATCAGGCTTCTCCCCGAGCTTCGGTTGCCGCGAACACCAGCACGGAATCGGCGGGGACTTCAAGGCTTTCGGCAACCGGTTCCGGTGCCGCCTCGGGGCGTGTGGTATCCAGGATCAGTGTCCAGCCCGGCACTGTCCGGGGAATGGCAACCTTGCGCGCCGGGCCAAGGTTGAAGACGACGAACAGCGGCTGGCAATCGGGTGC
>JAAFHX010000010.1:30017-41332 GCA_013297695.1 Rhodobacterales bacterium | reverse complement strand
CCAGGGTGTCGGCGTTGTAGATCGTGGGGATCAGGGTCATCCAGCCGGATTCCTCGGGCAGGAAATCAGTGCCCTCCTTGCCCGAGGTAAAGCCCACGGTGTGCGGCGCGGTGCCCTGGGCGATGACCGACTCGGGCGTCAGCTTGCCGTTGCGGAAGATGCCGCTGATCTTGTCGTAGTTGGTGATCTTGCTGGTATCCATGCCCTGCAGGTTGCCGATCGGCCAGACCTTCTTGCAGATCCAGTATTCGATGTCGGCGATGTCGAAGCTGTCGGGCTGGGTCGCCGCGCGCTGCGTGACGGCGTCGCTGTCGAGCGCGGTCATCTCGAGCGTGAAGCCCAGGTCTTCCTTCACCTTCTGCGCCACCTCGTTGAGGTTCGACACGCCGGTGCCGAACTGGCGCAGGGTCACATCCTTGATGTCCTGCGCCCAGATCATCGGCGCGGGAAAGGCCGAGGCGGCGGCGGCGGCGGCCCCGCCCTTGAGGATCGAGCGGCGGCTGTACTGCATCCGTGATTTCATCTGTCGGTGGTCCTCTCTGCTGGAGTTGCTTGCGGTGTCAGGCGTGAAGGCGGTGCAGCCGCCCCTCGTCCCAGGCGAGGCGCACGGCGTCGCCGGGGTTTTTCGGTTCGGCAAAGAAGGCGGCCTCGGGCACCAGCGCCATGATCTCCTGGTCGCCCGCCGCGCGGGCCGAAAGGGCCACATGCGCGCCCTGGTATTCGACGGCGCTGACCACGGCCTCGGTCCCCGGCCCGGCCCCGGCGGGCATCACCCGCACCTCGTCGGCGCGGATCGCGAACTTGCCCTGCGGCAGGGCCAGCACGTTGTGCCCGCCCATGAAACGCGCCACGAATTCGGTCGCGGGGGCGTTGAAGACCTCGCGCGCGGGTCCGGCCTGTTCGATGCGGGCGTTGTTCATCACCACGATCTCGTCGGCCAGAGCCAGCGCCTCGTCCTGGCCATGGGTCACATGGATGAAGCTGATCCCCAGTTCCCGCTGCAGCCGCTTCAGTTCGCTGCGCATCCGCACCCGCAGGAACGGGTCGAGCGCCGACAGCGGTTCGTCCAGCAGCAGAACCTGCGGATCGGTGATCAGCGCGCGGGCCAGCGCCACGCGCTGCTGCTGGCCGCCCGAAAGCTGCGCTGGAAGGCGGTCGGCGTAGGACTGCATGTCCACAAGGTCCAGCATCCGGCCCGCCTGGGCGCGCCGCTCGGTCGCCTCCACGCCCTTCATCTTCAGGCTGAAGGCCACGTTGTCGGCCACCGACAGGTGCGGGAACAGCGCATAGTTCTGGAACATCATCGCCGTGCCGCGCCGGGCGGGCGGCAGGGCGGTCACATCCTTGCCCGCCAGCACGATGCTGCCTTCGGTCACCGTCTCGTGCCCCGCCACCATCCGCAGGGTCGAGGACTTGCCGCAGCCCGACGGTCCCAGCAGGCAGACATAGCTGCCCGCACGGAACAGGTGGCTGACCGCATTGACCGCAACGGTGCCCTTCGCGTAGCGCTTGGTCACCTTCACCAGTTCAAGGTCGTGTCCGGTTCGCATCCTGCCTCCCGTCATCGTCCCCCTGAGAAGACAGCGCCTTGGACCGCAGGTTAAGGAAAAAGACCGCTCCGGCAGGTATTTTCGCCAAACGGCGCAATTTCAGGCAGACGCATCGGCCCGACGCGCGTGTCGTATGCGCAACCGTATACAATCCTGCCGACAAGACAATCCGGTTCGCGGCCTCTTGTGGCACGGGCGGTTTCACGGAAGAATCGGGCGTGCAACAGCGAGTGGCCTTGCCCGATGGATGACCGGTCCGCAGCCGTGGCCGAGGACAGCAGCGCCCCCGTGGCGCAATGGCTGGCGCGTGCGATCCACGAGCACCGCCTGCACCCCGGCACCAAGCTGCCCGAGGACGAGGTGGGCGAGATCTTCGGGGTCAGCCGCACCGTCGTGCGTGCCGCGCTGCAGAAGCTGGCGCATGACCGGCTGGTCGTGCTGCGCCGCAACAAGGGCGCGCATGTGGCCCAGCCCACGGTGCGCGAGGCGCGCGAGGTGTTCGAGGCCCGCGCCCTGCTGGAGCCGCGCACCGCGCGGTCGGCGGCCGAACGCATCACCCCGTCCGATCTGGACCGGCTGCGGGCGCATATCGACGAGGAACATGCCGCCCTTGCGGCGGGCGAGCCGGGCCGCGCGCTGCGCCTGTCAGGGCTGTTTCACATCGAGATCGCGCGCATCGCCGACCAGGACACGATCTGCCAGTTCATCACGCAGTTGATCGCCCGCTCGTCGCTGATCATCGCGCTGTACTGGAAACGCCGCAATGCGCTGTGCGAAAGCCATGCGCATCATGCCCTGTTGCAGGCGCTGTCCCAGCATGACGGGGCGGGGGCCGAAGACCTGATGAAGGGCCATCTGGTCGATCTTGTGTCGCTGCTTGACCTGCGCAACACGCCCGCCTCGCCACGGTCGCTGCACGAGGCGCTTGGCCGACCCTAGCGGCCATCGCGGCAGGTCCCGGTACCCCGGCCCGCCGCGCCCGACCTGTTCGTCCGATGAACGGGGACCGCCGTCGCGAAGAAAGCGAAAGTCGTTCTGCCAAACGACCTTGCGGTGCAATTTCGATCCGGCGGGACCATGCCGGGCCTGCGAACGGCCCCAAAAAGGCAACCGACCGCCCGGCCTGCGCCCTGGGAAAAGCGGGGACAGGCAGCATACCGGGCGGTCGGCTCGGATCTGTCCTCCGGGGGAAGGACAGACCCATTCGGATACCATGCCTGCGCTTTCGGTCGGGGGGGCCGGGGCTGCGCAGGCCGGCCGGGTCGCCCCGACCGGCGCTATCCGGTCAGTGGGCGGTCACGATGCGCTGGTGCGCGCCCTGTATCGAAGCGCGGGCGACCCCGCTGCGGGAAGGGTCGCGGGCCGGACGACCGGTCGGCACAGGTCCGGCGATCCTTGCGATTTCGGCATTGGCCACATCGGCACCAAGGCCGGGCGTCCGGGGTGCGGGCAGGGAGTCCAGCGTCGGGAAGGTATCGCGCAGGCCGATATCGGCCAGCAGATGGGGCGACAATTCGTGCAGCCGCAGGGCGCAACGGTTCAGGTTCCGTTCCGCATTGCGGGCGAACAGGGCCGTGACGATGCGGCGGCCCGGAAGCCAGGACCAGACACCGCCGCTGCCATGCGGGGCAGGGGCCACAAGGGCCATGGCGGGTTCCGGATGGATCGCCATCGCAGGTTGTGCTGTGCGGGCGTCGATCCTGCAGTCGGCTGCGGCGAGATGGGCCATTCAAGCTACTCCCTGTTCGGTCCGTCCCGGACCCGTGGTCGATGAGATCAAGCTGCCTGATTCGGTCCGGTGGGGCTGTTCCCTGTGGAACCTTGCGTCCCTTGCGCGAAGGGTGGCGGAACGTTACCCTCGTCCAGTTCGGCAGCGGCCCCGGGGCGGCGCGCTGAAAAGGGGGGCGATCATGGCCGGAACGACAACGGGCGTCGTGCCCGACATCGCGGAACAGCTTGCAGCCTGCCCGATCTTTGCAGCGCTGGAACCGGCAACCCTTGCCGCCCTTGCCGCAACCGGGCAAAGGCGCACCTGGACGGCGGGCAAGGTCGTGTTCCAGCGCGGCGATGCGGGCGATCACATGCTGGCCATCATCTCGGGGCGGCTGCGGCTGTCGCTCGGGTCGTCGCAGGGCAAGGAACTGGTGCTGCGGCACCTTGAGGCGGGCGATGTCGTGGGCGAACTTGCGGTGATCGACGGCCAGCCCCGGTCGGCCGACGCGGCGGCGCTGGAGGATACGACGGCCATCGTCCTGCGCCGCAACCGGTTTCTGGAGGTGGCTGCGGCCCACCCCGACCTTGGAATGGCGGTGGCGCGCTATCTGTGTTCGATGCTGCGCAACACCAACTTCCAGATGGAGTCGATTGCGCTTTACGACCTGCAGATGCGGCTGATCCGGTTCTTCCTGTTCTCGCTGCGTCAGGCGCATGGCGACAAGCTGCCCGACCGGGTCGTGCTGCACATGAGCTTCAACCAGACCGACCTGTCGGCGGTGCTGGGGGCAAGCCGGCCCAAGATCAATCAGGCGCTGCAGGCGCTGATCGCCGAAGGCGCGATCCAGCGCGAAGGCGACCGTTTCGTCTGCCAGGTGCGCCGCTTGCGCGAGATGGGCGAGATGGACGAGGCCGACGACGGCCTTTGACAGGGGGTCTGCTGCCGCATGGCCACCGATGCGGCCGACGTCCGCCGTCACAATGCCGGGCGGGCGGGATTGACCGGCCGCAGGGCACATGGAACCCTTGGCCCAACACCCTTCACGCCCGGTCCCGCGCCTTCGCGCCGGACCGGTCCACCCCTTGGGAGACCCCTGACCGTGACCGATGAACCTGTGCCGACCCGCCCGCCGCTGCCAGAAACCCGCAGCGCCGCGACCTATCCGGGCCTGCGGGACAAGGTGGTTCTGGTCACCGGGGGGGCCACCGGCATCGGGGCCGACATCGTGCGCGCCTTTGCCGGACAGGGCGCGCAGGTCGCGTTTCTGGACATTCAGGACGGGCCTGCCGCCGGTCTGGTCGGGGAACTTGCGGGCGCGGCGCATACGCCCGTCTTTCTGCCTTGCGACCTGACCGATCTTGTCGCGCTGCAGGCCGCCATCGCCGCGGTGGGTGACAGCCTTGGCCCGGTCTCGGTGCTGGTGAACAACGCCGCCGACGACACCCGCCACGCGATCCACGAGGTCACGCCCGAGATGTGGGACCATGCCCTTGCCATCAACCTGCGCCCGCAGTTCTTTGCGGCGCAGGCCGTGGCCCCGATGATGCGGGGGCTGGGTGGCGGGGCGATCATCAACCTGTCTTCCATCGCCTGGCGCATTGGGGTCGAGGGCCTTGTGGTCTATGGGTCTGCCAAGTCGGGGGTGCTGGGGCTGACCCGCGCGCTGGCCCGTGCGCTTGGCCCCGACAATATCCGCGTCAACGCCGTCGAACCCGGTGCGGTGATGACCGACCGGCAACGGGCGCTGTGGTATCCCACGCCCGAAAGCGTCGCGGCGATGGTCGAGCGCCAGACCCTGCGTCACGCCCTGCTGGGCAGCGACATTGCGCGTGCGGTGCTGTTTCTGGCCTCGGACGACGCGCGGATGATCACGCGGCAAAGCCTTGTCGTGGATGCCGGCATGATCTGATACGGAGGGGCCTTTCGTCAGGCCAGCCCCGCCGCCCATGGCAGTTCGGGGCCAAGCGGCACGATGCCGTTCGGGTTCAGCGCCTTGACCGAATAGTAGCCGCGCCGGATATGGTCGATGCTGACCGTCCCTGCCACTCCGGGCAGGGCGAGCACCCGAACCAGATAGGCCGACAGGGCGGGATAATCCGAAAGGCGGCGCAGGTTGCACTTGAACAGCCCGTGATAGGCCGCATCGAACCGCACCAGCGTCACGAAAGCGCGGATGTCGGTCTCGGTAAAGCGCGCGCCGTGCAGGAAGGCGCGGCCATCGGCCAGCCGCCCTTCGAGCCTGTCGAGCGTGGCAAAGACCTCGTGAAACGCGGTCTCGTAAGCCCCTTGCGTGGTTGCAAAGCCGGCCCGATAGACGCCGTTGTTCAGCACCGGGTAGATTGCGGCAGACAGCGCGTCGATCTCGGGCGCAAGGTCGGCGGGGTACAGGTCCGGCCCCCCGGCCAGATCGCCGAAGCCGGTCGAGAACATGCGCAGGATATCGGCGGATTCGTTCGACACGATGCAGCCGGTCGCGCGGTCCCACAGCACCGGCACGGTGGCGCGGCCGTTCACATGCGGGTCGGCGCGGGTGTAAAGCTGGTGCAGGCAGGTCGCGCGCATCACCGGGTCGGGGTCGGCGCCGAAACGCCAGCCCTGATCGGTCAGTTCCGGCTCGAGGATCGTCAGCCCGATGGCGGCTTCCAGCCCCTTCAGGCGGCGAGCGATCAGCGTGCGGCTGGCCCAGGGGCAGATCAGCGCGGCGAAAAGGTGATAGCGCCCGGCCTCGGCCCGGAAGCCGCCCGTCCCGGTCGGCCCCGGTGCGCCGTCCGGCGTGACCCAGTTGCGAAAGCTGGAAATCTGGCGGACAAAGCCGCCCTGCGCATCGGTGGCCTGCACCGGCTGCCAGTCTTCCGCCCATTTGCCGTCGATCAGCATGTCAGGCCGCCTTGCGTGTCAGGGTGATGGGGGTGCCCCAGGGGTCGGCGGTCGCGGGCCCCCCGGTGCGGGCGGTGATCGCGTCGTATTCGGCCGGGTCGGCCCGGAACTCCAGCCCCGTCAGGCCGGTTGCGGGCAGGGCGCGCGGGCCTGCCCCCCGGCTGTTCCAGACATTGGTGGCGATATGGTGGTGATAGCCGCCCGATCCGTAAAAGGCGGCACCCGGGTAGTGCGTCATGACCGCAAGACCAAGGATGTCGCGATAGAAGGCCTCGGCCTGCGGCACCGCGCCCACCTGCAGGTGGACATGGCCCACCACGGTGCCTTCGGGTGCGCCCGACCAGGGGCCGTCGGCGGTACGGGCCAGGTCGTTCAGGTCCAGCGCCTCGGTCGTGACCTTCAGGGCACCATCCGGACCTGTCCAATTCCTGCGCGGGCGGTCGGCATAGACCTCGATCCCGTTGCCCTCGGGGTCGGCCAGATAGATTGCCTCGCTGACGTGGTGGTCCGACGCGCCCTGCAGCGACACATGGCTATCTGCGGCATGGATCAGCCAGCGCGCCAGAGCGGCCCGCGAGGGCATCAGAAAGGCGGTGTGGAACAGCCCCGCCTCGCGCGGGGAAGACCGGCGCGCCGCAGGGTCGCCGCGCAGCTCCAGCAGCACCCGGTCGCCCGCGCCAAGCTGCGCCGAGGCGGCATCGCCCGACAGAAGATGCAGGCCAAGGGCGGTCTGGTAGAACGCGGTCATCGCGGGCAGGTCACGGACGGTCAGCGTGACGCGGCCGATCTCGACGGGGGCAGAGGCGGTGGACATGGCTTGAATTCCGATCCTGAAGAACCGCAGGCGGCGCATTCCGCCGCCTGCACACAGCATCTGCGGTCAGGCACGCTTGTCAAACGCGTATTCGCCCGATCCAAGCATCGCCTGCACCAGCAGCGCCACGGTCCAGAAGGCCGGAAACTCCCAACCGCCTCCGGCGTTGGAAAAGAAGAAGCCTGCCGCGCCATGGCCGAACCAGGCGGCCCCCAGCATCAGCGGCACCAGCGCCAGTGCGACGATCCGGGTGCGGAACCCCGCGATCAGCGCCAGACCGCCCAGCAGTTCCGCAAGGATGGTCACATAGGCCAGACCACCGGGAAGTCCGATCGACTGGAAATACCCCGCCGTCCCGGCCGGAGTAAAGACGAACAGCTTCAGCGCGCCATGCGCCAGAAACAGCCCGCCCATGGCCACGCGCAACAGCGTCGGGGCAAGATCGGCAAGGCGGGCATCGGAAGAGGGGAAAGCAACGGTCATTGGGTGCTCCATGCGCTCGGGGCCGGGATCGGCCGGTGCACAGGACATGGGGCATTTGGAGATTTGACGCAATCCGGCCAAATGGAAGACTATAACTTCCTTAATGGAAGTAATCAGACCCGCTCGCGCAGCGCCTCGACCAGGAAATCGACCATCACGCGGACCTTGGCGGGCAGAAAGCGACCGCCGGGATACAGCACATGCACGCCAAGCGGCGGGTTTTCGTGATCGGTCAGCACCGCCAGCACGCGGCCATCGGCCAGGCTGGCGGCGGCGACGAAATCGGGCAGGCAGGCGATGCCCAGACCGGCCTCGGCGGCGGCAAGGCAGGCCTGCGCGTTGGAAAACGACAGTCGCCCGCGCACCTGTACCCGCACCCCGCCGCGAAAGATCCAGCGGTGCGGATCGGAAAAGTTGGTGTCGATGATGCAGTCATGCCCGGCCAGATCGGCGGGCTGCTGCGGCCTGCCCCGCGCGGCCAGATAGGCGGGGGCGGCAACCGTCTGCACCCGCACGGTACACAGCCTGCGCCCCACCAGCCCGGCATCGGTCGGGTTGCCCACCCGGATCGCGGCATCAAAGCCTTCGTCCACCAGGTTCACGATCCGGTCGGCAAACTGCACATCCAGCGCGATGTCAGGGTAGCGCGCGGCGAAACCGGCCAGGATCGGCGCCAGACGGATCGTGCCAAGGCTGAGCGGGGCGGTCAGCCGCAGGCGGCCACGCGGGGCGGTGGCGGCGTTCTGCACCTCGGACGCCAGATCGTCGAAGGCGTCGATCAGCCCGCGCAGCCGGTCGGCATAGGCCTGCCCGGCCTCGGTCAGCGCCAGGGCCCGCGTGGTGCGGTTCAGAAGCTTGACGCCAAGCGCGGCCTCCAGCCCCGCCACCAGCTTGGATGCCTGACCCGAGCTTGTGCCCAGCCGGGCGGCGGCGGCGGCAAAGCTGCCGGTCTCGACCACCTTGACGAACATGCGTTCCTGCGTCAGCCGGTCCATCGCCGCCCCCTGCCTGCGCGCAGGGTGGACCGGATGCCGCGCGGCGGCAAGCCGGGGCGTGTCAGTGGCTTTGCGTTGCCAGAAAGGCGCGCAGCCGGTCGGTCGCGGGGGCGCGCAGCACCTCGGCGGGCGGGCCTTCCTCGGCGATGACACCGGCATTCAGGAACACCAGCCGGTTCGCCACCTCGCGGGCGAAATTCATCTCGTGGGTGACCACGATCATGCTGCGCCCTTCCTCGGCCAGGCTGCGCATCACCCGCAGCACCTCGCCCACCAGTTCGGGGTCGAGCGCGGAGGTGGGTTCGTCGAACAGCATCAGTTCGGGTTCCATCGCCAGCGCCCGCGCGATGGCGACGCGCTGCTGCTCGCCGCCCGAGAGAAAGCCCGGCCAGGCGTCCTTGCGATGCGCGACGCCGACGCGGGCCAGATAGCGGTCGGCCCGCTCGCCCGCCTCGGCGCGGCTGAGGCCCTGCACCCGGATCGGGCCGAGCATGACATTCTCGCGCGCGGTCATGTGCGACCACAGGTTGAATTGCTGGAACACCATCGTCACCCGCGCGCGCAGCGCACGCAGGCGGGCTGGGTCGGCGGGGGCCAGATCGCCCGCGCGGTCGCGGTGGCACGCCAGCACCTCGCCGCCCAGGCTGATCGTGCCGCCGGTCGGCCGTTCCAGGAAGTTGAGGCAGCGCAGGAAGGTGCTTTTGCCCGACCCGGAGGAGCCGATCATCGCGATCACGTCGCCCTTGCCTGCGGTCAGGGTGATGCCCTTCAGCACCTCGGTCGGGCCGAAGGACTTGCGGATGTCGGTGGCGGTCAGCATGGGGCCGGTCCTTCAGGGGCTGAGCAGGGGGCCGTCGCGGAAGGCGCGGGTGCCTGCGATCTTGCCCAGGCGCTTGCCCGCCTCGGCGATGCGGGTGGCGGGGCGGGCGTAGAAGACGCCTGTCGTTCCGGCGCGCACGGGGGTCACGCCGCCGGTCAGCGGGTGGGTGATCTCGGCCACCAGATCGCCCTTGGCAACGGTTGTTCCCAAAGCGGCGACATAGGACAGTAGCCCGGCCACCGGGGCCGCCAGCGCCTCGGACCCGGCAAGCGGGGTCGGGGTGCACAGGGGGGCGGGCAAGGCGGGCGGGGTGTCGGACAGCACACCCAGATGGGCCAGAAAGCCCATGATCGCCCGCGCATCCTGCAACCCCGTGTCGCGCGTCACATCGGACCTGCCGCGCAGTTCCACGGTGCAGCTTGCACAGCCCTGGGGCACGGCGTTCCCGGACAGCAGGGTGGCCAGATCGGCCCAGGGGCGCGACAGCGCCTCGTCAAAGGGTGCGCCGCCGGACTGTTCGGCCAGCAGGACGGCGCGGCATCCAAGCAGCGCCGCAAGCGGGGCCAGCCGGTCGAAACAGCGGGGGTGGGTGTAAAGGTGAACCTCGGCCTCGCCGTCGCAATGCAGGTCCAGCACCACATCGGCGGGCAGCGCCAGCGCCAGCAGACGGTGGCGCAACTGGTCGGTCGGGTCGGTTGGGTGAAGGTTGGCCAGTTCCGCCGCCAGCGCGGCCCGGATCAGCACCGCGTTCAGCGCGGGGTCGGGCGAAAGCCGCGCCGCCATCCGCGCGGCGGCAGGGGCAAGGTCGGGATAGTCGCGGTTGAAGTTGCGCCCGTCGGCCAGATCGAAACGCCCGCTCTGGTCGCCATGCAGGAACTGCCCAAGACCGACCGGATTGGCCGCCGGCACCACCGTCACACGCCCGCGCAGCCGCCCCTCGGCCTCGGCGGGCCCAAGCAGGTCGATCAGCCGCCGCGCCGCCATCATGCCCGGCCCCTCGTCGGCATGCAGGCCCCCCTGCACATGCACATGCGGCCGCGCCCCGTCCTCGCCAAAGGCGAAGACATGCAGCGCATGGGTCGTGCCGGGGCCGCGCCCAGGAATGGAATGAACGGTCTCACGCATGGCGGGGCTTTCCGGGATCAGGTGTGGCGGACCGGCTCGCCGCCGGGTCGAGGTGGCGCAGATAGTGCCGTTCCAGCAGGCGGAAGCCCTGCGTCAGCAGCAGCGTCAGGCCAAGGTAATAGACGGCGGCCACGCCGAAGCTTTCCGGCACCACGAGGTAATTGGTATAGACATCCCGCGCCACCCGCAGGATTTCCACGATGGTCACTGTGCTGGCCAGCGCGGTTGCGTGCATCATCTGCACCACCTCGTTGCCGTATTGCGGCAGGGCGCGGCGCCAGGCGCCGGGCCAGAACACGTCGCGGAAGACCTGGGCATTGGTCAGCCCCATCGCGCGGGCGGCCTCGATCTCGCCCGCGGGCGCGGCGCGGATCGCACCGGCGAAAATCTCGGTCGTGTAGGCCGTGGTGTTCAGCGTGAAGGCTGCCCATGCACAGAACCAGGGCGAGCGGAACAGCGGCCAGAGCGACGAGTCGCGGATCAGGCCGAACTGCGGCACGCCGTAGTAGATGATGAACAGTTGCACCAGAAGCGGCGTGCCCCGGATGACATAGGTGAACAGCCACACCGGCATCCACAGCGCGCGCCGCTGCGAGGCGCGGGCCACCGCCAGGGGCACCGACAGCAGGAACCCGCTGGCCACCGAGATCACCAGAAGCAGCAGCGTGATCTGCAACCCGCCCCAGAAGGCGGGGGCGGTTTCCGCGACGATGGTCCAGTTGATCATCGCGCCACCTCGCGCCGGACCCCGCGCGAGAACCGCCGCTCCAGCGCCGACAGCCCGAGGATCGAGACCGTGGTGATGGCCAGGTAGATCAGCCCGATCAGGGCATAGAAGGTGAAGGGCGCGCGTGTCGCGGCCGAGGCGAGGCCCGCGCGGTGCACCATGTCATCCAGCCCGATGATCGACACCAGCGCCGTGGCCTTCAGCATCACC
>JAAFHX010000010.1:0-30007 GCA_013297695.1 Rhodobacterales bacterium | reverse complement strand
TGCCCGCGACAAAGGCGTTCACGTCGATGTAGCCCCAGCCCTGCGCCTCGGCCAGGCGGTTCAGCAGGATCTGCCCGCCGTAGAACACGGTCAGCATCACCAGCAGGTCGGGCAGGGCGCGCACGACGGTCGTGTAACCCGTGGCGATGCCCCGCAGCAGGCGCGAGGCCGACAGCCTGGCCACCGCCCCCGCCATCCCGAAGACGCAGGCGAAGGCCAGCGACACGGCGGCGACGGACAGCGTCACCCGCAGCCCGTCAAGGATCATCGGAAGATAGCCGTGGAACATCGCCGCCCCCTTTGGGAAAGGCCCGCGCCGGTTGTCGGCGCGGGCCGGTCTGCCTACTTGCGGGCCGAGGCGGGCGTCACGTCAAAGTCGAAATACTTGTCGGCCAGCGTCTTGTAGCTGCCATCGGCCATGATCCCGGCCAGCGCCGTGTTGACGCGGGCCTTCAGGTCTTCCTCGTTCTTGCGGATCGCGATGCCGACGCCTCCATCGGCCCCGTCGGTCAGGAAGATCGCCTCGCCGACCTGGCCGAACCCCTTGCCTTCCGGCTGTTTCAGGAACGCCTCGCCCGACACGACCGAGGACCCGAAGGCAATGTCGCCGCGCCCGGCGGCGAGTTCCATGTAGACGGCGGTTTCCTTGTCCACCAGCAGGGTGGGGCTGTCGGGGTAGGTGGCCGCGATGTAGTCGGCGCGCGGGCTGTTGCGCAGCACGATGATCGTCTTGCCCGCAAGATCGGCCGGCGTGGTGCCGGTGAAGGCCCCGTCCGCCGCGATGAAGCGCGAGGGCACGTCATAGTAGGGGTCCGAGAAATCGACGACTTCCTTGCGCTTTTCGGTGATCGACATCGAGGCGACGATCATGTCGAACTTCCTGGCGTTCAGCGCGGGGATCATGCCATCCCATTCCTGCTGGACCATCTCGCAGGTGGCCCCCATCTTGGCGCACAGCGCGTTGGCGATGTCGATGTCGAAACCCTCCAGCTTGCCGTCGGCGGCAACCTGGCTGAAGGGCGGGTAGTTGCCTTCGACGCCGATGCGGATCGTATCGGCGGCGCGGGCGATGCCGGTGGATATCAGGGCGATGGTCAGGGCGGCGGTGATCGTGCGAAGCATGCGGGGTCTTTCTGGTTGGGGCGTGACAGGACGGGCCGGGACTCGACGCATCAGGTCGGATCGCGGCAGATGACGGCAGCGAAAGCTCGGGAGGAGCGGGTTGAGAATGGCAACGCATTTTCATAGTGTCAAGTTATGAAAAATGAAACACCATCCCCGTGGTCGGTCGAGGCCGACCGCCGCTTTACCGCCTCGCCGCTTGGTGCGGCGATCTCGGGCATGTTGCAGACAGGGTCATCGTCGCAGCGGGCGCTTTCGGAATTCGTGCTGCGCGATCCGGTGTTTGTGGCCACCCACGGGATCGAGGACCTGGCGCGGACCACAGGGATATCCGCTTCGACGATCAGCCGCTATGTGCGCGATCTGGGCCTGCCGGGCTGGCCCGAGTTTCGCGCGGGCGTGGGTGAGACGGTGCATTCCCTGATGGCCCCAGTGGCCAAGCTGGGGCGGCGGATGACGGCGGCGCAGGGCGAATCGCCGCCCGGCGAGGGGGCGGCCGAGGCGAGTCTGACGGCAGCGGGGCTGCATCTGGCGGCGCTTGGCGATCCGTCCACCGCCGAGGCGATCCGCGCTGTGGCGCGCGGTCTGGCGGGCGCGCGGCAGGTCTGGGTCATGGGGTTCGGCCTGTCGGCGCATCTGGCGGCGATGCTGGTGCTGGGGTTGCAACCCTATCGCGACGGCGTGGTGAACGTGGTGCAGTTCGGCGGTACCGAGGCCGCAGCGGCGCGGCTGATGGCGGCGGGCCTCGGCGATGTGGTGATCGCCATCACCTTTCCGCGCTATTCGGCGGACGGGGTCGATCTGGCGCGCGCCGCCAAAGCGGCGGGGGCGCGGCTGGTGGGGCTGACCGACAGTGCCGCCTCGCCCCTGGCGCGGCTGGCCGATGACCTGCTGCTGGCCCCGGCGCAGCATCCGGTGCTGTCGTCCAGCTCGCTGCCGGGCCTTGCCGTGATCGAGGCGCTGGTGTCGGAATTCCTGCTGCTCGACCCCCGGCATCTGGAACGCGCCGAGCGGCTTGCGGCGTCGCTGTCGGCCTATCTGGCGCTGGACTGATTGCCGAAGGTCCGGTCAAGGAACCGGCGCAGCGCGGCCATGTCGGGGGCAAGCGTCGTGTCAAGGTCAAGGCGCGGCGCAAGGCCGGTGGGCTGGGCGCGAGCGGCAAGGCCGATCAGTTCCGGCACATACTCTGCCCCGGGGTGGCCCGGCAGTCGGGTGCCGAGCCGGGCGGCATAGCGCGCGCCGATGGTGTCCGGCGGGGCGTGGCACCAGACCTCGGCCACGTCGGTCACGCCCGCGCGGGCCAGATGTTCATTCAGGGTTTCAACAGGTTGAAAGCCGAACCACGCATCGATGACGAAGGTGCCGCCGTCGGGCGCATCTGCGATCAGATCAAAGATCGCGGCATAGCTTGCCCGGCCGAGCGTGCGGTTGAACAGCCGGTCGCCGGGGGGAAGGGCGGCAAGGAACGGGTTCTTGATGGTGTCCAGCGCAAGCACCGGCCAGCCGGTCACGTCGGCCAGCGCGCGCGCGACGCTGCTTTTCCCGCTGGCGGGTACGCCGTTCACCAGCACCGCGCGCTTGCCCCGGGGGGCGGTGCCCAGGGCTGCCAGCGCCGCGCCGATCACCCCGGCATCGTCACCCAGTTCCGCCGCCCGGACGGGGGCCGAGAACCATGAGGCGCGGGGCGGGACGGTCTTCAGCGCCGCCACCGCCGCCGCCCCGGCCCCGCCGCCGATCACCACGCAATCGGGGTTCATGACCGTCACCAGCGAATCGATGGCCGCGCGCAGGGGCCGCGCCCAGGCATCGATCACCGCGCGCGCGGGCGCATCGGCGCGCGCCAGCAGGTCTTCGGCCTTCGTGTCGGGCGGCAGGCCCGCCTCGGCCAGATGCAGGGCAAAGGCGGTGCCGGAACTGACCGTCTCGACACAGCCGATCCGGCCGCAGACGCAAGCGCGGCCAAGGGGGTCGATCACCAGATGACCCAACTGCCCCGCTGCCCCGATTCCGCGCAGCACGCGGCCCCGCTCCAGAATCGCGCCGCCGATGCCGGTGCCGATGGTCAGCATCACCACCGTCGCACAGCCTGCCGCCGCGCCCTGCGCCGCCTCGGCCAGCAGGGCCATTGTGGCGTCATTCTCGATCACCACCGCCAGCCCGGTCGCGGCCTGCACCTGCCCCGCGAAATCGAACCCCGACAGATCGACATAGCCGCCCGACAGCACCCGGCGTTCGTCGGCATGCACCTGACCCGGCACCCCGATGCCAAGCGACGTCACCTCCGGGCTGCGCACCTGGTCCACCAGCGCCAGACAGCGCGCCGTCACCTCGGCGGGGTCGCGCGAACTCGGGGCCGTGGCGCGCGCCTCGATCACGCCGTGGCGCACCCGCGCCGCGCGCAGCCGCGTGCCGCCGATGTCGATGCCAATGGCGACCGGCACGCGGATCAGCCCCGGAAATGCCGCGCGATCACGGCCTGAATCTCGCGCAGGCGGGGCAGGGCGATGGTCTCCAACCGCGCCCGCGTCACCGCCCGGTCCAGCGAGATGCAGTCTTTCCACAGCGACCGCCCGGCGATCACGCCTGCGGCGCCGTTCGCCATGGACGTTTCGACCTGGCCCAGGAAGGTCGCATGATCAACCCCCGCCGACAGCACCGCCCAGGGCACCGGGCCGCACATCGCGGTGATGTTGGCGCAGGCCTGTGCCGTGCCCGGAAAGGGAATTTTCAGCACCTTGGCCCCGGCGTCCAGACACAGGCGCGATCCGCCCTCGATCAGGTCGGGCGTCTTTGCGGCAAGGTCGGCGGGGGTTTCGCCCGGCAGGGCATAGGTCAGGAATTCCACCACCAGCAGCAGGTCTTCGGCGGCGAAATCGGCGATCACGGCAGCCAGCGTCGCCATGTTGGCCACATTTGCGCCCGCCACGTCGGACCGCAGGTAGATCATGATCTTGGCCCCGGTGCCGCCCAGTTCGCGCACCCGCCGCGCCGTGATGCCCGGCACCATGTTCGAAATCCGCCACCCCTCGGGCGTGGTGTCGTACCCCGAGGCATCCAGCCCGATCAAGAGGCCCGTCGAGCGGTGGATCACCCCGTCATCCACCAGCCCCGGCACGGCGCAGACCGGATCGACCAGCACGCAGCCCGCATGCCGCGCCAGATGGGCAGTGATATCGGCCTTGGTCAGCCCCAGCACGTCATTTCCGATCGCGGCCTGTTCCTCGGGCGTCTTGGCCAGCAGCGTGCGCATGCCGCCGCGCTGGTCGCAGGCAATGACCATCATCGCCCCTTCGTCGCCGCAAATCTGCTGATAGCCGCGGCGTTCGGCGGTGGTCATGGGGGCGGGCATGGCGGCTCTCCGTCGGGTTGGGCACCGTCCGGCAGGGCGGGGCGAGATGCCGATTGCCTGAAACGGGAGTTTGCACGATAACTGTCGGGTGACTTGTAACACCTTGCTGAAAGGAATTGCAATCCTGCCTGTGGCCCCCCTCACCGGAGGTGGCACTGTCATCGGCGAAAGCCGGGCGATGCTGCATACCGTTGCCAAGATGCATTACCAGGCCGACCTGAGCCAGGTCCAGATCGCCCGGAAGCTTGGGCTTTCGACGGCCACGATCTCGCGCCTGCTGCAGCGCGCGCGGGCCGAAGGGATCGTGCGCATCGAAGTGCGCGAGTTGTTCGGTGCCGACGAACTGGGCCTGCGTCTGGCCGCGCAACTGGGGCTGCGGCAGGTGGTGGTCGTCGATGCGCCGGGGCCGGGGGTCGCGTCGGCCATGGCCCCGCCGCTGTCACGGATGCTGGCCGGGCTGGGGCTGGGGCGCGGGTCGGTGCTCATGGTCGGCTGGGGACGGACGGTCTCGGCGGTGATCGAGGCGGGTCTGCCGCCCCTGCCGGGGGTGGCCGTGGTTCCCTCGACCGGGGGGATGCAGCAGCATGCCCGGCATTTCCAAAGCAACGAATTCTCTCGCCGCGCCGCCGAGGTGACGGGCGGCGTGCCACATTTCATCCACGCGCCCTATCTGCCCGCGCCCGAGGCGCTGGACCTGTTCCTGTCGGACCCTTCCGTGCAGGCGTCGGTGGCACTGTGGGACAGGATCGATGCGGCGGTGGTGGGCATCGGCCAGCCTTACGGTCTGGAACGGCCCGGATCGGGTGGCCCTGCAGACCGTGATCCGGCGCTGGCCCCGGCTGTGGGCGATGTGGTGCGGCACTATTTCGATGAAGACGGAAGGGTGATCGACTGGCGCGGCGAAGGACGGATGATCGCCGTATCCTGCGCCCAGTTGCGGGCAACCCCGCTGGTCGTGGGCCTGGCCGTGGGCGATGCCAAGGTGCCCTCGATCATCGGAGCGGCCCGGGCGGGGCTGGTCAAGGCGCTGATGACCGATACCCGGACGGCCGAGGCGGTACTGGACCGGCTCGCGGAACCGGGTTGAACGGCACCCGCCCAAGAAACGACTTGCAGCAAATAATTTCTCTTGACCTCTGCGCCCCGCCGACGTGTTATCGGTGTACTGGGAACAGATCGCACAACGCGGCATGTCGTCCAAGGACCCGGGCCGGGAGGGCCCCCTTTGGACATTCAGGGAGGAGAATAGGATGAACCGTCGTAGTTTCATGGGTGCCGTTTCTGCGGTTGCCGTCTGCCTGTCGCTGGCCACCGGGGCCTCGGCGCAGGACAAGAAGTTCACCATCGCGCTGGTCCCCGGTCTGACGACCGATGCCTTCTACATCACCATGCAGCGCGGCGCACAGGCGGCGGCCGATGCGCTTGGCGTGGACCTGGTGTTCCAGGGCGCGCCCGACTTCAACCCCGTCACCCAGGTGCCGGTGCTGGATGCCGTGATCGCCCGCGCGCCTGACGCGATCCTGATCGCGCCGACCGATACGACCCAGTTGATCGAGCCGCTGCGCAAGGCGCATGATGCGGGCATTCCGGTCATCACCGTCGATACCTTCATCGGCACCGGCAAGTACCAGACCGGTGCGGGCGATGCCGACTTCCCGCTGGCCTACATCGCGTCCGACAACGTGCTGGGCGGCAAGATGGCGGCGCGCGCACTGGCGGCCGCGATCGGCGGCGAAGGCAAGGTCTATGTCTCGAACGTCAAGCCCGGCATCTCGACCACGGACCAGCGAGAAGAAGGCTTCAAGGCCGCGATGGCCGAGGAATTCCCGAACATTACCGTGCTTGAAACCCAGTTCAACGAGAACGACGCCAACAAGGCCGCCTCGCAGCTTCAGGGCGTGTTCGCCCGCGAGGCCGACCTGAAGGGCGTGTTCGGGGCCAACCTGTTCTCGGCGCTTGGGGCCGCGAACGGCGTGCAGCAGGCGGGCAAGTCCGGCGCGATCAAGGTCGTGGCCTTCGACGCGCCGACCAGCATCGTCGACAACATCAAGACCGGCCTCGTTGATGTGGCCATCGCGCAGCACCCGGCCGAGATCGGGTACTTCGGCGTGGTCTCGGCAGTGGCACACCTGACCGGAAACTCGATCCCGGTCAGCATCGGCACCGGCTTCACTGTCATGGACAAGACCAACATCGACAACCCGGATGTCGCGAAATACGTCTATTCGGACTGATCGCTTCCGGGGCATCCCGCGCCGTGCGGGGTGCCCCTGTTCCGCAGTTGCCCTGTGCCGCCTTCGCCGCCGCAGGGCCTGATCCCCGCCGCAGGGGCCCCTTCACGACAGGACCAGACCCCGGATGACCTCGCCACCCGTGCCGCAGACCGGGGCGCCCCCGCGCGGTGAACATGTCTCGCCCCCCGCCGATCATGCCGCCAAGGCCAAGACCCTGCTTCAGCGCATCGCCGACCTGCGGGCCTGGCTGTTCCTGGCCTTTCTGATCCTGGGGTTCGAGGCCTGGTCGCGCATCTCCTTCGGCGGAACCTTCATCTTCAACCCGTTCAACATCCAGTCCATCGCCATCTTTGCGGTGGCACCGCTGCTTTTGGCCACCGGGCAGACCTTTGTCATCATCTCGGGCGGGATTGATCTCTCGATGGGCTTCATCATGGGGCTGGCGGCGGTGGTTGCGGCGCATGTCATCAACTGGGCGACGCCGGGGCTGGGGATGGGGTTTGCCGTCATCCTGGGGTCGCTGGTGGCGGTGGGGATCGCGGCCATTCCGGGGGCGGTCAACGGCTTTCTGGTGGCGGTGCTGAAGGTGCCGCCCTTCATCGGCACGCTCGGCATGTTCGGCGTGGCGCGTGGCGTGGCCTTCCTGCTGGCCGGCGGCACCACGGTTCCGGTCAAGAACGCGGTCTTCGCCGCGCTTGGCAACGGGCGCATCTGGGGCATCCCCTACATCGTCATCGTGACGGCGGTCTTCGTGCTGGTCATGCACTACCTGCTCAGCCAGACGAAATTCGGCCAGCACAACTATGCCATCGGGGCCAATGCGCAGGCCGCGCGGCGGGCGGGCATCAACATCAAGGCGCATCTGTTCAAGCTCTACATCCTGTCGGGGATGTGTGCGGGCCTTGCCGGGGTGCTTTATTCCGCGCGGTTCAGCGCGGGCGCGGCGCAGGCGGGCGAACCCCTGCTGCTCGACTCGGTCGCCGCCGTGGTGATCGGCGGGGCAAGCCTGTTCGGCGGATCGGGCACGATCCTGGGCACCGTCGCCGGGGCCTTCGTGATCGCGGTCATCCAGTACGGCCTTGTCTTCATCAACGTGGCCCCGTTCTGGCAGTTCATCTCGGTGGGCGTGGTCATCATCATCTCGGTGCTGATCGACCAGGCGCAGCGGCGGTTCAGTGGGGGGCGGCAAAGTGAATGACCATTCGCAAAAACCCGCCGTCCCCGGCGACGTGCTGCTCGAGGTGCGCAACCTGTCAAAGAACTTCGGCCCGGTGCAGGCGCTGGCCGATCTGTCGATGAAGGTCCATGCGGGCGAGGTCGTGGCCCTCGCGGGCGACAACGGCGCGGGCAAGACCACGCTGATCAAGGCGATCTCGGGCGTCTATCAGCCCTCGGGCGGGGAAATCCTGCTGCAGGGCAAGCCGGTCAGCTTCGCCTCGCCGCAAGAGGCGCGCGATCAGGGGATCGAGACGATCTATCAGGACCTGGCCCTGGCCGACAACCTGACCATCGGCGCGAACATCTTTCTGGGGCGCGAGCCGATGCGCAAGGCGATGGGCTTTCTGCCCGTGCTGGACCGGCGCAAGATGGCCGAGGCGGCGAAATCCACCATGGCGCTGCTGGATTTCCATGTGAACCGGCTGGATGCGCCGGTGTCGAACTTTTCCGGCGGGCAGCGGCAGGCAGTGGCCATCGGGCGCGCGGTCTACTGGAATGCGCAGATCCTCATCATGGACGAACCCACGGCGGCGCTTGGCGTGCCCGAACAGCGCAAGGTGATTTCGCTGATCCACCAGTTGAAGGCGCAGGGGCGCGGCGTGATCTTCATCAGCCACAACCTGCAGGACATTTTCGCCGTGGCCGACCGGATCGTCGTGCTGCGGCGCGGCGTGCAGGCGGGCGAGCGGCGGATCGCCGAGACCACCCATGACGAGGTCGTGCGCCTGATGGTCGGCGGCTAGCCGATGCCAGCCCGTCCTTTCTTCCGTCAGTCCTGTCTTCTGTTCCCAAATATCCCACGGGGGTGCGGGGGTGTGAAACCCCCGCTTCTACCGGCTGAAGCCGCGCAAGCCGCACGTTTCCAGACCGGCACCTAGCGCCATGACCACCCTTTGCATCGGGTCGATGGGCGAACTGCTGGTGGAATTCGTCTGCGCGGACAAGGATGGCCGCAACCGCCGCCCTGCCAGCTACAGGGGCCCGTTCCCCAGTGGCGCGCCGGGCATCTTCATCGATCAGGCGGCGCGGGTGGGCCGGGCGCTTGGTGCGCGGGCGGTCTTTGCCGGTGCGGTGGGCGATGATGCCTTCGGCGCTGTCATCACCGACCGGCTGGCCGAGGGCGGGGTCGATCCGGCGCTCGTGCGGGTGGTGCCGGGGGTTCCGACCGGATCGGCCTTTGTCAGCTACAACAGCGACGGCAGCCGCGATTTCGTGTTCAACATCGCCCATTCCGCCGCCGCCCGCTTTCCCGACGGGGCCGAGGCCGAGGCCGGGTTCCGGGCGGCGGGGCTGAACGTGCTGCACATCTCGGGCTCGATGCTGGGCGACCCCGGCATGCGGGCACGGGCGATGGACCTGTGCCGGCGGCTGAAGGCGGCGGGTGTGGCGCTGTCGGTCGATCCCAACATCCGGACCGAGCTGATGGCGGACCGGGGGTATCTGCAGACGGTGCAGGCGATGATCGGCATGGGCGACTTTATCCTGCCGTCGGATGCCGATGCCGACCTGCTGTTTCCCGGCGAGGCGTTCGAGTCCTGGTCGGCGCGGCTTCTGGCGCAGGGTGCGCGGGCCGTGGTGCTGAAACGCGGCGATCAGGGCTGCGTCGGGCGCGATGCGGGCGGGCAGGCGGCCTTGCCCGCGCACAGGGTGCCGGTGGTGGACCCCACCGGCGCGGGTGACTGCTTTTGCGCCACCTTCGTCACCCTGACCGCCCTTGGCCAGCCGCTGGCAGAGGCGCTGGCACGGGCCAATGCGGCGGGTGCGCTGGCGGTCGGCAAGCTGGGTCCGATGGAGGGCAACGCGACACTGGCGCAGATCGACGCATTCCTGGGCCTGACATGACGCCTTTGGCAGACATCATCGCCAGGAACCGGGCAGGCGGTCGCGTCGGCGTCCCGTCGTGGTGCACGGCGCACCCCGAAACGCTGGCCGCGATCCTGCGCAGCTACCGGGACGACGCGGCCCCGATCCTGATCGAGGCGACCTGCAATCAGGTCAACCAGTTCGGCGGCTATACCGGGATGGATCCGGCAGGGTTCGCCGCTTTCGTCCGCGGTATCGCCTCGGCGCAAGGGGTGAATCCCGACCGCCTGATCCTTGGGGGCGATCATCTGGGGCCGAACCCCTGGCGGCAGGAACCGGCCGCGCAGGCGATGCGCAAGGCCCGCGCCATGGTCGCCGCCTATGTCGCGGCGGGGTTCACGAAAATCCACCTCGACGCCTCGATGGCCTGCGCCGACGACACGGCGCTGACCGAGGCGCAGATGGCCGACCGTGCCGCAGACCTCTGCGCGGTGGCCGAGGCCGCCGGGTCTGCGCCGGTCTATGTCATCGGCACCGAGGTGCCGGTGCCGGGGGGCGAGACAACGGCTTCCGGCCCGCTGGCGGTTACGACGCCGCAGGCCGCGCGCCGCACGCTGGACCTGCACCGCGATGCCTTTGCCGCGCAGGGCCTTGACGCGGCCTTTCAACGGGTGATCGGCCTTGTCGTCCAGCCCGGCGTCGATTTCTCGAACGACGCGATCCACGCCTATGACCCGCCGCAGGCCGCCGCCCTTGCCGCCGCCGCGCCGGGGCCGGGCGGTCCCCTGTTCGAGGCGCATTCGACCGATTACCAGCCCGCCCCGGCACTTGCCGCGCTGGTGCGCGACCATTTTGCCATCCTCAAGGTCGGGCCGGAACTGACCTTTGCCTACCGGCAGGCCGTCATGGCGCTGGAACGGCTGGAGGCGCTGACGGGCCTGCCGCCCTCGGGGCTGACCAAGGCGCTGCTGGCCGCGATGCGGGCCCGGCCGGCCGACTGGCGCGCCCATGTGGCCCCGGGGCCGCGCGAAGAAGCGATGATGATCTACGGCCTGTCCGACCGGCTGCGCTATTTCTGGTCTGTGCCAGAGGTGCAGGCCGCCCAGGCGCGCCTGTTCGCCGCCCTGCGCGCAGCACACCCCGAACCGGGGCTGGTGGCGCAGGTCACCGGCGGGCTGGTCGCCGACATTCCCCCCGAAACCCTGCCCGAGACGGTGATCGACCGGATGGTCGGGGCCGTCGTCGCCCGCTACCGCACCGCCACAGGAGCCTGAGATGCCACCGAAGGAAGACCGCCTGTTGCGCGTCGGCGTGCTGGGCTGCGGCCCGATCGCCCAGGCCGCGCATTTCGAAAGCTGCACCAAGGCACGCAACGCGACGCTTTACGCGATCTGCGATGTGGCGGATGACCTGCGCGACCGCATGGCCGCCACCCATGCGCCCGAAAAATCCTATGCCGACTATGACGCGATGCTGGCCGACCCCGATCTTGAGGCCGTCATCATCGCCACGTCCGATGCCTTTCATGTGCCCGCCGCCCGCCGCGCGCTGGAAGCGGGCAAGCATGTGCTGTGCGAAAAGCCGCTGGCGCTGAGCGTGGAAGAGGCCGAGGGGTTGCGCGCTGCGGTGGCCGCCAGCGGCTGCACGCTTCAGGTCGGCCACATGAAGCGCTTTGATGCCGGGCTTCAGGCGGCCAAGGAGTTCACCTGCGGCCCGATGGGGCAGATGGTGGCGCTGAAGGCCTGGTATTGCGACAGCACGCACCGCTATCCGATGACCGATGCGGTGCAGCCGCTGATGGTGATGTCGAAGAACGCGCGCAAGCCTGCGGAAAACCCCAAGGCCGACCTCGACCGGTATTACATGCTGGCGCATGGCAGCCACCTGATCGATACCGCGCGCTGGTTCGGGGGCGAGATCGTGGCGGTCGATGCGCGGCTGTCGAACCGCGCGGGCATCCGCTGCTGGTTCGTGGATGTGGCGTTTGCCAATGGCGTTCTGGGCCATCTGGACCTGACCGTGGCGGTGCGGATGGACTGGCACGAGGGGTTCCAGATCTACGGCGAAAACGGCTCGATCCTCGGCAAGACCTACAACCCGTGGTATTACAAGACCTCGGAGGTGGACATCTTCCACGAATCCGACGGCACGACGCGCCGGGTTCTGGGGGCCGACGGGCATTTCTACCGCCGCCAGCTCGAGGGCTTTGCCGATGTGATCCTGAACGGTGCGCCGATGACCGGGGCCGATATCGGCGACGGCATCGCCTGTGTCCGCGGGATGGTCGCCATCGCCCAGTCGGTGCGCAGCGGGCAGCCGGTGCGGCTGGCCGATGTGTCGGGGCCGGTCTGATGCGGCTTGGGGTGTTTGCCAAGACCTTTGCGGGCAATGACCCCGGCACCGTGCTGCGCGCGGCAGGGGCGGCGGGATATGCCTGCGTGCAGTACAACATGGCCTGTTCCGGCCTGTCCGCGATGCCCGATGCGGTATCGGAGGGCGCGTGTGCTGCGGTCCGTGCGGCCTCGGCGACGACCGGGGTCGCGGTCAGCGCGGTTTCGGGCACCTACAACATGATCCACCCCGACCCGGGCGTGCGCGCGGCGGGGATGGCGCGGCTGGCGGTCCTGATTGCCCGGGCGCGCGACCTGGGCACCGGGATAGTCACGCTGTGCACCGGCACGCGCGACCCGGAGGATCAGTGGCGGCACCACCCCGACAACGGCTCGGCGCAGGCGTGGCGCGACCTGCTGGACGAGATGGGCCGCGCCTGCACCCTTGCCGAGGCGCATGGCATCCGGCTGGGGATCGAGCCGGAACTGGCGAATGTGGTCAGCGATGCCACCGCCGCCCGGCGGCTGATCGACACGCTGCAAAGCCCCGCTTTGGTTGTGGTACTGGACCCGGCGAACCTGTTCGAGGTGGCCCCCCCCGCCGACCGCCGCCGCATCATCGCCGAAGCCGTCGATCTGCTGGGCGACCGCATCGCCATGGCCCATGCCAAGGACCGCGACGCGGCGGGTGGCTTCGTCGCCGCAGGGCATGGGGTCGTGGATTTTCCGCATTTCATCGGGCGGCTGCGCGCGGTGGGCTTTGCGGGCGATCTGGTCACCCATGGGCTGAGCGCCGCCGAAGCGCCCGGCGTGGCGGCCTTTCTGGCCGAAACGCTGGCCGCGCCATGACCCGGACCGGCTGGCTGATGCGGGACGGGCAGCGATTGGCGGTGCATGGCGGCGGGACTGAAGGCCCCGCGCTGGTGTTCCAGCACGGGCTGTGCGGCGATGCGGGGCAGGTGGCCGAGGCGATGGCCGGGGCCGCCCCGCAGCGCTGGCAGACGCTGGAATGCCGGGGGCACGGGGCGTCCGACACGGGCGGCGAGGTGTCGATCGCCACCTTCACCGGGGATGTGGCGGCGCTGGTCGAAAGGGTCGGCGGGCCGGTCGTGCTGGGCGGCATCTCGATGGGGGCGGCGATGGCCACCCGGCTGGCGGTGGTGCGGCCAGACCTTGTGCGCGGGCTGGTGCTGGTCCGGCCTGCCTGGGTGACCGCCGCCGCCCCTGCCAACATGGCCCCGAATGCCGAGGTCGGTGCGCTGCTGGCCCGCCTGCCGCCCGAGGCCGCGCGCCGCGCCTTTGCCGAAAGCGCGACCGCGCGGCGGCTGGCCGAAGAAGCACCCGACAACCTCGCCTCGCTTCTGGGGTTCTTTGACCGCGCCCCGCAGGCCGCCACGGCGCGGCTTCTGACCGCGATCTCTGCCGACGGGCCGGGGATCACGCCCGACGACCTGCGCGCGCTGCGCCTGCCGGTGCTGGTCTGCGGCACCGGGGCCGATGCCATTCACCCGATTGCCCATGCGCAGGCGCTGGCGGCCCTGATCCCGGGGGCGCGGCTGGTGACGCTGCCGCCCAAGGGGCGCGACAAGCCCGCGCATCTGGCGGCGCTGGCCGCCGCCATGACCGATTTCCTGCAGGAGTTCTGACCATGCCCGCCCCCGCGCCCGACTGGATCGCCCGGCTGCCCCGCCACCGGCTGCTGGCCGAATACTCGATGTGGTCCGCCGACCTGATCCGGCTGGCCGATGATCTTGCCCGGATCACACCCCATGCCGATATCCTGCATGTCGATGTGGCCGACGGGCATTTCGCCCCTGCGCTCTTGTTCTTTCCCGACCTTGTGGCGCGGCTGCGGGCAGAAACGGCGCTGCCGATCCATGTGCATCTGATGGTGGCCGATGCGGTGCTGCTGGCGCAGATCGACCAGTTCGCCGAAGCCGGGGCCGACCTGATCAGCCTGCATGCCGAGAATGCGAATGCTGCCGAAGGGCTGGACCGGATCGCGTCGTACGGCAAGGCGGCGGGCATGGTGCTTCGGGTCGAAACGCCGGTGGCACGGGCGAAACCCTGGCTTGAGCGGCTGGACATGCTGACGCTGCTGGGCACCGCCATCGGGGTCAAGGGGCAGGGGCTGGACCCGACGGCGACCGCGCGCCTTGGCGAGGCGGCGGGCCTGATCGCCGCCTCCGGACGTCGGATCGTGCTGGCCGCCGATGGCGGCATCCGCGACACCACGGTGCCCCTGCTGCGGTCTGCGGGGGCGGAAACCGTGGTGATGGGATCGCTCGCCTTCGCTGCGCCAGACCTTGCCGCGCGCATGGCCTGGCTGCACGCGCTGCCGGTCTAGGTCAGAAGGCGGTTTGCCCCGGTCCCCGACAGGCCGCGCGTGATTGATCCGCTGGCAGGCAGCAGCGGGATCAGGCAGGCCTGAAGCGCATGATAGATGTCGGGCTTGCCGACAAACACGGTGCTGACACGGGACAGCCGGTCGTCCAGTTCCGCGAACCAGCCGCCGTGGCGGTGGTCGATCAGGTGGGCATCCACAAAGCCCCAGATGCGGCGGTACCACCCCTCATAGGCCGGGTCGTCCGGGCAGACCGAGGCCAGCACCGCCGCCGCCCCGATCCCTTCGGCGCAGGGCCACCAGTAGCGATCCGACCGGGCCGGGCGGTCGTCCCAGCCGAGCGTGTAGTAGAACCCGCCGGTCCGCGCATCCCAGCCGATGGCGGTGGTCTTGTGGAACAGGCCCTGTGCCGCCTCCAGCAGCCACGGCTTCGTCCGCCCGCCCAGTTCCCACAACTGCACCAGCAGGCGCGACCATTCCAGCGCATGGCCGGGCGTGGTCCCGGCAGGGCGGAACATCGGGTCGCCTTCGTAGGCAAGGTCCACGGTCCAGTTGGCCGTATAGTGTTCGGGCACACGCCAGCCTGCGGCGCGGGCGTGACGGTCGATGAACAGGGTGGCGATACGCTCGGCCATGTGCAGGAAACGGTCCTGCCCGAACGCCTCGTAGGCCGCCATCAGCGCCTCGGTCAGGTGCATGTTGCTGTTCTGGCCACGATAGTCGCCAAGCGGCGTCCAGTCGCGCCCGTATTCCTCGGTCGTGGCCCCTGCCGTGTCATCCCAGAAGCGGTGCATCAGCACGTCTTCGACATCGGCCAGCAGCCGGTCGGCATCCGGGTGGCCGATGACCTTGGCCGAAGAGGCCGCAAGGATCACGAAGGCATGGCCATAGGCCTGTTTCAGCGGATTGACCGGGCCGCTGTCATCGACCCCCCAGAAATAGCCGCCCTGCGCGGCATCGCGATGGCCCGCCCAAAGCCAGCGCATCCCGTGATCCACGATTGCATCCGCCCCGGGCAGGCCCATCTGGTGGCCGATGGCAAAGCAGTGGATCATCCGGCAGGTCTCGTGCACCTGGCGCAGGGAACCGGGCAGGGGGGCGCCGTCATCGGCCAGCACATGGAACCCGCCCGCCGGATTGATACTGCCGCGCCCGAACAGGTCGAACAGCCGCTGCGCCTGGTTCAGCAGCCACAGCCGGTGCGCCGTGCGGTCCACGAAGCGGGGGCCAAGCGGGCCGGTCCAGGCCGGGCCAATCGAGGACGGTGGGGCGGTCATGGGGCGCAGGCTCCGTGGCAGGGGTGTCTGTTGCAGCCTAGTACGTCGTGCGCCCGCCCGACAGGTCGAACACCGAGGCGGTGGTGAAACTGTTTTCGGCGCTGACCAGCCAGGCGATCATCGCGGCGGCTTCCTCGACTTCAAGGAACCGGCCGCGCGGGATGCGCACCTTCATGTACTCGATGAATTCCGGGGTCAGACTGTCAAGAATGCGGGTCTTGGCGGTGGCGGGGGTCACGGCATTGACGGCGATGTTGTAGCCCGCAACCTCTTTGCCAAGCGACTTGGTCAGCCCGATCACCCCGGCCTTGGCGGCGGAATAGGCGGCCAGCTTCGGGTTCCCCTCTTTCCCCGCGACGGACGAGATGTTCACGATCCGCCCGTAATTCTGCGCCTTCATCGACGGGATCACGACGCGGTTGATGTAGAAGGTGCCGTTCAGGTTGATCTCGACCACACGCCGCCATTCGTCGGGGTCGTATTCGTCCAGCGTGGCGTTGGGTCCGGCCACGCCTGCGGAATTGACCAGCAGGGCCACGGGGCCAAGCGCCGCTTCGGTCGCCGCATGCGCGGCCTCCAGCCCCGGCAGGTCGGTGATGTTCACGACCTGCGCCCTCACGCCGTCGCCCAGTTCGGCGCGGGCGGCCCCAAGCGCGGCCTCGTCCATGTCGAACAGGCACACCTTTGCGCCTGACGCCAGAAACCGCCGCGCCACCGCAAGCCCGATGCCTTGTGCCCCGCCGGTGACGATGGCCACGCGGCCTGCCAGATCGATTGCATTCATGTCGCTTGGTTCCGTTCTTGCTGTGCCGGGCCGGATCGGGGGGCACCAGGCAGACGCCCCCCGCTTGTTCTCGACGGATCAGAAGTTGAATTCGTCGATGTTCTTGGCGTCAAAGGTGGTCAGTTCGGCCTGGGTGTTGATGCTGTTGTTGGGGTTGATCGTGATCGTCCCCAGGTTCGGCACCTCGAAGGTTCCGCCGACCTCGTTCTTGATCGAGCCGTCCAGCACGCCCTTGGCAAAGTGCACGGCCAGCCAGCCTTCGTTGTAGGGCGACCAGAGCTGGAACGCGGTGACCGTGCCGTCCTTGATGAAGTCGCGCATCTCTGACGGCAGGCCAAGGCCCGTCACCTTCACCGTTTCGGCCAGCCCGCGCGACTGCACGACCTGCGCCGCCGCCGCGATGCCGACCGTGGTCGGGGCGATCACGCCCTTCAGGTTCGGGAAGTTGGCCAGCAGCGCCTCCATCTCGGTGGTGGATTTCTCGGGCTGGTCATCGCCGTAGACGGTCGCGACGAGTTTCATCTTGGCGTATTTCGGATCGGACTTGAGCGTCTCGTTCATGCCCACGATCCACTTGTTCTGGTCGGGGGCCTCGGTCGTGGCCGACAGGATGGCAATCTCGCCCTCGTACCCGATCAGCGAGCCGACAAGCTCCACCTGGTCGCGGCCCACGATGTCGAAGTTGACCGGCAGGATGGTGGCATCGCGGTACTGTTCGCTGCCGGTGATGTCGCCGTTCACGGTCAGCACGAGGATGCCCTTTTCGCGGGCGCTGGCCAGCACCTCGTTCAGCGCATCGGGGCTGTTCGGCGCAATGCCGATCACGTTCACGCCGCGCTGGATCTGCGCCTCGATGAACGGAATCTGGCTGGTCGCCTCGGCGGTCGCGGGGGCCACGAATTCGAATTCGCAGCCAAGCGACTTGCAGGCATCCTCGAAACCCCCGGTGATGCTGTCGAAATAGGGGTTGCCGGTGTTCTTGCCGATGTAGACGATCTTCAGCGGTTCGGCCATGGCCGCCCCCGCCAGCATCGCCAGACCGGCGGTCAGCCCGATCAGCGTGGATTTCCTCAGCATTGTATCCTCCTCCTTGCGTTGGGTGCCGGATTGCCCGGCGCCTTCAGCCCGCTACCTCTGGGTGCGGGAATAGATCAGGTTCGTGGCGATGATCGACACGATCAGCAGCAGGCCCAGCACGCACAACTGCCAGGCGGGCAGCACGTTCGCCACGATCATGCCGGTGGTGACGATCACCAGCAGCCAGGCCGCCAGAAAGGTGCCCAGAATGGTCCCGCGCCCGCCGAAGATGTAGGTCCCGCCCAGCATCGCCATCAGCACCATCTGCAACTCTCCCCCCAGCCCAAGGTCATAGCGGACCGAGCCGAGGCGCGAGGCTGTCATCAGCCCGGCCACGGCGCTGACCAGGCCCATCATCAGGAACAGGATCATCCGGATGCGGGCCGACCGCACCCCGGCATGGCGGGCCGCGACCTCGTTCGTGCCCACAAGGTAGATCTGCCGCCCGAAGATCGTGGTGCCCAGCAGGAGCCCCAGCACCAGCGCCAGCAGGCAGAACAGGATCACCGGCAGCGGGATGCCCGCCACCATCACGTCATTGATGCCGACAAAGCTTTCGGGCACGCGGATCGACTTGTCGCCCGCGATGATCTGCGCCAGCCCGCGATACAGGATCAGCGTGCCGATGGTCACGATGATCGACGGGATCTGCAGCCCGATCACCAGCGCGCCGTTCAGCGCCCCCATCGCCAGCCCGGCCCCCAGGCCCACCAGCACCGCCAGCGGCAGCGGCACGCCCGCCGCCTGAACCCAGGCGAACAGGCAGGCCGACAGCGCCATGTTTGCGGCAGGCGACAGGTCGATCTCGCCCGCAATGATGACCAGCGTCAGCACCAGCGCCACCATCGCGAATTCGGCGGAAAGGGTAAAGCTTTTCAGGATGTAGTCGGTGTCCAGAAAGAACTCGGACAACTGGCTGCCTGCGAAGATGCCGACCAGCAGCAGGATCAGCGTCATCATCTCGGGGCGGATCAGCAGCACCTGCCACAGGGGCCGGGGCGGGGCCGCATCCCGCGCGGTGGCAGAGGTTTCCGTCATGCGCCCGCCCTTTGCGTGCCACGGGTCCGGCCCTGCATCCGCACCATCCGGTCGATCACCAGCGCGATCAGGATCACTGCGCCGTAGATCGCGCTTTGCGTCGTGCCCGGTATCCCCAGCAGCGGCAGCGCCGCCGAAACGCAGCCCAGCAGCAGCACGCCCAGCACCACACCCGGCACCGTGCCGACCCCGCCGTTGATCGACACGCCGCCGATCACCACGGCGGCAATCACCTGAAACTCGAACCCGTTGCCGGTGTTCGACGGGTTCACGAAGCCCCAACGGCTGGCATACATGATGCCGGCCAGCCCCGACAGCGCGCCCGAAATGGCAAAGACCGTCAGCGTCACGCGGGTCACGTTGATCCCGCGCAGGGGGGCCGCCACGGGGTTGGAGCCAAGCGCAAAGACCTGCCGCCCGATGCGCGTGTGCATCGCGAACCACCAGGTCAGCAGGGCCACGCCGAAAGCGATGAAGATGATCCAGGGAATGCCGAAGACGGGCGAGGTCTGCGACATCGCCTTGAGCGCCGAGGGAACATACTGCCGGTCGATCTGTTTCGCGTCCGAGATGATGAAGGTCATCCCCCGATACAGCGACAGCGTGCCAAGCGTCACGATGATCGCGGGCAGGCGGAACAGCGTCACCAGGGCACCGTTGACCAGCCCCAGCACCGCGCCAAGCCCGATGGCCAGCGGAAAGGCCAGCGGCCAGGGCACCTCCGGAGCATAGCGGAACATCATGCCTGCGACCATCGCCGTCAGCCCCAGGATCGAGCCGATGGATAGGTCCACATGCCGCGCCACGATGACCAGCATCTGCCCCATCGCGCCGATCAGGATCAGCGGCGTCAGCAAGAGGATGATCCGCAGGCTGTTCAGCGTCAGGAACTGCGGCTTGACCGCCCCCACCGCCAGGCAGAACAGCACGATCATCACGGCGATGCCCGTCTCGCGGCGCAACAAAAGGCTGCGCCATCCGGTCATGCGGCAACGCCCTGAAGGCGCGGCACGGCGGCCTGCATGATCGCCTCTTGCGTGGCCTGCGCGCGCGGCAGTTCGGCGGTCAGCCGGCCTTCGGACATGACAAGGATGCGGTCGCACAGCGCCAGCAGTTCGGGAAGTTCCGACGAGATCAGCAGGATCGCCCGCCCGTCGGCGGCCAGTTCGCCGATGCGGTCGTAGAACTCGGCCTTCACGCCGATGTCGATGCCGCGCGTGGGTTCGTCCAGGATCAGCACCTGCGGATCGGTCAGAAGCCAGCGCGACAGGATCGCCTTTTGCTGATTGCCGCCCGAAAGCTCTCCGATGGGCTGGCGCAGGGTGGCCAGGCGGATGCGCAGGCGCTTGACGGCCTCGACGGCCAGCGCCCGTTCCACGGCGCGGCGGATGAACAGCACGGGGGCGATGCGGCGGGGCACGGCGGCGGTGATGTTCTGGTCCACCGGCAGCGACCGGAAGATGCCCGCCTGTGCGCGATCCTCGGGCACAAAGGCAAGACCCAGGGCGATGGCCGCCGCCGGGTCGGGAATGCGGACGGGGCGGCCGGCCACCTCGATGCTGCCCTGTTCGGCGGGTGCGATGCCGAAGATCGCCTGCGCCACATCGGTGCGGCCCGCGCCGACCAGCCCGGCCAGCCCCACGACCTCGCCCCGCCGCACCTGAAAACTGATGTCGCGGAACAGTCCGGGGCGGGTCAACCCGGTCACCTTCAGCGCCACGTCGCCGACCTGGGTCTTGGTCTTGTGCAGGTATTCCTTCAAGGGCCGGCCAATCATCAGGCGGATGATGTCGGCATCGGCCAGCGCGGCGGTCGGTTCGGTCGCCACTTTCCGGCCATCGCGGAAGATGGTCACCCGGTCGCACAGCGCGCGCACCTCTTCCAGCCGGTGCGAGATGAAGATCACCGTGCGCCCTTCGTCGCGCAGGCGGCGGGCGATGGTGAACAGGGTCGCCACTTCTTTCGGGGTCAGGGGGGCGGTCGGTTCGTCCATCAGGATCAGGCGGCTGTCGGATGCCAGGGCCCGGGCAATCTCGACCATCTGCTGATCGGCGATGGACAGCCCGCGCATCGGGCGCGTGACGTCGATGGACACGCCCAGAAGGCCCATCGTCGCGCGCGCCTCGGCCAGCATCCGCGCCCAGGGAACACGGGCCAGCGGTGCCCCCGCATCGCGGCCCAGCACCAGGTTTTCGGCCACCGACAGATCGGGAAAGGAAATCGGTTCCTGATGGATCAGCGTGATGCCAAGGCGTTGGGCGACGATGGGGTTGGCAATGTCCACCTCTTGCCCGTTCAGCACCAGCGTGCCGCGCGTGGGTCGGTGCACCCCGGCGATGATCTTGGCAAAGGTCGATTTGCCCGCCCCGTTTTCCCCCAGCAACGCGTGAATCTCGCCCCGCCTCAGGTCAAGGCTGACATCGCTCAGCACCTCGACCCCCGCGAACTGCTTGGCAATGCCGCGCGCCGACAGAAGGACGGGGTTGCTGCCGCTGTCCATTGTCAGGCGAACCACAGGGGGGAAAGGCTGATCAACGCTGCAGTCCTGTTGTTGCCGGGGCGCAAGGGGGGCACCCCGCGCCAACTTGAGTGCAACTTGTCAGACAAAAATTGGTTTGACAAGTTTAATCCCGGCGTCCAAATCTTTGGTCCAGGGGCGGGGGTGCCGCGTGCCGTTCCGGTGCCGATCCGCCTCTGATCCGTCTCCGTTTCGCCAATGAGGGCGTCCATGCCGGACTTTCCGATCATCGACACGCATCTGCATGTCTGGGACCAGACCCGCCTGCGCTATTCCGCCTTTGACGGCCACCCGCTGTTCGGCCACCCCTGTCACGTCGAGGATTACGCCCGCGACTGCGGTGATGTGCAGATCGAGGCGATGGTGTTTCTGGAATGCTATGCCGACTTCTGGGACGGCGGCGGGCAGTATCTGGAAGAGATCGCCTTTGTCGAAGCCGAGGCCGCGCGCGACCCGCGCATCCGCGGCATCGTGCCGATGGCCCCGCTGGAATGGGGCCTGCGGGCCGAACCGATCCTGCGGCAGATGCAGGACCGTCACCCGACGGTCAAGGGCATCCGCCGGATCGTGGAGTTCGACCGCGACCCGCGCGCGCTGACCCTGTCGGACGACTTCATCGCGGGGGTGAACCTGCTGGGCAAGTTCGGCTGGCATTTCGAGATCAACGTGAACCACACGCAGATGGACATCGTGCGCGAATTCGTGCTGCGCGTGCCCGAGGTGCCGCTGATCCTGGATCATTGCGGCAAACCCGGCATCGCCGAAGGCGCGATCCAGCAGTTCCGCGACGATGTGGCGTTCCTGGCAAAGCGCCCGAACCTGTGGATCAAGCTGTCGGACCTGGCCGTAGAGGCGGATCATGGCACCTGGACCGACGCCGACCTGCGCCCCTATATCGCGGCCACGCTCGACGCCTTCGGCACCGACCGCACGATCTATGGCGGTGACTGGCCGATCCTGTTGCAGGCGACCACGATGACCGGGTGGGTCGAGGTGCTGGACCGGGCCTTTGCCGACCTTGGCCTGTCAGGCGCCGAAACGCGGGCGATCTACCGCGACAACGCGAACGCTTTCTACCGTCTTGGCCTGTAGCCCATGCGCGCGCTGTCTCCGATCCCCCCCGACGGCCCGGCCTTCGAACAGTTGGGCGGTGTGGCAGACCAGTCTGCGGGCTTTGCCGGGCCGGAGATCGAGCGGCGGTCGATCTCGGAACAGGTGGCCAACCGGATCATGGGGATGATAAAGTCGGGTAACCTGAAATCCGGCGACCGGCTGCCGACCGAGGCGCAGATGACCATCGCCTTCGGCATCTCGCGCCCGCCGCTGCGCGAGGCGCTCAAGGCGCTGACCATCATGGGCGTTCTGGAAAGCCGGCAGGGCGGGCGCTATACCGTCACCGACCTGTCGCCCGCGCGGCTGGTGGCCCCGTTCAACGCGATGCTCAGCGTGGCGGATTTCGACGCGAACGACCATTTCGAGGCACGGGTGCCGGTGGATTGCGCGCTGGTGCGGCTGTGCACCGACCGCGCGGGACCGGACCTGCGCCGCCGCATCCTGAAACTGGCAGTGGACGGGGCGGCCTTTACCGACGATCCGGTCGGGTTCCGCCTGCTGGACATCGAGTTTCATCAGGCGCTGAACGCCGGGGCCGCCAGCCCGCTGCTGGCCACCGTTTCGCAGGGGCTGTACGACCTTGGCCTTGATTTCCGCCGCGCGGCGGCCTCGGTTCCCGGCACCATCGCGATCAGCACGGCCCAGCACATCGACGTGGCCGAGGCGGTGATGGCGCGCAACCCCGATGCCGCTGCCGCCGCCTACCGCCGCCATCTGGAACAGATCCGCGACACCACGCTGCAGACGATGGACCGGCTGCGCCAGCCCTGACCAAAGGAGAACCCCATGCCGGACCGCATCGCCTTTCGCATGAACCTGCACCCCGGACAGGCCGCCGAATACGAACGGCGGCATGACGAGATCTTTCCCGACCTTGTCGCGGCACTGAAAGACGCAGGCATTTCCGACTATTCGATCTGGCTTGACCCCCAGACGCACCATCTGTTCGGCATCCTGACCCGGGCCGACGACCACACCATCGACCGTCTGCCGGAAACCGAGGTGATGCGCCGCTGGTGGGCCCACATGCGCGACGTGATGGAATGCCACCCCGACAATGTGCCGGTGCAGGTGCCGCTGACGCGCGTCTTCTACCTGCCATGACCAATCCGTTCCGGATCGCCGAAGTCAGGGTCTTTACGCTGGACCCCACCGCAGGGGCGGGCACCTATTTCAAGCCCGGCGCGGCGCAGCACTGGCTGGTCGACAGCCTGATCGCCAATCCGATGTCGGGCCATCCGGAGTACCGCGCGCGGCGGTCAAGCTGGGGGATCGGCGTGCTGGGCGCGCTGGTGGTCGAGATCGAGACCGAAGGCGGCGTGACGGGGGTGGCCACCGGGTCGGGCGGGGTGCCTGCGGGCTGGCTGATCCGCCACCATTTCGCGCGCTTTCTGGTTGGTCAGGATGCGCGCAACATCAACCGCATCTGGGACCAGATGTACCGCAGTTCGCTGCCCTACGGGCGCAAGGGCCTGCCGGTCATGGCGATTTCCGCCGTCGATCTGGCGCTGTGGGACCTTGTGGGCAGGCTGCGGCAGGAACCGGTCTACAACCTTATCGGGGGCCTCAGCCGCGACGAGATCATGTTCTACTGCACCTCGCCCCAGGCCGGGGCGGTCAAGCAGATGGGCTTCTGGGGGGCAAAGGTGCCCCTGCCGCACGGGCCTTTCGACGGCGAGGAAGGCTTGCGCGCGAACCTCGATTTCCTGGCCGCGCACCGGGCGGCGGTCGGGCCGGACTATCCGCTGATGGTGGATTGCTACATGGCGCTGACCGCGAACTATGCGATCCGGCTGGCCGAGGCGGCAAAACCCCTGAACATCCACTGGTGGGAAGAGGTGCTGTCGCCCGACGATACCGAAGGCTACCGCGCGATCCGGGCCGCCCACCCGACGCTGACCTGGACCACGGCGGAACATGAATACACCCGCTATGGCTTTCGCCAACTGATTGCCGAGCGGCTGGTGGATATCCTGCAGCCCGATGTCATGTGGGTGGGTGGGCTGACCGAGACGCTGCGCATCGCGGCCCATGCGGCGGCCTATGACATTCCGGTCATCCCGCACGGCAGCGGCCCCTATTCCTATCACTTCATCGCCAGCCAGACCGGCCCCGCCTTTTGCGAATACGTCGCCGCCAGCCCCGATGGCCGCACGGTTCAGCCGGTCTTCGGCGATCTGTTCACGGGCGAGCCGGTGCCGGTAAACGGTCGCCTGACCGTGCCCGACGCCCCCGGCTTCGGCATGACCCTGCGGGACCGGGCCATGCTGATACCCGTCGAATAGGGCTTGCTGCGATGCAGCATATGCCCTATGGAAGGCGTATGGATGGTAAAGGGATGGAATATGTCGGATTCCGGCCGCGACAGACAGGGCGAGACCGAGAAGATCACGATCAATCTCGGTTATGTCGATCTGGGCCGGATCGATCTTCTGGTGCAGGAAGGCTTTTACCAGAACCGCAGCGACTTCATCCGCACGGCGATCCGCCGCCAGCTTGACGTGCAATCGGCTCCGGTGGCGGCGGCGCTGCAGCGCCAGACGCTGGAGCTTGGCCTTTGCGCCTTTGGCCGCGCCGAGCTGGAGGCGGCGGTGGCGCGGGGGGAACAGCTTGCGATCCGCGTCGTTGGTCTTGCCCGCATCGCGCCCGACGTGACGCCGGAACTGGCGCGCGCCGCGATCGGCAGCCTGACCGTGCTGGGGGCCTTGCAGGCCAGCCCTGCCGTGCGCGCGGCGCTGGCCGACCGTCTGGCCTGACCTTTTGACCATGACCCCGAAGGAACCCCGAATGTCCGAAGACTTTGCCGCCGCGATGCGCCGCGCGGCCGACCTGACCCGCGCCGGAAATCTGGATGCGGCGACGCAGGTCATCCTGCAGGCGCTTGGGCAGTCGGCGCGCAGGCCGGACGCCGCACCTTTGCCCAAAGGCAGGCGCGGCAAGGTCGGCCAGAGTCTGCGACAGGTGATGGCCGGCCTGCGCAGGTCCCGCGCCGCGGGGGCACCGACAGCAGACGGCTTGCCCTCCGGGGCCACATGGGACTGGCGTCACTTTTCCGGGCCCCAGGGCGCGCGCGACTATCGGCTGTATCTGCCCGCCTCGGCGCAGGGTGCGCCGCGCGGGCTGATCCTGATGCTGCACGGCTGCACGCAGGACCCTGACGATTTCGCGCGCGGCACCGGCATGAACGCGGTGGCCGAGGCGCACGGGCTGGCGGTGGCCTGGCCCGGCCAGACCGGCACCGACAACGCGCAGCGCTGCTGGAACTGGTTCCGCCCCGGCGATCAGGGGCGCGAGGCGGGCGAACCCGCGATCCTGGCCGGGTTGACGCGCGCGCTGATGACCGAATTCACGCTGGACCGCGACGCGGTCTTCGTGGTCGGGCTGTCGGCTGGCGGGGCGATGGCGGCGGTGCTGGGCGAGGTGTATCCCGATGTCTTCGCGGCGGTCGGTGTGCATTCCGGCCTGCCTGCCGGGGCGGCGAGCGACCTCGGCTCGGCCCTGGCTGCGATGCGCGGCGCGGCCCCGGTGGGCCGGTCGCAGGCCACGCGGGCCGAAGGGGTGCGCACCGTCGTGTTCCATGGCAGCGCCGACACCACGGTGCACCCGTCGAACGCGCAGCGCCTGATCGACCGGGCGCGTGGTGCGGACGCGGGGCCTGCGCAGATCACGCGCGGCACGGACGGCGGGCGCGGCTGGCAGCGCGCTGTCTTTGCCGGGCCGGATGGCGTGGCGCGGGCCGAGAACTGGCAGATTGACGGGGCCGGGCATGCCTGGTCGGGTGGCGATGCGGCGGGGTCCTTCGCCGATGCGGCGGGTCCAGATGCATCGGACCGGATGGTGCGGTTCTTTCTGCGGTTGCCGGACCCGACCGCCTGACGGCGCCGCCAGGGGCCATACATCTGAAAAGACGGCTATACAGAATCTCTCGGCTGTCTCATTGTCTGCCTGCCGGTACGCGAGAAATTCGGGCCGGGGTCCGTCACGACACCATGCCCGCCGGGCCGGTTCTTTCAGGGAGGAAGACATGACCACCAGAATGATGCTTCTGCTGTCTGCAGCGCTGGCGCTTGGTGCGCCGCAGGCGATGGCCGACACCTCGGGCAAGAAGATTGCCCTGTCAAACAACTATGCCGGGAACTCATGGCGTCAGGCCATGCTGACAAGCTGGGACAAGATCACCGCCCCTGCGGTGGCCGCAGGCACCGTGGCGGCAGCAGACGCCTTCACCACCGCCGAGAACCAGGCGACCGAACAGGCCGCGCAGATTCAGAACATGATCCTGCAGGGCTATGATGCCATCGTCATCAACGCGGCCTCGCCCACCGCGCTGAACGGGGCGATCAAGGAGGCCTGCGATGCAGGGATCACCGTGGTATCCTTTGACGGGATCGTGACCGAGCCCTGCGCCTGGCGCATCGCGGTGAACTTCAAGCAGATGGGCAAGGATCAGGTGACCTATCTGGCCGACAAGATGCCCGACGGCGGCAACCTGCTGGAAATCCGGGGCCTTGCGGGCGTCTTCGTCGATGACGAGATTTCTGCGGGCATCCATGAGGGCGTGGCCGAGAACCCGAAGTTCACCATCGTCGGGTCGGTGCACGGCGACTGGGCGCAGGACGTGGCGCAGAAGGCGGTCGCGGGCATCCTGCCCTCGCTGCCCGAGGTGGCCGCCGTGGTCACGCAGGGCGGCGACGGCTATGGGGCCGCGCAGGCCTTTGCCGCCGCAGGCCGTCCGATGCCCAAGATCATCATGGGCAACCGCGAGGATGAGTTGAAGTGGTGGAAGGAACAGAAGGACGCAAACGGCTACGAGACGATGTCGGTCTCCATTGCGCCCGGTGTTTCCACGCTGGCCTTCTGGGTCGCCCAGCAAATCCTCGACGGCAAGGACGTGCCCAAGGACCTGACCGTGCCCTTCCTGCGGATCGACCAGGACACGCTGGAAGCCAATCTGGCCACCACCCAGGCGGGCGGCGTGGCCAACGTCGAATACAGCCAGGAAGACGCGATCAAGGTGATCGAGGGGGCGAAGTAAGGCATCCGCCGCCCGCCGGAGACCTTTCCCCGGCGGGCGGCACCTGCTGTGAACTGATCATGGCCGTATCCTCTGACCTTCCGCTTCTGGATGTGGCCGATGCGCTTGTGCGCTTTGGCGAGGTGACGGCGCTTGACGGCGTGTCGCTGCGCATGATGCCCGGCGAATGCATCGGGCTGGTCGGGCACAACGGGGCGGGCAAGTCCACCATCGTCTCCGTCATCAACGGCGGGCTGACACCGCAGCGCGGCCAGATATCGGCCCAGGGCCAGCCCCTGCGCGGATATGGCATCGCGCTGGCCCGCAGTCTGGGTCTGCGCTGTGTGTTTCAGGAACTGTCGCTGTGCCCCAACCTGACGGTGATCGAGAATACCCGCCTGATGCACCGCGATCTGGGCGGCGCGGGCTGGCGGGTGCGGGCGCGGAAGGTGATCGCGGAAAGCCTTGACACCGTCTTTCCCGGCCACGGCATCGACCCGCAGGCCACCGTCGGCACGCTGTCGATTGCACGGCGGCAGATGGTGGAAATCGCCATGGCCTTCTCCACCGCCGGCACCGCGCCGCGCCTTGTGATCCTGGACGAGCCGACTTCGTCGCTGGACGCCGGGCTGGCGGCGCACCTGCTGGCCCATGTGCGCCGGTTCGTGGGGGCGGGCGGGTCGGTGATCCTGATCTCGCATATCCTGGACGAGATTCTGGACACCGCCAGCCGGATCGTGGTGATGAAGGATGGCTGCATCGTGGATGAACGGCCGCAGGGCGGGTTCACCCATGCGACGCTGGTGGCCGCGATGGGCAGCACGGCACGCGCGGCGGGCGCGCGGCGCAGCGCCGCCGCAGGGGCCGAGGTGCTGCGCGTCGATCCGCCGCGCGGCCTGCCGTTCCGCGCCGCCCGAGGCGAGATCGTGGGGCTGGCGGGCCTTGGCGGGCATGGCCAGACCGAGATGCTGCTGGACCTGCATGAACGGCACAGCCCGAACTGGTGGCCCGCCCGCACCCCCGCCGTGGCCTTCGTGGCGGGTGATCGGCGGCTGAACGGCACCTTCGATCTGTGGAGCATCCTGCGCAACCTGACCGCCGCGACCCTGCCCGACCTGTCGCGGCGCGGCGTGCTGGACCGGGCGGCCGAGGCCGAGCGCGGCACCGACTGGCAGGCCCGCATCGGCATCCGCACGCCCGACATGGGGCTTCCCATCTTGTCGCTGTCGGGCGGCAACCAGCAGAAGGTGCTGTTCGCGCGGGCGCTTTCTGGCCGCGCGCCCGTCGTCCTGATGGATGATCCCATGCGCGGCGTCGATATCGGCACCAAGCAGGAGGTCTATGCCACCCTGCGCGCCGAGGCCGACCGGGGCCGCACCTTTGTCTGGTATTCGACCGAGATCGACGAAATGACCCTGTGCGACCGGGTCTATGTGTTCCGCGACGGGGCCATTGCCGCCGAACTGGCGGGCGAAAGCATCACCGAAGCCGCGATCCTGACCGCATCTTTCGCCGAGGCCGCTGCATGAGGCTGTCGTCCGAGACCCTGCGCCTTCTGGTGCCCGCGCTATCGCTGGCAGCACTGCTGGCGGGCGTGTTCTGGCTGCAACCCCGCGCGATGAGCTATACCGGGCTGAACCTGCTGTTCAACCTGGCGGTGCCCATCGCGCTGGCGACCATCGCGCAGATGATCATCATGGCGGTCAACGATCTGGACCTGTCGCTTGGCACCTTTGTCAGTTTCGTGGCCTGTGTTGCGGCGACATTTCTGCACGACACGCCGCTGCTGGGGCTGCTGATCCTGGCTGCAAGCATTGCCGTCTATGCGGGGCTTGGCGTGGTGATCCACCTGCGCAACCTGCCCTCCATCGTGGTGACCCTTGGGATGAGCTTCGTCTGGGCGGGGCTTGCGGTGCTGATCCTGCCTGCGCCGGGCGGTACCGCGCCGACCTGGGCGCGGGCCGTGATGACCGCCAAGCCGCCTCTGTTCCCGATGGCGATATGGGCCAGTCTGGGGGTCGCGGTGCTGGCGCATCTGCTGCTGATGCGGTCCTCTCTGGGCGTGCTGATCCGGGGTGTCGGCGGCAACCAGCGGTCGGTGGAGCGGGCGGGCTGGTCGGTGGTGCGGGCCCGCGCGCTGGCCTATGCGCTGGCCGCCTGTTTCGCGGTGGCGGCGGGGATCGCGCTGGTGGGGCTGACCACATCCGCCGATGCCAACATCGCGCTGCGCTATGCGCTTTTGTCCATCGCAGGGGTGATCCTTGGCGGCGGCGAGTTCACCGGCGGGCGCATTTCGCCCATCGGGGCGGTGATCGGGGCGCTGACGCTGACGCTGGCGGGGTCGTTCCTGTCGTTCCTGCGCATCTCGCCCGACTGGCAGATCGGCGCGCAGGGGGCGATCCTGATCGCAGTGCTGGCGCTGCGGCTGGCGCTGAACCGGCTGGAGAAGGGGCGGGCGCGATGAGCAGGCTTCTGGCGCGGCCCTGGGTCTGGTCGTTCGTGGCGGCGGTCGCGGTCTGGCTTGCGACCATCGCCGTCACGGCGGGGGCCAGCACGGGCGGGCTGTCGCAGGCGGCCTTTACCTTTGCCGCCTTTTCGGTGCTGGTCGGCATCGGGCAGATGTTCGTCATCACCCTTGGCCCCGGCAACATCGACCTTTCGGTGCCTTCGACCATGACGCTGGCCGGCACGGTCGCGCTGAAAGCCATGAACACCGATGATGCGCTGGTGCTGCACGGCCTGTTGATTGCGCTGGCGATCGGGGTCGGCGTGGGGTTGGCGAACTA
>JAAFHX010000001.1:54978-69623 GCA_013297695.1 Rhodobacterales bacterium | reverse complement strand
CGAACTGCTCGTCGTCGATCGCCTTCTCGTTGCGGATCAGGATCTGCTCGATCTCGGGCCGCGTCGCGTTGGCCTTGTCGCCCAGCACCTCGGTATTCACCGGCACATGCCGCCAGCCATAGATGTAGTGCCCCATCCGCAGCACTTCGGTTTCCACGATGGTGCGGCAGCGTTCCTGCGCCCCGAAATCCGTGCGCGGCAGGAACACCTGCCCCACGGCGATCAGCTTGCCCATGTCGGGTTCGTGCCCCGTGCGGCGCACCTGATCGTAGAAGAACCGCGCCGGAATCTGCACATGAATGCCCGCGCCGTCGCCGGTCTTGCCGTCGGCATCCACGGCACCCCGGTGCCAGACCGCCTTCAGCGCGTCGATTCCGGCGGTCACCACCTTGCGGCTGGCCCGGCCGTTGATCGCCACCACCAGACCCACCCCGCAGGACGAATGTTCATCCTCGGCCCGATACAGCGAATGCTCGTTCATGAACGCGCGCTTCGCCTCTTCGGCGGCAACCCAGGCCTCGTCAAAGATCATCCCGTCATGGGTCATGGCGCATCCTCCGGTACAAAGGGGTTCTTCGCTTCGTATTCCGCCTGCGTCGTCCGGCGATGGTCCCCTTGCAGGTGCACGCTCGCCATTGCCCGGTCGGCATAGACTTCCGACCGCAGCGGCCAGCCAAGGGCTTCGTCGAACAGGCCCGGCATCAGTTCGATCACGTCGCTGCCGGTATCACGAAACCACACATGGCTGCCGCAGACCGGGCAGAAGGCCCGTTCGGCAAAGGATGACGAAGCAAAGCGCGTCACCGCACCCGCAACCGTGACCCCCGATGCCTCGGCGTTGAAGCACAGGAACAGCCCGCCCGACCAGCGCTGGCACATCCGGCAATGGCAGGCCCCCGGGCGCGGGTCATGCGCGCCCGTCACGGTGACCGTCACCGCCCCGCAGAGGCAATGACCCGTCAGCGGCGCGGTCATGGCCTCACCGACACGGGCAGCAGCCCGCGCCCCGTCTCGTTCCGCGACACGGTCACGTCGCAGTCGAAAATCGGCAGGGTCGAGAAAAAGCCGGGCTCGCCGGGCAGGATGAACTGCTTCGGGCTGCCGTCCACCGGGATCACGCCATCGCCGTTGTCCCACTCGGACGGTCCGGCAAAGAACAGCCGCAATTCAGGGTCGATGTATTCGTTGCCCTTCGACGACCGCAGCAGCGTGCCCGCGCTGTCGATCTCGGCAAACGAGAACTCGGTTTCCTGCAGCGTCACGCCATCGACCGTCACTGTCCGCCCGGTCAGCCGGTCGAACCCGGTCACGCGGGTGGCCTTGCCCGTCTCCTCGGTCAGGCCAAAGTCAAAGGTATCCAGACCCTTCGCCAGCAGGTCGCTGAACGATGCCGGATCGGCGGGGTTCGGGTTCAGCGTCTGCTTCACGGTCGGATTCATGTCATAGCTTTCGACCCACTGCGCCTCGGCGTCGGTCCGGCTGACAAAGAACACGCCGTCCTGATCGAAATCCGCGCGCCACTGGTCGCCGGGCGGGTCCGCCTCGCAGCGGTAATGGTTCGATACCCGGCAGCCGCGCGACTGCACGGTCAGAAATCCGGTGCAGCCGGGCGGGGCGACAAAGGTCATCGGTTCCTTTGCCTGCACCCCGGCCCCCGGCACCGCCAGAACCGCCAGCGCCAGACCCACCGCCATGCCCCCGTGCGACGAAGCGGCGGCACGGGTCGTCCGATGTCGGCCGGGAATTCCTGACCGGATTTGTCTACATACAGATGCCAGACTCATTCCATACACCTTCCAGCTATTCCGCCGCCACTGCGGCAGGCTGCGCCAGATACTCCAGGATCGATTCCGCCGCCTCGCGTCCGTCACGGATCGCCCAGACGACAAGGCTGGCCCCGCGCACGATATCTCCGGCGGCATAGACGCCCGGCAGGCTGGTCTGATGGGTCCGGAAATCGGCCCTGACCGTGCCCCATCGGGTGACCGCCAGTTCCGGCACACCCCACAGGGTCGGCAGGTCCTCCGGCTCGAACCCCAGGGCCATGATCGCCAGATCGCAAGGCTCGGTGTAATCCGCGCCCTCGATGATCTCGGGCACCTGCCGCCCGGTTGCATCCGGCGCGCCCAGCCGCATCCGCTGCACCATCACGCCATCGACCACGGCACCGCCGGAAAAACCGCGCGGGGCAGAAAGCCACACGAATTCAACGCCTTCTTCTTCGGCGTTCGCCACTTCGCGCTGGCTGCCCGGCATGTTCGTCCGGTCGCGCCGATACAGGCACTTGACGCTTGCCGCCCCCTGACGGACGGCGGTGCGCACGCAATCCATCGCCGTGTCGCCGCCACCGATGACGACCACACGCTTGCCGGACGCATTCAGCGTGCCGTCGTCGAACTGCGGCACCTCGTCGCCGAAACTCTTGCGGTTGCTCGCCATCAGGAAATCCAGCGCGGGCACGATCCCCGCCGCCCCCACGCCGGGGGCCATCAGGTCGCGCGCCTTGTACACACCCGTCGCGATCAGCACCGCATCATGCTGGCCCCGGATCGCATCGAACGACAGATCCTCGCCAATGGAACAGTTCAGGACAAACGCGACGCCGCCCTGTTCAAGCTGTGCAATCCGTTGCATCACAACGGGTTTTTCCAGCTTGAAGCCGGGAATCCCATAGGTCAGCAACCCGCCCGCGCGGTCATGCCGGTCATAGACCGTGACCTGAACGCCACGCCGCCGCAGCACATCTGCCGCAGCCAGACCGCCAGGACCTGCCCCGATGATCCCCACGCTTTCAAGCCGTTCCTCGGGCGGGCGGATCGGCTGGACCCAGCCTTCTTCCCAGGCGGTATCGGTGATGTACTTCTCCACTGCCCCGATGGTGACTGTGCCATGGCCCGAATTCTCGATCACGCAGTTGCCCTCGCACAGCCGGTCCTGCGGGCAGATCCGGCCGCAGATTTCCGGGAAGGTATTGGTCGCCTGAGAGATTTCGTAGGCCTCGCGCAGCCGCCCCTCGGCAGTCAGGCGCAGCCAGTCGGGGATGTTGTTGTGCAAGGGGCAATGGCTCTGGCAGTACGGCACGCCGCACTGGCTGCAGCGGCCCGCCTGCTCTGCCGCCTTCTGGTCCGCGTACTCGCGGTAAATCTCGTGGAAATCTTTGGCGCGCAGGTTGGGCGGGCGCTTTTCCGGCGTCTCCTTCGCCACGGTGACGAACTGGAGCATGCGGTTGTTGGCCATGACGGCGTCTCCCACGACAGGCTTCGGGAAAACCGTGATACGACCGGTTGTTGGGGAATAAAAGTCAACAGTGTTGACCTATATCCGGGTTTTTTCTGCCTCTGGCGGGATTTTTGTCATGCGACCCCCGAAACTAGGTCAGCAGGTGTTCCCTATCCGCCTAGAAACCCAGCAACAGCGCCCCAAGCACGACCACGCCCACGATGATTCGCCACCAGCCGAACAGCGCATAGCCCTGCCGGCTCACGAACCCCAGCAGCCAGCGCACCACGAACAGCGCCGAAATGAAGGCCACGGCAAAGCCCACGGCAATCTCGTTCCAGGCGGTCCAGTCCAGCACGTCGCGGTTCTTGTACAGGTCATAAGCCACCGCCGCCGCCATGGTCGGCATCGACAGAAAGAACGAAAACTCCGCCGCCGCCCGCTTGCTTGCCCCCAGCCACAGCGCCCCCACGATGGTCGCGCCCGACCGCGAAACCCCCGGCACCATGGCAAGGCATTGAAAAAGCCCGATCTTGAACGCCATGCCCAAGGGCATCTGCATCGCGTCCTCCTGCCGCGGGTTCACCGCCAGCCGGTCCACGAACAGCAGAACGATCCCGCCCAGGATCAGCATCACTGCAATCAGCATGGGCGATTCGAACAGGACCCGCTTGATGAAGTCATGCGCAAGCACCCCCACCACCGCCGCCGGCAGGAATGCCAGCAGAACCGACAGGATGAACCGCCGGGCCTGCGGGTCGGACGGCGCATCGCGGAACACCGCCCACAGCCTGCCCGCATAGACCACCAGCAGCGCCAGCACCGCGCCAAGCTGGATCACCACCTCAAACGTCTTGCCCGCGCTGTTGAACCCCAGAAAATGCCCGGCCAATAGCAGATGCCCGGTGGAAGAGACGGGGATGAACTCGGTCAGCCCTTCCAGCAACCCCAGAAGGGCCGCCACCAGTGTCGTGGATTCGGTCATCGGATATTCCTTGCCGGGTCAGGTCTTGCGCAGGTTCTTGGCCGAATCCTTGATCGCCGCATACTGGCCCGAAGGCCGGTAGCGCCACAGGTATTCCGGCAGGACGGCCCCCATCGCGGTGGGCGTGATGCCCAGATCGCCCAACCCCCGCGCCCCCTTGGCAACCACGTTGTCGCGCGCCAGGTTGCGCACCTGATCGCGCGTCAGCATCCCGTTGGGGATCAGCCCCAGGGTCACCGCCTGCAGCATGTCAAAGCCCCATGCCATCATCCGGGCCACAGGAAAGGGAATGTTCAGGATCAGCCGCCGCCGCTGGATCACGGCCAGCATCTGCTGCATCAGACTGCGGAACGTCGCCACATCCGGCCCGCCAAGTTCATAGATGCCGGAAGCCGCGCGCCCCGTGGCCCCCAGCACCGCCGCCTGCGCGACATCATCGACATAGACGGGCTGGAACTTTGTGCCCGCCCCCACCACCGGCAGGATCGGCCCCAGCCGCGCCATGCCCGCGAAACGGTTGAAGAACTGGTCTTCCTGCCCGAAGATCACCGATGGCCGCAGGATCACCGCACCCGGAAAGGCAGCCAGCACGCCCGCCTCTCCCGCAGCCTTGGTCCGGGCATATTCGCTGTTCGACGCCGCATCGGCCCCGATGGCCGAAATCTGTACCAGATGCGCCACCCCGGTTTCCGCCGCGATCCGCGCGATCCGCGCCGCCCCGTCGGCCTGCGTGGCCTGAAAACCGTTCCTGCCGATCTCGTTCAGAACACCGACGCAGTTTACCACCGCATCCGCCCCCGCCATGACGGCACGGACCGATCCGTCGTCACGGATGTTGCAGAACACCGGCTCCACCTGACCGACCACGCCATAGGGCTTGACGAACAGCGCGTCGTTCGGACGTCGCACCGCAACCCGCACACGCCACCCCTCTTTCGCCATGCGCCGGGCGATGTAGCGACCCACGAACCCCGAACCGCCGTAGATGGTGACCAGCTTGCTCATGGCTTTGCCCTTTGCGACCACGTCGCACCGGGAATAGCTTTTCGGCCCCAAGGGGACAAGCACCAAAGCCCACCCCGGACCCGCGACGAATTTTCATGACAGCCCGTTGACACTGCCCTACCCCCCCGGTACATCGCGCTCCACGACACTTTGCCCAGGTGGCGGAATTGGTAGACGCGCACGGTTCAGGTCCGTGTGCCGCAAGGCGTGGAGGTTCGAGTCCTCTCCTGGGCACCATTGGTCCTTCGTGCCAGTTCGGAGGATCAGAACATGGCAATCCACTTCTACCGCAATGACTTGCCCGACGGTCTGTCGTTCGGCACCGTGGTGGCGATCGACACCGAGACGATGGGGCTTGATCCCCGGCGCGACAGGTTGTGCCTGGTGCAGCTTTCCTCGGGTGACGGCGATGCACATCTGGTGCAGATCGCGCGCGGCCAGACGTCTGCGCCGAACCTGCAGCGGCTGCTGACCGATCCGAAGGTTCTGAAACTCTTTCATTTCGGTCGCTTTGACATTGCGGCGCTGCACCGCGGTCTTGGTGTGGTGACCGCCCCCGTCTGGTGCACCAAGATCGCGGCCAAGCTGGTGCGCACTTTCACCGACCGGCACGGGCTGAAGTACTTGCTGCAGGAACTGGTGGGCGTCGATGTGTCCAAGCAGCAGCAGACATCGGATTGGGGCGCAGATGACCTGACCGACGCGCAGAAGGACTATGCGGCCTCTGACGTGCTGTACCTGCACCGCCTGAAGACCGAGCTTGAGGCGCGGCTGATCCGCGAGGGGCGGCTTGATATGGCGCTGCGCTGTTTCGCCTTCCTTCCGACCCGGGCCGAACTGGACCTCATGGGCTGGGACGAACCGAATGACCTCTTCCACCACTGATGCTTTCCTGACGGCCGCGCACCGCGTCATCCTGCGCGAGGCAGAGGCGCTTCAGGCGCTGGCCGGAACGGTCGGCGACAGTTTCGTGCAGGCGGTTGACCTTCTGCTGGCGGCGCAGGGCAGGGTGATCCTGTCGGGCATGGGCAAATCGGGTCATATCGCCCGCAAGATCGCGGCCACCTTCGCCTCGACCGGCACGCCCGCGCAGTTCGTCCACCCCGCCGAGGCGAGCCACGGCGATCTGGGCATGGTGATGCGGGGCGATGTGCTGCTGGTCCTGTCGAATTCCGGCGAGACGCCGGAACTGGCCGACCTGATCGCCCATTCGCGCCGTTTTTCGATCCCGCTGATTGCCATCGTGGCCCGGCCCGAGTCGACGCTGGCCCGGCAGGCGGATGTGTCGCTGATCCTGCCGCCTGTGCCGGAAGCCTGCGATACCGGCGTGGTGCCGACCACGTCCACCACAATGGCGCTGGCGCTTGGCGATGCTCTGGCGGTGGTGCTGATGGAACATCGCCAGTTCACCCCCGACCAGTTCCGCCTGTTCCATCCCGGCGGACGGCTTGGCGCACGCCTGACCCGCGTGCGCGACCTGTTGCACACCGATCTGCCGCTGGTCCCCACGGGCGCGCCGATGTCTGATGCCCTGCTGGCCATGTCGGCCAAGGGGTTCGGCGTGGTCGGCGTGACAGGACGGGACGGCGGGCTTGCGGGCGTCGTCACCGATGGCGACCTGCGGCGTCACATGGCCGGATTGCTGGACCTGACGGCCGATCAGGTGATGACCCGCGATCCCCGTACCATCGGCCCCGAGGCGCTGGCCGAACGTGCCGTCGCGCTGATGAACGACCGCAAGATCACCTGCCTGTTCGTGGTTGATCCCGAAGGCAGCCGGGCCGCCGTGGGCATCCTGCACATCCACGACTGCCTGCGCGCCGGAGTGGTGTGACCGATGGCGGCCGACAACCGCTATTCGCTGCTGGTTGCCTGGCTGAAGATCGTGCTGCCGCTGATCGCGCTGGCGATCCTGTCCAGCCTGTTCCTGCTGTCGCGAAAGATTGACCCGGGCGCGGCTTTGCCGACATCGGATGCGGAACTTGCCGACCGCCTGCGCGAGCCGCGCCTGACCGCCCCGATCTTTACCGGCATGACATCGGACGGGTCGGCAGTGACCGTGACGGCGGTCGAGATGCGCCCGCTGCCGGGCAGCGTGACTGAAGGCACGGCCCGCACGCTGACCGTGCAGGTGGAAACCCCGGGCGGCAACCTTGCCACCCTTGCCGCCCCTGAAGGCCAGCTTGATACAGCACTGCAAACCCTTGCCCTTTCGGGTGGCGTGACCATCGTCACTGCGGATGGCTACCGGCTTGCCTCGCCGAATATGGACGCCTCCATGGTGCCCTGGGAACTGGATGCGACGGGCGGCGTGACCGGCAGCAGCCCGTTCGGCACCATCTGGTCCGACCGGATGCAGGTCACCCGCGACCCGGATCATCCCGACGCTCATATCGTGGATTTCATCGGGGCAGTCCGGCTGTTATATCTGCCCGCAGGATGACAAGTACCCAGGGGTAAGCCATGCGCCGCCGCCTTCGCACCGCCACCGCTGCGGTCCTGTGCCTGGGAATGGCCTCGCCTGCAGCCATGGCGCAATCGGGGACGGCCTCGGTTGCCTTCAGCAGCCTCAAGGGCGATCCCGGACTTCCGGTCGAGGTGACCGCCGACCAGTTGCGCGTCAACCAGACAGACGGCACGGCGCTGTTCACCGGCAATGTCCTGGTCGGCCAGGGCGTGCTGCGGCTCAGTTCGGCCGAACTTCTGGTCGAGTATGATGCCACCGGCAAGGCGATCAGCCGGATGCATGCAACCGGCGGCGTCACCATGCTGACCGGCCAGGAAACCGCCGAGTCGGACGAGGCGGTCTATACCCTTGCCGATGGCATCGTCATCATGACCGGCAACGTGCTTCTGACGCAGGGAACCAGCGCCATCTCGGGCACCCGGCTGCGGGTCGATCTGAACGCGGGCACCGGTCTGATGGAAGGCCGCGTCACCACCGTCTTCGTACCCGCCAGCGTCAACCCATGACCCCCTCCGGCCTGACCCTGACCGAAGGCAAGGCCGGGCTGCGCGTCCTGAACCTGCGGAAAAGCTACCGCCGCCGCCCGGTGATCCGCGATGTCAGCCTTGACCTGATGCGGGGCGAGGTGGTGGCACTGCTGGGGCCGAACGGGTCGGGCAAGACCACCTGCTTTTATGCCATAGCCGGGCTGGTCACGCCCGAAGGCGGGCAGGTCATCCTGGACGGGCGCGACGTGACCGCGCTGCCGATGTATCGCCGCGCGGGCTACGGCATCGGCTATCTGCCGCAGGAGGTTTCGATCTTTCGCGGCCTGTCGGTCGAGGACAACATCCTTGCCGTGCTGGAAATCGCCGTGCGCGACCGCCGACGGCGGCGCGAGCGGCTGGAAGAACTGCTGTCGGATTTCTCGATCACCCATATCCGCCGCGCCCCCGCGCTGGCCCTGTCGGGGGGCGAGCGGCGGCGGGTCGAGATTGCACGCTGCCTTGCCGCCGATCCGAAATACCTGCTGCTGGACGAGCCCTTTGCCGGGGTGGACCCGATCGCGGTGGGCGAAATCCGGCATCTGGTGCAGGACCTGAAAAGCCGGGGCATCGGCGTGCTGATCACCGACCACAACGTGCGCGAAACGCTGGAAATCGTGGACCGCGCCTATATCCTGCATGACGGACAGGTGCTGATGAGCGGAACCGCAGACGAGGTTGTGCGCGACGAAAACGTACGGCGCGTCTATCTTGGCCGCGACTTCCGCATCGGCTGATCGCGCAAGACCCGTGCGGAACGGACGCAAGCAGGTCTGTAACATTGGCATGACGAACCTGTTGACATTGCCGGTCTTCCTGCCGCCAAATGCACGCAATGCGTGCGACACTCGCCCCGATCCGTCCCTGCCCCGTTCCGCTTGCCCGGCATGCTCCGGGATTTGCGCACCGGCCGTCAGGACGTGATCCGGCTAATCTCGGTGACCTTTCCTGCACCCTGCAGAAGGCCCCGTGCCGACCCCCGCGAAGGAGATGTCATGCGGTTTCAGATCAGCGGACGACAGATCGACATCGGCGAAGCACTTCAGACCCACGTCAAGGCTGAACTCGGCGAGATCGTCGAGAAATACGCGCAGCGACCGACGGATTGCATGGTCGTGTTCTCGCGCGTGACGCATCAGTTCCACTGCGAATGCGTGATCCACCTGTCCACCGGGCTGAATGCCCAGGCCAAGGGCCATGCCTCTGAAATCTATGCCGCTTTTGAATCCTGCCGGGAAAAGATGGAAAAGCAGTTGCGCCGCTACAAGCGCCGCCTGCGCAGCCATCACCGCGACCGCACGGCCCCGGTTGAATTCGACGGCGGGTCGTCCTATATCCTCGCCGCATCCGAAGAGACCGAGGATGCCGAGCTTGACACGCTTCAGCCCGTCGTGATCGCCGAGATGGAGACGAAGATCCCTTCGATCACCGTCGGCGAGGCCGTGATGCAGCTGGAACTGGCGGGGCAACGTATGCTGGTGTTCAGGAACGAGGGCCACGGCGGTGTCAATGTCGTCTATCGCAGGGATGACGGAAACATCGGCTGGATCGACCCGCGCAACAGCAAATAGCGCCCCAAGGGCGCAGGAATTGATCGCGTGATGGAACTGAACCGCCTGCTGAAGCCCGGTGCCGTCCGGGTTGTTGGCCATCTTACCAGCAAGAAGCGCCTGTTCCAGGAACTGGGCGAGGTTGCGGCCCAGGCCTATGGTCTGAATGCTGCGGTTGCGGTTGACGGTTTGCAGGAACGCGAAAGCCTGGGGCCGACCGGCGTCGGCCACGGCATCGCCCTGCCGCATGCCCGGCTGGAGGACCTCTCGGGCATCGTGGGCGTGTTCCTGCGGCTGGAAAAGGCGGTCGATTTCGATTCGGTGGATCGCCAGCCGGTCGATCTGGTCTTCGGGCTGTTCGCGCCAAAGGACTCGGGCGTCGATCACCTCAAGGCGCTGGCGCTCGTCAGCCGCACCATGCGCGACCCGTCCATCTGCGCGAAACTTCGGGCCAACTCCGACCCCGCCAAGCTGCATGCCATCCTGACCGAGGCGCGGACCAATCAGGCCGCCTGACCGCCGCGCCAGGAACCAAAGCCGAATTCCAGGTAGTCGCGCGCGTAGGCGTCGCGGACAGCCTGCTCGATCTCGTCATCGCTGACCGGGGCAGGCTCCGGGTCGGCCTGAAACGGGGGGCAAGGCAGGCCGATATCCTGCGCCAGCCGCGCCAGCCCTTCGGCCAGCCGATCCTCGCGCACCAGAATATCCGGCGGGCGCAGCGTGGCATGGCCCTGCAACACCGCCGTCTGCGTGGCCCAGCACGCATCGACGCGCAGCCCCGCCTGCCCCGCCAGCCCCTGCCTTGCCAGCCGCAGGAATCCCAGGAAGGCCGCACGGGCCGTCTCGGGCGGAACTGCCGTGCCCGGTGGCGGCAGATCAAGGTTTTGCGTCCGGATCAGCCGCGTGCGAACCTCGGGCAGGGTTCCCCCCAGAACGCGGGTGCAGAAGACGGCATGGGCCCGCGCCAGAGGGTGCCGCAGCACGGCAAAGCTGCGGTAGCCCGGATGCGCGCGTTTCCACTGCCGCAGGTCGCGGTGGGTCAGCCCCGTGCGCAACCCGCCCGACCCAAGCGCGGCCAGCCAGCCCGTCACCGCAGCCTCCGGCCCGCCGGGAACAGGCAGGAACAGCAACGGCGCGCCCCGTGCCGCAATGTAGCCCGGCACCGCTGCCGCGCGGCGCGGCTCGGTCTCTTGCGGATGATCCAGACCAAAGGGGTCAAGCAGCGCCAGCGCAGCCTCCATCTCGGCGGGGTTGGTGACCTTCTGGCGCACCGGCCCCGGGTTCTGCCGTTTCAACACGGGATCAGGGGCCTGCAGCGTTGGCTCGACCCCCAGGAACCGCGCAATTCCGTTCAGCACGCCCACATCCGGCACGTCATCATAATCGACGTGGAATGCCGCCTGTCCCGTAAGCTGAAGCCCATGTCGCACCTGCCGCCGGAAGTCCTGCTGCATCCGCAGCCATGTGTCGAACTCGGCAGCGTCAAACGTGGCGCGGGCGCTGCGCAGGGCGGAGGGGTTGGTCAGTTTCCACTGCCCCGTCTCTTGCGCGATCTTCCACGAAACATAGCTGTCCAGCGGGTTGCGGGTCAGGATGATCTTGGCCACGCGCGGGTCGGGCAGGACACGGTCCAGCACCCGCAGGTCATGGTCATGGAAGAACCGGAACCCGGTCAGGCCCGGACCCGCCTTCCTCACGCGGTCCAGCAGTGCCAGCGGGTCCCGGTCGCGCGCCGCAAGGTCAAAGCCCAGGAACGCGGTCCGGTCCTTGGTCCCGATGAAATGCGGGTTGAACAATTCGCCGTGGCAGGTGACGCCCGGCAGCGCGTTCAGGTTGGCCTCCAGAAAGTTCGACCCCGTGCGCATTCCGGCCAGAAGCACAAAGGCGTCAAATCGGGCACCCATGGGTCAGCCCACACGACGCGGGCGAAGGCGGGGCAGCGGGTGGGCGGGGCCGGTTTCCGGGAAATCCCCGGTTGAAACGGGGGGCATTCCCAGATCGCGAAGCCCGCGCAGAAAAGCCCCAAGCCCCGTCAGGTCTGTCATCTGCGGTGCCTCTGCCAGCCGATACGGGCTGCGCGGGCTGATCTCGTCCAGGATCGCCTGCAGCGGGTCCATCGGCGCAAGGGCAGCCTCGGCCAGCGTCCAGACCCGCACTGCGGCACGCGCCCGCTGCGCGCGCAACTGCCCCAGATGCCAGCCTTCCGTCCTCTGCAGGGCCGCCGCCAGGGGCCTCACCTCGGCCAGCGGGCGACCGGACCGGAACAGCGGCAGCACCCAGGCCCCGGTGATCGCCCAGACCCGCGCGTTCGGGTCGGCGGCCAGCGTGCCGGTGATCTCTTGCCGATCCGCAGGGCCAAAGGAAAAGCACTGCCGTTCGCCCCGTGCCGACCAGATCAGGCTGGTCAGAAACGCCTGCGGGTTGTAGTCGCGCAGCGCCGTCCGGTCGGACAGTCCGCCCGGGCCAAATGCCTCGCCCCCCGCGAAGTGAACCCTGTCGGCGGCAAAAAGATGGCCATGCACCCGGGTCGCAGCGACGTCTCCAAGCCAGACCGCGAAATCCTCGAACACATCGTCAAAGCCTTCGAACACCCCATAGGGTGCGGCGGTGATCCCGTTCTCCCACCCGGGGTTGGGGTGGCGGCCCTGCATCCACAGCCCGGGCCGCCCGCGCGTGCGCTGAACCGCAGCACGGGAAAACAGCCGGTCGATCCGCCCCGGATCGGGATCAGCCTGGGGTCGGGAATGCGCATCCGGGGTCAGAAAAGCCCGATACAACCCATCCGCCCCCGGCCATATCTTGCGCGCCAGGAAACAGTCAGACCGACGCAGCAGGGCCGCATGGTCATCGTAGAACAGATGCGGCTTGCCCTGAAAATCGAACTTCGCCAGCGTCAGCGACCGGCTTTCGATCCGCCGCGCATGGCGGCGCGCCAGGGTCTGGAAATACCCTTCGTCCGGAATCCAGGTCCGGGCGAAATAGCGGTCGAACTCGGGGCGGCGCGGATCAGTCAGGATCGCCTGCAGCGTTGCCCGCGTCAGGCACCACCACTGGCTGCCCAGATGCGGCACGATCCCCTGCGGAATGCGCCGCGTGATCCCCAGACGCCGCTGCAACGCCACATAGCGATCGAACATCCAGCGGTTGCGCCGCCAGGAAAAGGGGAAATGCCGGGTGAACCTTTCGATGTCCAGCCCGCCCACAGTCCAGCCCACATCTGCGGTGGCGACGCTTTCGATGAAGTCGGTTCCGGGGCGCGCAGCCAGCCAGCCAGCCAGATCGGACAGCGGCCGCAACGGCAGGCAGGACCCCGAGGCAAGGACCACATGGCCCACCTGCGGAAACGCGCGCAGCAGGACCTCTGCCGCAGACTGGGTGGCGGCCACCAGCCCCCAGGTACCCCATTCGCAGGCATGCCGGGCGCTGAATCGCACCAGCGCCTGATCGGCTAGATTTGCGCGGAAGGCCGCCGCCTGCGGGGCGCGCACCCGTGCGTCCAGATGGATCACCACCGGCGCACCCGACTGCGCCAGATGCCGCGCAACCTGTGCCGCCCGGTCCAGCGCATGATGGCACAGAAGGACGAAGCCGACCGTCACGTCACGCCCAGTTGCCACGGGACAGGAGCCCCAGGATTTCAAGCTGCCGCCAGTTCTCGTACCGCTCGGACCAGCGGCACATCAGGTCGGGCCGGTCCTCCAGCGCCGCCCCGTAGGCGCGATATTCGTGGCTGTCTGAATAGTGCTGACGGCGGATCATCTCTTCGCTCGCCTTGGCGGCAAAGCCCTCGGCGAACTTGGTGTGCAAGAGGCAGCCGGCCGCCTTTTCGCCCCCCCATTCGTCATAGGTCAGGTTCAACCCGCGCGGCAGCAGCATGTGGGTCGAACTTGCGTAGGCATAGCTGCGGTCCCACCGCACCAGCGGAACCTTGTTCAGCGCGGGCGCGCGGTCCGGCGCATCGGCAAAAAAGGCGCGGGCGCGCGGGCCGCCCTGAATCCACAGATTGCCAAGGGTCGGGTTTCGCGTGATCGAATAGGACCCGCAGTCGAACCAGCAGGCGATCTCCAGCGGGTTCTGCCCGTCGCCACATTGCTGCGCGCCGACCGGTCCTTCGGGATAGAGGTCAAGCAGCATCGCCGGAAAGGACCTGATGCGCGAGGCGTCCAGCCAGTCTGTCAGCGCGCGCAGGGGCCGCGTGTCGCAGAACGGGTAGACCAGCAGTTCATCCGGATCGACAACCAGCGTCCAGTGACCATGCCCATGCCGCCGCAGCAACCAGGTAATCCAGTCCATGCCAAAGCGGGCGCGCTTGTAGCTGTGCACGGTCTGCCACAGCGACACATCGGGTTGACCGGCCAGAAAGCTGCCCGATCCATCATCCGACCCATTGTCCACAAACAGGAAATGGCCGACCCCCAGTTCGCGGTAATGGCGCAGGAAATGCGCAAGGCGCGGGCGTTCGTTGCGCAGGGTGCAGAACAGCAGCACCTGATCCGGCCCGATCCGCCCGGTGCGATCCACCACCGAAGTCAGTTCGCGCCGCTTGCGCCACGCCCGCAGCAGAAGCCGCTTGCGCGCCAGGCGCAACCTGTAGGTCTGAACAAGGCCCATGACCGCCCCTAGCTGGAGTCCTGCCGGGCCGGGGTATCAGTCGCGGTTTAAGACAAGGTTGAAATGATTGTCCCATCCGGGCAGGGCCAAGGGGGCGCGCCTCTGCGGGGCCATGGCCGCTGCGAGAATCGCCGACATCCAGCCGTCCGGATCTTCGGTCGGGATATAGGTCGGTGCATCGCCCAGGGTCTCGCGCAGCGCGGCCAGCGGGGCGGCGATGACCGGCAGCCCCATGGCCACCGCCTCGGCCGGAGGCAGGCCGAACCCCTCGGCCAGCGACGGAA
>JAAFHX010000001.1:0-54968 GCA_013297695.1 Rhodobacterales bacterium | reverse complement strand
CCATCAGCGCAGCGAGGGCGGCATCGGTCAATCCCGGGCATTCCAGAACCGTCCGGCCCATGAAGGGCAGGCTGTCCAGCCGCCGAAAGACCGCCGCATTCGCCCAGCCCCGCGATCCGGCCAGAACCAGCGTTGGAACAGCCGCCTCGGGCAGGGTGGCATGCATCCTTTCCCAAAGGTCCAGCAACAGGGCATGGTTCTTGCGTGGCTCGATGGTGCCGACGCACAGCAGGAACGGCCCCTCCGGCGGCAGACCATCGGGCAGCGCACCGGCATCCGCGCCCGTCCGGTCGATGCCAAGGGGGGCCACGATCACGGGCGGGACCGGGCCGCACCGTGCAAGATGCCGCACGGCCTTTGCCTGCGCGTCCCGCGTGCTGCACAGGATTCGGTCGGCCCCCCGCGCCACCGCGCGCAGTTTGCGCAGAAAGGCCGCAGGGGTACCCGGACGGCTGAGTTCGGGGTGATCCAGCGGGATCGTGTCATGCAGCAGCACACTGACCCGCGTCCCGCGCACCTGGTGCATCGCGCCCAGCACGGCAGGCGTCAGGTCACAGTGCCCGACAAGATAGCAATCCGTGCCCTCGGGCAGATGGCGGCGCAACATCCGGCCCAGAAAGGCGCGTGGACACCGGGCCATGCAGACGCGTCGCAGCCGGGTTTCGGCCACGGCCCGGGCCGGGTGATTGCGCCACGTCAAGCGCGCCAGAAGATCGGGGACCAGACCGGGAGGTTCGCCACCGGCCAGCGCCCGCACGACCGCAACGCCGGTCCGGTCCAGAAGAAGAAAGCCTGCCGCCGTCCGCACCAGCCCGTAGACCGGCTGCGGATCGTCCAGAAACCGGCGCAGATAGGCAAGTTCGACCCGGTCGATCCCGGTCAGCACGCCCCGTCCCTGCCGCGACACCAGCCGCGTCAGATCAAGCAGTCTGGCCGTCACCGGTTACTGGGCGGCTTTCTGCTGCGCCATCATGTGGTGCAGATACTCGCTGAATTCTGCCGAAAGCTCGTCCCGCGCCAGACCGAAGGCGACGGTCGCCTGAAGGAAGCCCGCCTTGGACCCGCAGTCATAGCGCTGACCGCGAAAGCGGTACCCGTACACGGTGTTCGACGTGCCGATCTCCTCGGCAATCGCGTCGGTCAACTGGATCTCGCCGCCCGCACCCTCTTTCATCCGGTTGAGGTTGGTCAGCACGCTCGGCGTCAGGATATAGCGACCGATGACGGCAAGGTTCGACGGGGCTTCGGCCGCCTTGGGCTTTTCGACCATGCCCTTGACCGAGACCAGCGCGCCCATGTCCTTGTCGATGTCAAGCACGCCGTAGGACGACGCCTTGGCCGGAGCCACCTCCATCGCGGCAACCATGCAGCCGCCGATGTCTTCATAGGCCTCGATCATCTGCTGCAGGCAGGGCTTTTCGGCGGCGATCACGTCATCAGGCAGCATCACCGCGAACGGCTCGTCCCCGATCAGGCGGCGGGCGCACCAGACGGCATGGCCAAGGCCAAGCGCCTTGTGCTGACGTACATAGGCAATTGCGCCGCTTTCCATGTTGGTCTGCTTCAGGATCGCCAGAAGGTGTTCCTTGCCGTCGCGCGTCAGAACACTTTCCAGTTCGGGCGCACGGTCGAAATAGTCTTCCAGGGCACTCTTGCCGCGCGAGGTGACAAAGATGAACTCTTCGATCCCGGCGGCCCGCGCCTCGTCGATGGCATACTGGATCAGCGGGCGGTCAACGAGCGTCATGATTTCTTTGGGAATGGATTTGGTCGCAGGCAGGAACCTCGTTCCAAGTCCGGCAACCGGAAAAATGGCCTTGGTGACTTTGTGCTTTGTCATCGCGTCTTCTCTGTTCAATCAGCCGGTGACAGCTTTTTCCCGGCGGCCCAACACATACGCCGCAGTCACGCGACGGTCCAGCAGACTATTGCACGCACTATACGACATTTCTGAATCGTTTCGCCCTGTTGCTTTCGGATAGGCATGCTGCCGCGCAGAAAGGCAGTCCTGACCAAAATCTGTGCCTGCGGGACGCACGTCTTGCAGCCGCCCGGTTTCCCGTGCAACGCGCGACCGCCATCCCCAGAACCGCACCGGACGATCACTGCGGTCCGATGCCGCAAACAGACCCCCGGTCTGGCACCAGAAACCCGCCGGGTCGAACCGCATGCGGTGGCGGAACGGCAACAGGCCAAACGCCAGAACGGTCACGACCGCGCCCTGCGCGACCACCCGTTCCGCGCGCCGGGTCAACCTCTGGCGCTGCCAGGCGGGGCCCGCGATCACCACACCCGGTCGGGGGCCGGTACCTGCAAGCGGCAGGAAATCGCCGCCCCCGGCAAGGGGCTGCACCGGGCCAAGCGGTCGGGCGATTCCTTCCGCCACTCCCTGCACCAGCGTTTCCAGAAGGATGCCCAGTTCCCGGAAGGTAACACGACGTTGCAGCAGCAGCGACAGCAGGCGGCGCCGCTGCGTCAGGTGCAGGTATTCCAGTTCGGCATCAAGCCGTTCGGGCGCGTGGCGGCGCAGAAAGATCGCGGTTGACGCGCCGATATCCCGCAAGGACAGCGGGACCCGGTCCGGCCGCCGCCGTTCGGATCCGGCAAAGCCGTGATGCACCTGGGCAAGCGGCACCACCGCCGTCAGGCCGCCGCGCGCCGCCAGCCGAAGGTTGATGTCGGCATCATCCAGAAAAAAGCGATAGGCCGGGTCGAAACCACCCGCCGCCAGCAGCGCACTGCGGCGAAAGGCGCAGTTCGTGCCTTGCGTCTTGATCGCCCACCCCGCCGATCCGGCATGCAGCGTCACCGCGTCCGGCAGGGCAAGCGGGTGGTCGCGCCCGGTCGCATCGACCGCCATCGCGCGCCACTGAAAGGATATCCCGTTGCGCCCGCGCACCGGGCCGCCGGCCTGCATCACCCGGTCATCGGCAAAGGGGGCGACGAGGCGCGCGGCCCAGGTCGGCTCGGGTACCGCGTCGTCATCCAGAAAGGCCGTCACGGGCGCGCCCGCCCGCACGATCCCGGCATTGCGCGCCGCCGCCACATTCGCACCCTCGAAGGGAACGATCCTGACCGCCAGTCCCTGTGCCCGCACCTGTTCGGCAGCATCAGGGTCGGCCACCACGATGACCTCTACCTGCGGGTGATCCTGCTGCGTCAGGGCCGTCAGCGCGCGCTGCAGCAGCGCCGGACGATGGCGGCTGGCGATCACGACACTGACCGGCGGCAGCGTCATCCGCGCGCCATCTCGGCCAGCATCGCCTCGATCTTCGGCACGTCCTCGGGGTTGTTCAATTCCCAGAACAACCGCCCGCGCGCCTGCACCTCGACACACAGCACTGCCATGCCGCGTTCCAGAAACCGCAACTGCTCCAACCCCTCCAACTCCTCCAGCGGACCGGCCTGCCATCCCGGATAGGCGGCCAGCGCCCCGGGCCGATAGGCATAGACGCCGACATGGTGAAAGACCGGCGTCTGTTCCGTCTGGGCATAGGGCCGACCGGTAAACGGAATCACCTCTTTCGAGAAATAAAGGGCCCGGCCCCCGGCCCCGAACACCGCAGTCGTGCCGCCCACCCGACCGGCCCGCCGGTCGGCCAGAAAGCCGTTCAGCGCCCGACCGTCGGCACGCAGCACCGGCGTGGCCACCTGCGCCTCGGGGGCTGCCCGCAGGCCCGCGATCAGGTCCTCGACGAACCACGGCGGGGTCAGCGGCGCATCGCCCTGAAGATTCACGATGATGTCGTGCCCCGGCAAGAGGGCGGCCACCTCGGCGCAGCGTTCGGTGCCGTTGCGCCAACGGTCGGATGTCATCACCACCTCGGCCCCGAACCCCTGCGCATGGTCGGCGATGCGGTGGTCGTCGGTGGCCACCACCACGCGGGTTTCCCCGCGCACCTCAAGCGCCGCCTCCCAACTGCGCCGGATCAGCGTCTTGGCCACCCCGTCGGGCCCGCGCAACAGCGCCAGAGGCTTGCCCGGAAAGCGGGTCGAGGCATGGCGGGCGGGAATGGCGATCAGGACCGGCGTCACCGCTTCAGCTCCACCCCGGGTGCAAAGGCGATGAAGAACGGATTGTCCCATCCGGGTTTGCCATAGGTCAGCGGCTGATGATCGTCGAACCGCACCACCTGTCCGCCCGCCCCCCGCAGGACGGCATCGCCCGCCGCCGTATCCCATTCCATCGTGCGGCCGAGGCGCGGGTAAAGGTCGGCCTCGCCGGTCGCGACCAGACAGAACTTCAGCGACGATCCCGCGCTGGTCATGTCGCGCAGGGCATAGCGGGCGATGTAATCGTCGGTTGCCGCATCGCGGTGCGACTTCGACGCGACCACCATCAGCGCCGAATTGTCGGGGCGCGAGACCGAAAGCGGCGTGACCGGCCCTGCCGAATCCTTGGCAAAGGGCCCTGTTTCCTCGACCGACCGGCCATCGGCCCCGGTGTAGAACAGCCGCCCCTGCGCCGGGGCATAGACCACGCCCCGCAGCGGAACGCCGTTTTCGACATAGGCGATGTTCACCGTGAAATCGCCGCGCCGCTGGACGAACTCTTTCGTGCCATCCAGCGGATCGACGATCAGGAATGTCGAAGCCCTTTGCGCATGCGTGGCGGCCTGTTCCTCGGTGACAAGCACCAGATCCGGGAAAGCCGCGCACAGGCCGGCCGAGATCACGGCATCCGCCGCTTCGTCCGCCGCCGTGACCGGGCTGTTGTCGGACTTCGACTTCACCTCGAAATCAGGTCCGTCATAGACCGCCATGATCCGGTCTCCGGCTTCCAGCGCCAGGCGGCGCAGGATCGGCACGAGCTTTTCGAAATCCATCACGGGGTCTCCTTGCCGGTCGGGACGCGGGGCCGTGCGCCCGGAATATTCCTGCCACCCGTCGCCTTATCCCCCGCTGTCAAGGGAACAGCAAGTTTTGCGGGACTAGACCGGGGCAGGCCGGCCCGCTTTCCGCACAACCGCGACACAGGATGCAAAACCACGATGTTCCGCAGTGCCACCCGCAAGACCCGGCGCGCCTCGGCCTTTGCCATGCTGGAGGTGATCTTTCACGCCTCGGTGCGCAACGTGCGCAAGACGAACGGCAATGCGGTGGTCGGGCTGCTGCTGAGCATCTTCCAGACCGTGCTTCTGGTGGCGGTGTTCTACTTCATGTTCCAGTTCCTCGGCATGCGCCGCGTTGCGGTGCGCGGCGACTACATGCTGTACCTGATGTCGGGCGTCTTCCTGTTCATGGTCCATACCAAGGCCATCGGTGCCGTCCTGCGGACCGACGGGCCGACCTCGCCCATGATGAAACATGCGCCGATGAACACCATCGTCTCCATCGCCTCGTCGGCACTGTCGTCGCTGTACACGCAGGTGTTGTCGGTGGCGGTCGTGCTGTACCTGTACCATGTGCTGTTTACCCCGATCACCATCGACGAACCGGTCGGGGCAGCGGGAATGGTGCTTTTGTCCTGGGCATCGGGGGTGGGAATCGGGATGGTGTTTCTGGCCGCCAAGCCCTGGAACCCCGAAGCGATCAACGTGGCTTCCTCGATCTACCTGCGCATGAACATGATCGCCTCTGGGAAGATGTTTCTGGCAAATGCGATGCCGATGTACATCCTCAACCTGTTCGACTGGAACCCGCTGTTCCATACCATCGACCAGGGGCGCGGCTTCCTGTTCCTGAACTACTTCCCGCACTATTCCTCGGTGCTGTATCCGGTCTGGTTCACCCTTGTCTGCGTGGTGATCGGCCTGATGGGCGAGTTCTATACCAACCGCAGGGCGTCCATCAGTTGGGGCGCGCGGGCCTGACGGCAGGGCACCGCGTCAGCCTGCGGCGGCGGGTGCGGCAGGTGCGGCCACCGCCGGGCGTCCGGCAGCAATCCCGGCAACAAGCGCGCGCAAGTCGGCATCGTGCGCCGTCGCCTGCTCCAGCCCCTCGGTGCGACCCTGTGCCAGCATCAGAAGGATATCCTGGCGGATCGACCCGTTGGGCGACCGCGGCAGCCGTTCGACCACCTGCACCAGATCGGCCGTTCCCCCCGCCACGCGCTGCGCGGCAGCAAGGGCCGCAGCATCCGTTCCGGGCGCGGCCTCGCAAAAGGCGTAAAGCCCGGCAAGACGCCCGCTGCGGGCAAAGGGCACCAGCACGACCGCCGTCACCTGGGGTTGGGCAAGCAGGGCGGCCTCGGTCGCCGGTCCGTCGCGCTCGGCGCGCCCGCCCAAGCCTTCGCCATCCGACCAGTCCAGCAGGCCGCGCGTGATCGCCACATACAGCCGCTTGCCTGTCGCCCGCCAGAACAGCGACGGCACCGACCGCTGGTTCACGATCCGCCAGCCGCGCGGGGTCAGAAGATCGGGCGCAAAGTGCCGCTTCTGCTTCAGCAGGTGGCGATAATCCTCGTAGGCGGCCAGCCGGAACAGCTTGCCCTTGCGACGATGCACCTTCGCAAGCTGGAAATCGATCACCTGCGCCCGCCCGTCTGCCGTCATCAGCCAGTTCTGCGCCTTGGCCAGATCATTGTGGGTGATGCCCGCCCGGCGCAAGGCGCGCAGGATGCGCGCGCCGTCGCGGTAAAAGGCGGGGTCCGCCGGCCGTGCAAGGTTCAAGGGCACACCTTCGCTCCAGGTCCGCACGATGGCCTCGCGGTCGGCCGAAATCAGTTGCGGCACGCCTTCGATTCCGCGCGCCGCTGCCAGCGCCGCCACTTCGCGCCGCGCCAGACCCTGCGCGATGGGCCAGGCCCACCACGGCAGCCCGGTCAGGACCCGGCGGATCAGCGGCCGATCCGGCGCACCGGGAAAATGGCCCTTCTGCGTTTCCGAGAATTCGTCGGTCTTCAGAACGGTGTCGGTCACGAAATCGGTCATGCTGCAGTCAGGTCCGGTCCTCTGGCATCCGGCTGTGACCGTATCAGGTCTGGCGCGGCAGAACAGATGGCACCGGTCCGGAACGGGGCGGCTGGTGTCCGCAGGACCCTACGGCCAACCAAGGCCATTGATATATGCAAATGCTTGAACTACTCCAAATTGTACATTTGTTTGGGAAATGATTCTGGGGGAACCTCATGACCGAAAGAACCGATCTTGGCTTCACACCCGACGCGCTTGCCGAACTGGCCGGAAGGGTCGGCGAGATCCACAGATACGCCCTTGATCTTGCGCGAAAGATCGGCGTTGGGTCGCCTCTGGCCGCACAGGCCATGATGCGCGACGCCCTTGGTCGGTTGCAGGAACGCGGGCTTGTCAGGGCGGATGAGCGGCCCGCACTGGACCGTCTGGCAGATGCAATGACCGGCAATATCGACGACGCCGAGGAAGCCCTGCGCAAGGCAGGCGAGTACAAAAGTCTTGTGGCCGTGATGCTCTGGGCGATCGCGCGCGACTCGATCAGCCACGAGCGGGCACACCCGACGCCCGGGCAGGAAAACGCCCAGTTGCCTCCCGGCGCGCATGCCCGGCAGACGGGAAAGGCGATCATGGCCTGGGTCGGCGATGTCGCCGCAGGTGCCGCAGGTGCGGTTTCCGGCATTGCGGCGACGCCGGTCGGATCGTTCTTTGTCGGCTCTATCGCAGCCGCTGCCGCGTCTTCCTTCATTCTGTCGTAACGTCGCAGGGCCTTTCTGCACGCGGTTCGTCATGATCCGCGACCGCAAAGACCTCCTGTACCCGCGGCGGACCCGGGTCAGAACCGAAAGCGAACCGGCCGGCCCGGCATGCCCGACCCGTTCCGGCACCGGGGGGCGGTGATGCTATGCTTCTGTCCCGACTGATCCGGCAGCCGGGATGCCAAGCGGTCTCGCAGCCATCCCGCAGCCCCGTGCAAGGTACCCGCGCCGCCATGGACCCCTCAGACCTGATCGCAACCCTTGCCGCGCGGTTCGCCGCGAACCCCCGACGCCATCCCGGCACCGGATGGTCCGAGGTCTTGGCCCGGCTGAAGGCAAACCCCCGATCTTTGCCGTCACTGGCGAAAATGGAACAGACCGGGGGCGAGCCGGATGTGATCGGGCGGGACGCAGAGACTGGTCGCATCATCTTCTGCGACTGCGCCCCTGAATCGCCGTCGGGCCGCCGCAGCCTGTGTTTCGACAGGGCGGCGCTGGAGGCCCGCAAGGAAAACAAGCCGCGCAGTTCGGCGCAGGACATGGCTGCGGACATGGGCGTCGACCTGCTGACGGAGGCGCAGTACCGGCATCTTCAGACCCTCGGCGCGTTCGACTGCAAGACCTCAAGCTGGATCGCCACGCCTTCGCCCATCCGCACCCTTGGTGGCGCGCTGTTCTGCGACCGGCGCTATGGCGCAGTCTTTGTCTATCACAACGGGGCCGAGTCCTACTATGCCGCGCGGGGCTTTCGGGGTCGGGTATTGGTCTGATGGGGCTCGGCCCCTTCCGTTCGCGCCGCCCGCATGCCACTCTGCCCGCCATGGACTGTGATTTCCTTGTCATCGGCGGCGGCATCGCCGGGGTTTCCGTGGCGGCGCGCCTGGCCGCACTGGGGTCGGTCATCCTGTTCGAGGCGGAACCTGCCCTGGCGTTTCATGCCTCGGGCCGGTCGGCGGCGCTGTATGAACCGCAGTACGGGCCGCCGCCCATCGTGGCGCTGTCGATGGCCAGCGGCGACGAATTCCGCAGCCTGCCCGGGCTTCTCAGCCCGCGCGGGCTGATGCTGGTGGCGCGGGCGGATCAGGAGGCCGCGTTTCGCGAAGACGTCGTGGCGATGCAGTTCACCCCTTTGCCGGTCGAGGACGCCCGCATCCGCGTACCTGTCCTGAACCCCAACAAGGTGGCGCTGGCGGCAGTGGCGGACCATGGATGGGATATCGACACGGATCGTCTGATCCAGCATTTCGCCCGCGCCCTGCGTGCGAACGGCCGGATCGTCACGGGCGCGCGGGTGACTGCCCTTGCCGCCGAACCGGGCGGCTGGAGGGCCACGCATGCAGGCGGCACCGTCACCGGGCGGATGCTGTTCAACGCTGCCGGGGCCTGGGCGGACGAGGTCGCGCGTCTGGCCGGGGTGCGCCCCCTGGGCCTGCAACCGATGCGCCGGTCGATGGCGCGCATTCCTGCGCCGGGGGGGCATGACGTGTCGGGCTGGCCGATGCTGTTCGGCCCGGGCGAGGACTGGTATGCCAAGCCTGATGCCGGGGCGCTGATCGTCTCGCCCGCCGAAGAGCACCCGATGGACCCACATGATGCCTGGGCCGATGACATGGTGCTGGCCGAAGGCCTTGCCCGCTATGAGGAGATGGTGACCGAACCGGTGACCCGCCTGCTGGCAAGCTGGGCCGGGCTGCGCAGCTTTCTGCCCGACCGCGCGCCCGCGCTTGGGCGCGACCCGGGCCATCCGTCATTCATCTGGGTTGCCGGGCAGGGCGGCTACGGCTTTCAGTCCGCTCCCGCTGCCTCGCAACTGGTGGCGGACCTTGTCGCGGGGCGAACCCCTGCGGTCGATGCGGCCACGGTGGCGGCGGTTGATCCGGGCCGTTTCTCGAATGCCCGAAATGGAAGCACTGCCGCATGATCGCCCGGGTCCGACTGTCGCTGATGACCCTTGCCCTTGCGGCGCTGGCTGCCTGCGGGGGCGGCGCGCCTGCCCCCCGGATCACGGGCGGCAACGTGATCGGGGCCGCGGATATCACCCCGGTGCCCGGCATCCCGCGCCCCTTCGGCGACACCAGCCCGACCGACTGGCCGCGCGGCCAGCGCCCGTCGGACCACGCGGTGCATGGCGTTGATGTGTCGAAATTCCAGGGCCCCATCGACTGGACCCGCGCGGCGCAAGCCGGGGTCGCCTTTGCCTTCCTCAAGGCAACCGAAGGCGGCGACCGGCTGGACGAGACCTTCAGGGCCAACTGGCGCGGCACGCGGTCTGCGGGCATCCCGCGCGGCGCCTATCACTTTTTCTATTTCTGCCGCCCGGCCATCGAACAGGCCGACTGGTTCATCCGCAACGTCCCGCGCGAAAGCGGCGCGCTGCCGCCCGTGCTCGACATGGAATGGAACCCGTTTTCCCCCACCTGCACCTACCGACCGCCGCCCGAGACGGTGCGCGACGAGGCGCGGGTGTTCCTGCAGGCGCTGACGCGGCACTACGGCCAGCGCCCGATCATCTACACCACCATCGATTTCTGGGAACGCAACCAGATGTGGAAGGTGGACGGCTACGAGTTCTGGCTGCGCTCGACCGCCAGGCATCCGTCGGACAATTACGCGGGACATCACTGGACCTTCTGGCAATACACCGGCACCGGCCTTGCGCCGGGTTTCCGGGGGGAAGTGGACCTGAACGCCTTTTACGGCAGCGCCGCCGGCTGGCAGGACTGGCTGGCGCGCCGCAGGCAGTGACCCGCAGCGGTGGAAAAGGCCGCGCAATTCGGATAGATCAGAGGTCACGCCGCTGATAGATTTTCACGGTGCGGGTGACCGGTCCGCGCGCCCGTGCCCAGATCACGCCAGAAGGTGTTCCCCGCATGAACTTCCGCACCGCCCTGACCGCCTCGCTGTCGATCCTGTCGCTGGCGGCCTGCCTTGACGGCCCGGCCCTGTCGCAGGACATGCCCGAGGTCGCACCGCCGACGCCGGACGAGCTTGCCTTCTCGATCCGGAACATGGACCCCTCGGCCAGCCCGCGCACGGATTTCTACCGCTATGCCTCGGGCGCCTGGCAGGACCGCGTTCAGCGCCCCGAGCGGCTGGCGATCTACGGCATGCTCGACATCATGGGCGAACGGCAGAAGGCGCAGATGAAGGGCCTTCTGCCGCAGATCGGCGCGGCGGCGGCCACGGCGCCCAAGGGCAGCCCGGAACAGCAGGTGGGGGCGATGTTCAACGCCTTCATGGACACGGCCGCGCGCGATGCCGCCGGGATGGAGCCATTGCAGCCGCAGCTTGACGCGATTGCGGCCATCGGATCGGCCGATGATCTGGTGCGCTATCTCGGCACCGCGCGGATGACCACCTCGGCACCGCCCGGGCTTCTGGAGCTGCGCCCGGATGTCGGCCTGGTGGACAGCTCGAAATGGGTCGTCACGGTGAACGCGGGCGCGTTCGGCGTGCCCTACGACGACATTCTTGCCGAACCGCCCGAAGGGCTGCGCCGGGCCGCCTACCTGACCTACCTGACCGAGGTGCTGAAGGTCGCCGGATATGCCCCGGACGAGGCCGCTAGGCTGGCCGGGCTTGCCGTCGGCATCGAGACCACGCTGGCGAAGGGCAAGCTGTCACCGGTGGAAGCCAACGATCCGGCGATGCTCAACAACCCCGTCAGCCTGGCCGAGATGCAGGCGCTGATCCCGGAACTGAACCTGCAGATTTACCTCGATGCCATCGGCATTCCCGATCCGGGCGAGATGCTGCTGTCGGAACCGCGCTATTTCCCGGGGCTGTCGCAGGTGATGCGCGACCACGGGTTGCAGGACATCAAGGATTATCTGACGGTTCTGACCATCGCGGGCTATTCCGGCATCCTGTCCACCGCTTTCGACGAACCGGCGCGCGCCTGGTCGGCCGCGCTGACCGGCGTGCCGGTACTGCCGCCCGCCGACGAGCGCGCGCTGGCGCTGATCCAGAACGCGCTTGGCCATCCGCTGAGCCGCATCTATGTGCAGAACTTCTTTTCCGAAGACACACGGGCCCAGGCTGCCGGGATGATCGATCAGATCGTCGCGACCTTCCGCGCCCGCATCCCCTCGCGCGACTGGCTGACCGAGGCGACGCGGACCGAGGCGCTGGCCAAGGTCGATGCCCTGACCATGCGCGTGGGCTACCCCGACACCTGGATCGACTTCTCGGGGGTCGAGATCGGGCCGGACCTGGTGGCGGACGTGAATGCAACCGCCGCCTTCCAGCACCGCCGCGCCGTCGCAAAGTTCGGCCAGCCGGTGAAGCAGGACGAATTCGCAACGATTCACACCTATCCGTCGGTGCAGAACGCGGCCTACGACCCGCAACTGAACGGGTTCGAGATTCCGGCGGCGATCCTGCAGCCGCCGATGTACGACCCGGGAATGGATTTCGCCGTGAACGTCTGCCGCATCGGCGCGGTCATCGGGCACGAACTGACCCACGGCTTTGACAGCATGGGCCGGCAGTTCGATGCAAAAGGCGACGTGCGCGACTGGTGGACCCCGGCGGATGCCGAAGCCTTCACGAAACAGGCGCAGAAGCTGATCGACCAGGCGAACGCCTATGAGGTGCTGCCCGGCCTGATGGGGAACGGGGTGATCGAGGTTGGCGAGAACATGGCCGATGTGGGGGGGCTGACCCTGGCGATGGAGGTGCTGCACCAGCATCTGGCCGCGAACCCGGACCAGAACGTGAAGATCGACGGGCTGACACCCGAACAGCGCTGCTTCCTGTCCTGGGCGCAGTTGTGGACGACCAAGACGTCGGACGAGTTTCTGCGAATCCTCGTCGCCAATGACCCCCACCCGCCCGGTCCCTACCGCGCCGTGGCGCCGTCCCGGAACCTCGATGCCTTCTACGAGGCCTTCGGGATTGTCGAGGGCGACCCGATGTGGCTGCCGCCCGAACAGCGCGTGCGCGCCTGGTAGGCGATGGGGCGGGGCCGATACCCGCCCCCGACCTCAGCCGTCCACCCGGATGCGGGCATTCGCCGGGTCAAAGGGGCTGTCTTCGACCACCTGCGCATCCCACAACTGGCGCAGCATGCGCACCTGAAGCCGGGTTCCCACCGCCGCAAGGTCGGGGCGCACATAGCCCATGCCGATCTGCTTGCCGAAGGCCACGGAATATCCGCCCGAAGTCAGCCGCCCGACCTTCTCGCCATTCACCACCAGCGCCTCTTTTCCCCAAGGGTCGGTATCCGCCGGGCCGTCGATCAGCACCGTCACGCATTTGGACCGGATGCCGGTGGCGAGCATCGACGCCTTGCCCTGAAACTCTTTTGACAGGTCCACGAAGCGGTCCAGCCCGGCCTCCAGCGGGGTCGCGTCGCGGCCCAGTTCGGTGCCGAAGGCGCGATAGCTTTTCTCCTGCCGCAGCCAGTTCTGCGCCCGCGCGCCGACCAGTTTCATGCCGTGCTTTTCGCCTGCGGGCAACAGCAGGTCCCAGAGGTAGCGCTGCATCTCGATCGGGTGGTGCAGTTCCCAGCCCAACTCGCCCGTATAGGCCACGCGGATCGCGTTGACCGGGCACATGCCCAGTTCAATCCGGCGCGACGACAGCCAGGGGAAGCGCCTGTTGGACAGCACCGTGTCGGGATCGGCGTCTTTGACGATCTCTCTCAGGATGGCGCGGCTGGCCGGCCCGGCCAGCGCAAAGACGCCCCATTGGGTCGTCACGTCATGGATGTCGATGGCTCCGAAACGGGGGGCCATGTCCTCGGCGCATTTGCGCAGGTAATCGGCGTCATAGGCCGTCCAGGCCCCGGCGCTGACCAGATAGTACTCCTGTTCGGCCAGCCGGACGATGGTGTATTCAGTGCGCGTCGTGCCGGCCGGGGTCAGGGCATAGGTCAGGTTGATGCGGCCCACCTTGGGCAGGGCATTGGTGGTGAACCAGTCGAGGAAGGCGGTCGCGCCCGGCCCGCGCACGAGGTGCTTGGTAAAGGCGGTGGCGTCGATCAGCCCGGCCGTATCGCGGATCGCCTTGGCTTCCTCGACCGCAAAGGGCCACCACGTCCCGCGACGGAAGCTGCGGCCGTCATGGTCAAAGCTGTCGGGCGCATCCGCAGGCCCGTAGTAGTTCGGCCGTTCCCAGCCGTTCACCTGGCCGAACTGCGCGCCAAGCGCCTTCTGGCGGTCATAGACCGGCGCGGTGCGCAGCGGGCGGCAGGCGGGGCGCTCCTCATCCGGGTGGTGCAGGATGAAGACGTGGTCATAGCATTCCTCGTTCTTCCGCGCGGCATATTCGGTCGTCATCCAGCCGCCGAAGCGGCGGGGGTCAAGGCTCGCCATGTCGATCTCGGCCTCGCCCTGCACCATCATCTGTGCCAGGTAGTATCCGGTGCCGCCGGCGGCGGTGATCCCGAAGCTGAAGCCTTCGGCCAGCCACAGGTTGCGCAACCCCGGCGCGGGGCCGACCAGCGGATTGCCGTCGGGGGTATAGCAGATCGGGCCGTTGAAATCGTCCTTCAGACCCACATGCTCGGACGACGGGATGCGGTGGATGAAGGACATGTATTCGCCCTCGATCCGCTCCAGGTCCAGCGGGAACAGGTCGGCGCGGAAACTGGCGGGCACCTCGTAGGGGAAGCGCGCGGGCGCGCCCTTTTCGTAGGGCCCCAGAATCCAGCCGCCGCGTTCCTCGCGCACATACCATTTGGCATCGGCGTCGCGCAGGACGGGGTGCTGCGGGTTGGTCTTGCGCCAGTCGACCAGCGCGGGATCGGGTTCGGTGACGATATACTGGTGTTCGACCGGAATCGCCGGAATGCGGATACCCAGCAGCCGCGCGGTGCGCTGCGCGTGGTTGCCGGTGGCGGTGACGACGTGTTCGGCCACGATCTCGAAGGTCTCGTCCGAGGGCACCAGATTGCCGCCCTGTTCCACCATGCGGACGCAGGTCACGACCCATTCCGACCCGGTCCAGCGGTAGCCGTTGACCTGCACCTTTCGTTCGAAAGTGGCTCCGAACTGCCGCGCGCCCTTGGCCATGGCCTGCGTCACGTCGGCGGGGTTGATGTAGCCGTCCTGCGGGTGGAACAGCGCGCCCTTCAGGTCTTCGGTCCGCACCAGCGGCCAGCGGTCCCTGATCTGCGCGGGCGTCAGGAATTCGTGATAGACCCCCGCCGTCTCGGCCACGCTGGAATAGAGCATGTATTCGTCCATCCGCGCATCGGTCTGCGCCATGCGCAGGTTGCCGACGACATAGAAGCCGGGGTTGAGACCGGTTTCCGCCTCCAGCCCCTTGTAGAAATCGACCGAATACTTGTGGATATGGGTCGTGGCATAGCCCATGTTGAACAGCGGCAGCAGGCCCGCCGCATGCCAGGTAGAGCCGCTGGTAAGCTCGTCCCGCTCGACCAGCATCGTGTCCCACCCCGCCTTGGCAAGGTGATAGGCGATGCCGGTGCCGACGGCTCCACCGCCGACGATCAAGGCTTTGACATGGGTTTTCATGGGCGCGACTCCGGCACGAAGGATTGCGCCAGTGATGCCCGAACGCCGCAGCAAGGGGCAAGACCACCCGACCTTTGCCAGCCGAAAACGACATGCGCGGCGATTTGCGACACATGGGGGGCGCTGATGCGGGACTGCTCCGCGCCTTTGGCCGGGCGGCAGGCGGCTTAGCGACCGGGGCGGCGAAGGGTGCCGAACAAGGCAGATCCGGTGAAGATCACGGCAGCGGCGGCGATGATCGAGGGACCGGCGGGCGTGTCCCAGCCAAGCGAAAGCTGCAACCCGCCAAGGCTGGCCCCGGCACCGATCAGCGCGGCGATGGCCGCCATCGTCTCGGGGCTGCGTGACAGGCCGCGTGCGGCGGCGGCGGGGATGATCAGCATCGCAGCGATCAGCAGCGCGCCGACCACCTTCAGCGCCACCGCCACCACCAGCGCCAGCGCCAGCGTCAGGATCAGCCGCTCGCGGTCGGGATGCAGGCCCGAGGCATGGGCCAGATCCTCGTTGACCGTGGAGGTCAGCAGGGCCTGCCAGCGCCAGGCCAGAAGACCCAGAACCGCCGCCGCGCCGCCCCAGATGAAGCCAAGGTCTGCGCGCGACACGGCCAGGATGTCACCGAACAGATAGGCCGAAAGATCGGTCCGCGCACCGGGCACAAAGCTGATCGCGACAAGTCCGAAGGCCAGCGCCGAATGGGCGAGAACGCCCAGAGTGGTGTCCATCGCCCAGCCGCGCGCGGCCAGCGTGGCCACCGTGACCGCCATGGCCAGCGCCACGACCAGCGTGCCCAGGCCCACCGGCAGCCCCGTCGCCAGCGCCAGCGCCACGCCCAGGATCGCGGCATGGGCGGTCGCGTCGCCGAAATAGGCCATCCGCCGCCACACGACGAAACAGCCCAGAGGCCCGGTCGCCAGCGCCAGCCCGACCCCGGCCAGACCGGCGCGGACAAGGAAATCGTCAAGCATGGTCATGCCCCTTCGCGCGGTCATGCCAGAGGTCGGGACCGTGGGCATGGGCATGGTCATGCGTATGGTCGTGGTCATGCGCGTGCTGGTACAGCGCCAGCGCACCCTGCGTGCCAAGGCCGAACAGCGCGCGGTATTCCGGCGCATTCGACACCACGCGCGGCGTGCCTTCGCAGCAGATGTGCCCGTTCAGGCAGATCACCCGGTCAGAGGCCGACATGACCACATGCAGGTCATGGCTGACCATCAGCACCGCCGCCCCGGTGTCGCGGCGCACCTCCTCGATCAGGCGGTAGAAGGCGGCCTCGCCGGGTTGGTCCAGACCCTGCGTCGGCTCGTCCAGGATCAGCAGCGCGGGGTCGGTCAGCAGCGCGCGGGCCAAAAGCACGCGCTGCAACTGCCCGCCCGAAAGGTCGGTCATCTGGCGATGGGCCGCTTCGGCCACGCCGCATCGCGCCAGCGCGGCCAGCGCCCGGTTGCGCGGCTGGTGGGCGGGCAGCGACAGAAAGCGCAGCGCGGTCATCGGCATGCTGCGGTCGATGTGCAGGCGTTGCGGCACATAGCCGATGCGCAGGCCGGGCGCGCGCGCGACCCGCCCCTCGGCCGGGGGCAGGATGCCCAGCAGCGCGCGCAGCAGGGTCGACTTGCCCGACCCGTTCGGCCCGATGATCGTCACGATCTCGCCCGGGTCCACCCGCAGCGAGATGTCGTGCAGAACCTCTTCGCCGCCGAAGCGGACGCAGAGATGCTCGGCCGCGATCAGGCTCATGCCCCGGCCCCCCGGCAGGCGGGGCACAGGCCAAGCGCCTCGATCGTGCTGCGTTCGATCACGAAACCCAGAGGAGCCGCCGCTTCGTCCAGCGCCGCATGCACCGGGTCGGCCGGGGCCTCGGCCACCAGCGCGCAGGTGCGGCAGATCAGGAAGGCGGGGGAATGATTCAGCCCCGGGTGCATGCAGGCGGCAAAGGCGTTCAGACGGCGGATGCGATGCGCCAGCCCGTGTTCCTCCAGAAAGTCCAGCGCGCGATAGGCCACGGGCGGCTGCTTGCCGAACCCCTCGGCCGCCAGCCGTTCCAGAACGTCATAGGCCCCCATGGCGCGGTGCTGTTCCAGCAGGATTTCCAGCGTGCGGCGGCGCACCGGCGTCAGGCGCAGCCCCAGTGCCTGCATCTTGACCTCGGCCCGCGCCAGCACATCGCCCGCGCAATGGGCATGGTCGTGCTGCCGGAAGGCATGCGGGTCGGCGGGTGTGTCCATGGCTTGGCCTCTGGGAATGTTATGCTATAACATACGCGACAGCAGCGACCCACGAAAGGATCGGACCCGATGCGTTATACCATATCTTTCCTGCTTGCCACCTGCCTTGTGTCCGCGGCCCGCGCCGATGTGCCAAGGGTCGTCACCGACTTTGGCCCGGTCCAGTCCCTGGTGCAGCAGGTGATGGGCGATCTCGGCACGCCGGTCATGCTGCTGTCGGCGGGAGGCGACCCGCACGATTTCCAGTTGAGGCCATCTCAGGCGGCAACCCTTGCCGAGGCCGACCTGATCTTCTGGGACGGTCCCGAACTCACGCCTTCCCTGGCCGAGGCCATTGCGTCCCTGGCCGAGACGGCCAGAAGCGTGGCGCTTCTGCACGAGGGCGGCGGGAAGGTCCGGACCTTTGCAGACGGCGAGGGCATCGACCCGCATGCCTGGCTTGACCCTGCAAACGCACAGGCATGGCTCGGCACGATCGCTGCCGAGCTTTCGGCACGCGACCCCGAAAATTCGGCTGCCTATGCGGCGAATGCGGCAGCGGCGCGGGCGGCGCTTGCAGCCCTTGACGCAACTCTGGCGGCGCAGCTTGCCCCGGTTCGCGACAAGCCCTTTGTCGTGTTCCACGACGCGCTAGGATACTTCGCAGACCACTATGGCCTGAACGTCGCAGGGGCGGTCGAGCTTGGTGACGCCTCCACACCCGGGGCAGCCCAGCTTTCCAGCCTCCGCGCGCTTCTGGCCGACGCGAGGGCCGTCTGCATTTTCCCCGAGGCCGGGCGCGATCCGAAATTCATCGCAACCGTTGCCGAGGGATCGCCGGTCCGAATCGGTGCCGGGCAGGATGTCGAGGCGATCACCCTGCCGCCCGGGCCGGGGCTCTATGCCGCGCTGCTGACCGGGCTGGCCGACACGCTGACCGCCTGCCTGTCGGCTGACTGAAGCGGCTTGACCGCCCCCGCGCTTTGGGCGCAGCCTTGGCTCCGCCGCAGCAAAGGGACGATGAGATGACCGCAGACATTCGCAGCTTTGGCCATGCCCGCGACGGACGCGAGGTACAGGCGATCCGCCTTGCCTCGCCGCAGCTTGCCGTCACGATCCTCACCTGGGGCGCGGCGCTGCAGGACGTGCGACTTGAGGGGATTGCGCGGTCGCTGACCCTGGGTGGTGACCGGATCGAGGCCTATCAGGGCCCGATGGGTTACTTCGGCACGCTGGTCGGGCCTGTCGCCAACCGGATCGCCGGGGCGCGCGCGATGATTGCCGGGCAGGAGTGGCGGTTTCCGGCGAACGAAGGCACCACGTTGCTGCACGGCGGCACCGAGGGAATTCACGCACGCCACTGGTCCGTGGCCGATGCCGACGCCACCGGCCTGTGCCTGTCGCTGAGGCTGGAGGGCGGCGAGGGTGGCTTTCCGGGGCGGCGCGAGATCACGGCAGACTTCCGGGTCGAGGGGGCGGCCCTGACACTGGCGCTGACCGCCGTCACCGATGCACCCACATTGATGAATCTGGCGAACCACGGATACTGGAACCTTGACGGCACGCCGACGATTGCAGGACACCGGCTGCGGGTGGACGCAGACAGCTACCTGCCCACGGTGAACACCCTGCCCACGGGCGAGGTGCGCCCCGCCGAGGGCTGTTTCGACCTGCGGCCAGGGCGCGTGCTGGATTTGACCGAGGGGTTTGACCACAATTTCTGCCTGTCCACCGCCCCGCGCGCGCTGACCGAAGTGGCAGAACTGACCGGCCGGACGGGCGTTACCTTGCGGCTGGCCAGCACGGAACCCGGATTGCAGATCTACAACGGTCGCCGCCTGAACAGCGCCCCTTTCGCCGGGCACGGCGGCGCGGTTTATGCGGCCCATGCCGGTCTTGCGCTGGAACCGCAGCGCTGGCCCGACGCCCCGAACCATCCGGGATTTCCGGCAATCACGCTGAGCCCGGGCGAAAGCTACCACCAGCAGACACGGTGGAGCTTTTCGGCCTGACGGAACGGGGGGGCCGCCGATGCAGGGCCACCCGCCGTCGTGATCGGCGCGGCAGGCCTCAGCGCCGCCGCGAAACCAGCGGCAGGCCCAGCAGGGTCGAGAACAGCGTCCCGCCGCCCTTTATTGCCGAATTGTGCGGTCGCTGCCGGGTCAGCAGCGGAAACGGCAGGAACTTGGTGGACATGTAGGCACCACCCCTGATCGCCGACCGGTGCGGGCGGCGCGGCGACAGCAGGCGGATGCCGAAGGCGTCCGACACAAGGCCATAGCTGCGCCGCGACGCAGACGACAGATCGGGCGACAGCATCAGCGGGCTGCCCGGCAGCACGCTGAGAATCAGGTCATCGGACAGCGGCTCCTCGACATAGTCGTCGGGAACCGCCCCGGCCACCGCCACCGGATGGAACCGGTTCACCGTCTGCATCGCCAGCCGCGCCGCCCCGATCGGGTTGAACGGCGCGCGCACCACGACCAGCGCCTTGCCTGCGGACAGCTTTCCGGCATAGGCGGCAGCCGAGGCGGCCCCCACCCGGGCTTCGGCCATCCGGTCCGGCGCCGAGGCATCGCCGCCCGATATGAGGTTCAGCGTGTCGTCCGGAAAGCCCTCGGCGCGCAGCGCCGCAACCACCGCCTCGGCCGTGGCGGTATCGTTGTAAAGCCGTGAAATGATCGTGGTCATCCGTCCTCCTGTTGCCGCCGCCCGGCGCGCCCGTCCTGCGTTCCGCTTCCCGGGGCCGCTGCAGCCGGACTGCCGGTTGCCTGCCCCCCTGTCTGTCTGCCCGGTTCCGCGTCCCTTTCCCGCACCCTTTACCCTAGGCCGCCGCGACCGCGCGTCGACCCCTGTTGCGCACAAGCGGCACCACGGCGACCAGCGCCAGCGCCAGCAGGGCCATCTCCAGCCCGAAGACCGGCGTATAGGGCGCAGCCGGATGCTGCAGCGCCGCCAGACCCGCCCCCGACATCGAATCGCGGATGATCCCGCCCACCATCACCGCGACCCCCGCCGAGGTGGCCTGCACCGCGCCCCAGGCCCCCAGCGCCAGCCCGATCTGCGACCGGGGCGCACGGCGCATCGTGCCGGTCAGCGTGCCATGACTGAACAGCCCGCCCGCAAAACCCGCCAGCAGGATCGCCAGCACGAACAGCCCGGTCGAGCCCATGCCCGACGACGCGATGATCCCCGCAAAGGCCGGAATGCCCAGAGCCGCCCCAAGCGCCGCGATCCGCAGCGGCTCGGCCCCGCGCCCGATCACCCGCCAGGCCAGGCCGAAACCGAACAGCCCGCCCGCCGCGAAGATCGCCGTCAGCTTGGTCGTCTGCGACACCGACATACCCAGAACCTGCCCGCCATAAGGCTCCATCACCAGGTCGGCCATGCCGAACCCGGCGGTGCCCAACCCGATGACCACCAGAAGCCGCAGGGCACCGTCCATCTGCGCAAAATCGGCCCAGGCCTGCGCAAAGCTGGGCGCGGTCGGGTCCTTCTGCGCCCGGTCCCGCCGCCGTCCCTCCTGCTTCCACAGCGCGACGGCGTTCAGGACCACGGTAACCACCGCCGTGCCCTGCACCACCTGCACCAGCCGCAGCGGGTTGTAGTTCTGCAGCGCCCAGCCGTAGACGACCGCGCTGACGATCATGCCGGCCAGCAGCATCACATACATCAGGCCCACGATTTTGGGGTGGTCTTCCTCGGGCACCAGATCGGTGGCCAGCGCCAGCCCGACCGTCTGCACCATATGGATGCCGGCCCCCACCAGAAGGAAAGCCAGCGCCGCCGCAGCCTGCCCGATCCAGACCGGCGCCTCGGCCGCCTTGCCGAAACCCGACAGCACCAGCAGCGCAAAGGGCATGATCGCAAAGCCGCCGAACTGCAGGATCGTGCCCTTCCAGATGAACGGAATCCGCCGCAGGCCAAGCGCCGAGGCATGGGTATCCGACCGATAGCCGATCAGCATCCGGAACGGGGCGAACAGCACGGGCAGCGAGACCATGACGCCCACCAGCGTGGCCGGCACCTTCAACTCGACGATCATCACCCGGTTGAGCGTACCGATCACCAGCACCAGCGCCATCCCGACCGTCACCTGAAACAGCGACAGCCGCAGCAAGCGCGACAAGGGCAGGTCATCCGTCGCCACATCCGCAAAGGGAAGGTAGCGGACCGAGATCTGCGACAGTCTGGACAGCACGAACCTGCGGTAGGCAAACATCCGGACCCTCCCGGTTGGCATCGCAACGCCCTGCCGGGCGCAGTGCTTTGGTCTCCGCCCCCGAAAGCCGTGGCTCCGGGGGCGTCCTGATCTGCAACACCGGCGCGGTGCACCGGCGGCGGTCCGTGCGCTAGTTCGCGACCAGCGGCCTGGCACTGTCGAGCGACGCCAGCGTGTCGGGCGATTGCAGAATCGCCTTTGCCACCGTGCCGTCGGGCATCATGATCGTGATTTCCTTGCCGCCTTGCACGACATAGGACGCGGTCGAGGCTTCGGGCGCTGCCAGCATCGCCGTCGCCGCCCCGCTGCCAAGCGGCTTGCCCGACAGGAAGTCGGAAACCCAGGTGGTGTTGCTCAGCACGGCCACATGCACCGCGAAGGACCCGACTGCCACCGCGCCAAGAAACAGCGGCACACCCACGGTCGGATGGACCACGAGCCACATCTTTGCGTTGTTCATCCTGCGCCCCTCAGCCAAGCCACGGCGTGGAGACAGCCACGAGAAGATGGGCGATCAGGGCGATCGCGCCAAAGACCCGCGTTCCGTCGATGAGGTAGCTGTGCAGCTCTTCCGCTTCCGGAAGTGTCAAGCCGGTGGGCCAGACCTTGTTGGGATCGTTGTTGGACATCATTCCTCCTCAAGCTTGCATGAGCGTTTTCCGCAGTCACGGCGAAGGTCTGTTCCGGGCCCCGCCGGTCCGTCACGCCCCTCAGGCAATCCCCAGCCAGCCAGGCGCCAAGGAAAATCTGTCACAGCAAACTTACATATGCAAGTGTCTATTTATGTTGACACTCTTGGGTAACGGCCCGCATTTTTCGGGGTCAGGGTCCCCTGGGCAGGGGCTTTGGAATGCGGGGGCTGCCGGACACGGCGGCCGGTTCCGGGGCTGGCGGCAACGTGCCGCCCTGATCCGGCACGGCGGATTGGGGTGGTGTCAGCCCTTGATCGCCGACGATCCTGCCGACTGAAACCAGCGGACGATGGCCGCGCGCTCTTCCGGCTCGATGTTGCTCAGGTTGGCAGGGGGCATGGCGTGCGACACGCCCGCTTGCAGATAGATTCTGCGGGCGGCATGGGCGATCTGGGCCGGGGTTTCCAGCACGACGCCCTTGGGCGGCCAGTACAATCCGTCCCAGCCGGGTTCCGCCGCATGGCACATGGCACAGCGGCCCTGCACGATTCCGGTGACCTCGTCAAAGCCGGGAGCGCTGGCATAGACCAGAGCCGCACCGTCCAGCCGCGCCTCGGAGGGCCAGGTCCGCATCGGTGCGGTGGACAGCCAGGCACAGACAAGGAACAGCAGCGCCGTCACCGCCCAGGTCCAGTTCGGGCTGCCTTTTCCGGCATGGCGGGTGTTGAAGTAATGCCGGATCGTGACGCCCATCAGGAATACCAGACTGGCGATGATCCAGTTGTACTGCGTGGCAAAGACCAGCGGATAATGGTTCGACAGCATCAGGAACAGCACCGGCAGCGTCAGGTAGTTGTTGTGCGTGCTGCGCTGCTTGGCGATTCGCCCATACTTCGCATCGGGTACCCGACCGGCCTTCAGGTCGGCCACCACGATTCGCTGGTTCGGCATGATGATGAGAAAGACGTTGGCCGACATGATCGTGGCGGTGAAGGCCCCCAGATGCAGCAGCGCGGCGCGACCCGAGAAGACCTGCGTATAGCCCCAGGCCATGCCCACCAGCACAACATACAGCAGCACCATCAGCCGGGTGTTGTCCTCGCCGAAGGCCGACTTGCAGAGCGCGTCATACACCAGCCACCCGAAGGCCAGCGAGGCGAGCGAGATCGCGATGGCCTGCCAGACCGCCAGGTCCATCACCGCCGGGTCGATCAGGTAGAATTCGGCCCCGAAGTAATAGACCAGCACCAGCATGGCAAAGCCCGAAAGCCAGGTGGAATAGCTTTCCCATTTGAACCAGATCAGGTGTTCCGGCAGGCGGGCCGGGGCGACCATGTATTTCTGCACATGGTAGAACCCGCCGCCATGCACCTGCCATTCCTCGCCATAGGCTCCCGGCGGCAGGTCGGGCGACTTGCGCAGGCCCAGGTCCAGCGCAATGAAATAGAACGAAGACCCGATCCAGGCGATGCCGGTGATCACATGCGTCCAGCGCACGGCGACCTCGATCCACGCTTCCAGCACTGCCCAGTCGTACATCGCCGATCTCCCCTTGTTGCGGTCAGGCTATACCGCCAGGCATCTGCACGCTAATCCTGCAAATGCCGCATCACTTTCAAGCACCGCAAAAGAATGTCCGCGCAACCGATGTCCTATGTCGTCACGCTGAAGATGTTCGTGCGTGTCTATGAATTGGGCAGCATGAGCGCGGCCGCCCGCGACCAGCGCACCTCTCCGGCCGTCGCTTCGGCGCGAATCTCGGAGCTTGAGAAGCACCTTGGCGTGCGGCTGTTCAACCGCACCACCCGCAGCCTGCAGCCAACCGAGAACGGACGGCTGTTCTATGACGGCGCGCGCCGGGTGCTGGAGGCGATCGACGAGGCCGAGGCGGCGGTGGGCGAGGCCACGCAGCACCCGCGCGGCACGCTGTTCGTCGCGGCCCCGCTTGGCATCGGGCGGCGGCTGATCGCGCCGCATGTGCCGGCCTTCAAGGCGCTGTGGCCGATGATCGACGTGCGGCTGCGCCTGTCCGACCGGGTGATCGACGTCGCGGCCGAAGGGCTGGACATGGCGTTTCATCTGGGCGTGCTGGAGGATTCGACGCTCAAGGTCCGGCTGGTGGCCGACTGCCCGCGCATCCTGTGCGCCGCGCCGTCCTACGTCGCGCGGCGCGGCATGCCCTGCGATGGGGCAGCCCTGGTGGCCGACCGGCACGATTGTCTGAACCTGCGCTTTCCCGGCGCGCGCGAATTCCAGTGGACGCTGCAGACCTCCGACGGCCCGCGCCGGTTCGAGATCACGGGGCCGTTCGAAACCGACGACGGCGGCGTGCTGACCGCCTGGGCGCTCGACGGGCACGGGATCGTGCTGAAGCCGGTCTTCGAGGTCGCCGACCACCTTGCCGCAGGGCGCCTTGTGCCCGTGGCCGAGGCGACTCCGCCGCTGCCCGTGCAGCTTTCCGTGCTCAGCCAGCACCGCCGCCTGCGCGACCCCAAGGTCCGGCTGTTTGCCGATTTCATGATCGAGAAGTGCCGCGCCGGGATCGGCAGATGACCTTTCGGTAAAGCAGTCGGCATCCCGCGCCCGGAACGGGGCCGCAAGCCGTTCCCGGCAGCGCGGCAGGGTCGGTCCTGCCGGGCGCAGGCCGCAGTACCGGGCCGGAGGTAGGCGCAAACCTGTACCCCGCCTCTGGTCAGACGGGGACGAGGCCCTATCTCGCCCGGATAGATGACAAGGGAGGTCGCGATGACCCATGGCGTGATTTATGTGGCAAAGGGTGCAGGCTACCGCGATCTGGCCGAACGGTCGGCCCGCAGCCTGTGCGATCTGAACCCGGGGATGCAGGTCGACCTGTTCACGGACCAGACGGTTGCGCCCGGCCTGTTCGATCAGGTGCATCCGATCCCTGCGGGGCCGACGCCAAAGCTGGCATCCCTGACCGAGACGCGGTTCGACCACACGCTGTATCTGGATTGCGATACGCTGGTGCTGGCCCCGTTCGGTGACCTGTTCGATATCCTTCTACGGTTCGAGATGGCGATCGCCCATGACGTGCGGCGCACCTCGGCCCTGATCCGGGAAAGCCACCGCGAAGACCTGCCGTATGCCTTTCCGCAGTACAACGCCGGCGTGATGCTGTACCGACGGTCCGCCGCGATGTGGGAATTCCTGCAGGACTGGCAGCGGCGCTATCGCGAGGCCGGGCGGACGCGCGATCAGGTCAGCCTGCATGATCTTCTCTGGGCCAGCGACCTGCGGTTCCATGTCCTGCCGCCCGAATTCAACCTGCGCCGGGTGACCGAACTGGACGCGTGGGAACCGCTGGATGCGCGCCCGACGATCCTGCATTCGCACCGCCTGCTGCAGCATCTGCGGGGCGACATGCCGCAACTGACCGGGCTGGAGGAAATCCGGATCGCCGAGCGGATCGCCCGCGCGCAGGAATGGGTCGCGATGGGGCTGAGCGATCCGGCGATGGGGGCAGAAGCCGTGCCTGCCTTTCTGCGTGCCGAACTGCGCGAGACGAATGCCGAAAGCCTGGGACAACAGTCGGCCGAACTCTGACCCGGAACCTGCGAAGCCCGCGCGGCGCTATCCGGCTTGAACGCCGGCGCAATGTGACCCAAGCTTGCGCTCCGCGCTGCGCTTTGCAGCGGTCCGGGGCGCGGCGGAGTCTCCGAAGTGGCGTTTGAAAGCTGGGACGAGGTACGCACTGCTTTTCAGGTGGCGCGGCTTGGCACCGTGTCGGCCGCAGCCGAGGTGCTGGGCGTGCACCATGCCACAGTGATCCGCCATATCGACGCGCTGGAGCGTCGGCTGGGGGCAAAGCTGTTCCAGCGCCACGCCCGCGGCTATACCGCGACCGAGGCGGGACGAGACCTGCTGATGGTGGCGCAGGCCACCGATGACCAGTTGAGCCAGCTTGCCAATCGCATCCGGGGCCAGAGCGAAACGGTGATGGGCGAACTGGTGGTGACCTCGATCACCGGCATGGCGCATCTGCTGACACCGGTGTTCGAAAGTTTTCAGGCAGCGTTTCCCGCCGTCACGATCCGCTACCTGACCGATGTGCGGGTGTTCCGGCTGGAGTACGGCGAGGCGCATGTGGCCATCCGCGCCGGGGCAGCACCGGCAGAACCGGACAACGTGGCGCAGCCGCTGACGCGGCTGAGGGCGGCGCTTTTTGCCGCGCGCAGCTATGCCGACCGGCACGGTCTGCCGCGCGGCCCCGAGGATTTCGCGCACCACCGCTTTGTCGGCAGCGATACCGAGGTGCAGCGCGCGCCGTTTCACCGCTGGCTGCGCGAACGGGTACCTCCCGCGAACTTCACCTTTCGCGCATCGGATCAGACGGCGATGGAACAGGCGGTGCACCAGGGGCTGGGCATCGGCTTTCTGGGGGCGGCGGCACAAGGCAGCAACCCCGACCTGATCGAGGTGATGCCCCCCCTGCCCGAGTGGGAGGCCCAGTTGTGGCTGGTGACCCATGTCGATCTGCACCGCACCACCAAGGTTCAGGCCTTCGTCGCCCATATCAAGGACGCGGCGCGGAGCTGGAGCAGCCTGTGAGCGCGGCCGGGCGGTGGCGGCTGTCGGGCGCTGCGGGTGGCCATGTGGCGATGCTGGTCTTTTCGGCGCTGGTCGGCGGGTCCTTCGTTCTTGGCGCGATGACCGCACCGTTGGTCGACCCTGCGGCGCTGAACGCGCTGCGGTTTCTGCTTGCGGCGGCGGTGATCGGGGCAGCGGCATGGACCACGACCGGACTGCCGCGCAGCGCCGGGCGCGCACCCTGGCGCTATGGCGTGCTGGGCGGGCTGTTTGCGGTCTATTTCGTGCTGATGTTCGAAGGGCTGAAAACCGCGCCACCGGTGTCAGCCTCGGCGGTGTTCACGCTGACTCCGGGGATGGCGGCAGGCTTTGGCTGGCTGCTGCTGCGCCAGCGTCTGACGGCGCGCATGGCTGTGGCGCTGGCGGTGGGCGCGGCGGGGGCAATCTGGGTGATCTTTCGCGGCGACCCCGCAGCATTGGCCGCGATGCAGATCGGCCCGGGAGAGCGCATCTACCTGCTGGGCTGCCTGGCCCATGCCGCCTACACCCCGATGGTGCGGCGTCTGAACCGGGGCGAACCGCCGGTCGTGTTCACCTTCGGCACGCTGGTTGCGGGCTGCACGATCATGGGCGCGTGGGGCTGGCGCGCCATAGCCGCGACAGACTGGGCGGCGCTGCCGGTGATCTTCTGGATCGCCCTTGCCTATCTGGTGATCTTTGCCACCGCCGCCAGTTTCGTGCTGCTGCAGGCGGCGACCCTGCGCCTGCCTTCGGCCAAGGTCATGGCCTATACCTATCTGGTGCCGACCTGGGTGATCCTGTGGCAGATGGCCCTGGGTCAGCCGCATCCGTCCGTGCTGGTTCTGGGCGGGGTCGGGCTGACCATTCTGGCACTTGCGCTGCTGCTGAAGGACGATGCGCGGCCGCCCCCTTGACCGGTGCGGACCAGCCTCCGGCCCGGCCCAAGGCACGGTTGCCGGTTTTTCGCCAGCCGCCGGTGATTGTTCGCTTGACCTTTGCGCGGTGTCGGTTACATGGATGAATGAACATTCATTCACGCCGCAGCGCGGCAAAGGCGTCGTCATGACCGTCACCATCCGTCCGGTGCCGACCACCGCACCGGACCACCGCCCGTCCGAAATACTTGACTCGGCCCGCCGCGCCTTCATCGAAAAGGGCTTTGACGGGGCATCGATGCAGGATCTGGCCCGTGCGGCTGGCATGAGCGTGGGCAACTTCTACCGCTACTTCCCGTCCAAGGCCGCCATCGTGGCCGCGCTCATCACCCGCGATCTGGACGAGGTCGAAAAGGATTTCAGCGAGATTCTGGGGGCTCCGGAACCACTGGCCCTTTTGCGGGACAAGCTGGCCGCCCATGTGCGCGGCCATGCGCTGAACGACGACGGGCCGCTCTGGGCCGAAATCACCGCAGCGGCCGGGCGAAAGCCCGAGATCGGCGAGATTCTGGCGCGGATGGAAACCGAGATTACCCGGTATCTGACGTCGGTTTTCGCCCTGGTGACCGGCCTGCCGCCGGAAGAGGCCGTGCAGCGTTACGGGGCGCATGCAGCGCTTCTGATGCTGCTGATAAAGGGCAGTGCCACCTGTTCGCACGGGCGGGCCCCGCAGTCCGATGATCTGAATGCGCTGATCCTGCGTATGATCGACCGGACGCTTGCCGAAATTTCCTCTGACAATACGAAGGTTTGACATGCCACGGTCTGCAGTAATCGTTCTGACGGGTGCGGTCCTTGCGGGCCTGATGCTGGTCCATCCTGCCGCCGCTCAGGCCGAGGCCGCGATACCTCCCGCTGCCGAGCCTGCGCCAAGCCTGCCGGCGATCACGGTTTCGCCTGTCGGGCGGCAGGTGCTGCGCGATCACGTTGTCGCCTCGGGGCTGGTGCAACCGATGGAACAGGTGCTGGTGCAGCCGCTGATCGAAGGCCAGCCGATCGAGACGCTGGAGGCGGACATCGGCGACCGGGTGGAGCAGGGTCAGGTGCTGGCCCGTCTGTCGGACTCGACGCTTCGGCTGCAGATGAGCCAGTTCGTCGCCTCGCTCGCCTCGGCGGATGCCGCCATCGCACAGGGCGAGGCGCAGTTGCTGGATGCACAGACCACGGCAGACGAGGCAACGCGGGTGAATCTGCGGACCGCACAGTTGCGCAGCCAGGGTGCATCATCGCAGGCGGCTGCGGATACGGCTGCGGCCAATGCCGCTTCGGCGGCAGCCCGGGTGACCGTGGCGATGCAGGGGCTGGAGGCCGCAAAGGCGCAGAAGGCGCTGGTGCAGGCGCAGATCGACAACCTGAACCTGCAGCTCGCGCGCACCGAAGTTCGCGCGCCGGTCGCGGGTGATGTCGTGGCCCGCAACGCGATGGTCGGTGCCATCGCCAGCGCCGCGGGCGCGCCGATGTTCACGCTGATCCGCGACAGCAAGCTGGAACTGCATGCCGACGTGTCGGAACGCTTTGTGCTGAAACTTGCCCCCGGCCAGACGGCAAGCTTGCGCGCCGTGGGCCTGACCCAGCCGATGACCGGCACCGTGCGGCTGGTACAGCCGACGATCAACCCCGATACGCGCCTGGGTCAGGTGCGCATCGCCATCGACCCGGCCGAACCGGTCCGCATGGGCATGTTCATGGAGGCGGTGATTACCGTGGCCGAACACGACGCCGTGGTGGTTCCCGTTACCGCCGTGGGGTCGGGTGACGGACAGACGACGGTGATGCGCGTGCAGGACGGCCTTGTATCGCGCGTGCCGGTGACGCTTGGCATCCGCGAGGGCGGCATGATCGAGGTCGTCAGCGGGTTGTCAGAGGGCGACCTGGTGGTGACCAAGGCGGCCGCCTTTGTCCGAGACGGCGACAGGATCAACCCCGTTCCGGCTGCGGCCGCAACGAACTGAGGGGCAGAACGATGAACTTTTCAGCCTGGGCCATCCGGAACCCCATCGCGCCGATCCTGGCGTTCTTCATGCTGATGTGGCTGGGCTGGTCGTCGTTCAACAGCCTGCCGATCACGCGGTTCCCGAACATCGACGTGCCGCTAGTCGCCGTGTCGGTCAGCCAGTCCGGCGCGGCCCCGGCCGAGATGGAATCCCAGGTCACCAAGATCATCGAGGATGCCGTGGCAGGCGTCACCGGGGTCAAGAACGTCCAGTCCACGATCAGCGACGGGGTGTCCACCACGGTCGCCGAATTCCGGATGGAAGTGCCGACGGACAAGGCCGTGCAGGATACCAAGGATGCCATCGACCAGATCCGGGGCGATCTGCCGGGCGATGTCGATGCGCCCGTGGTGACCCGGATCGACGTCGAGGGGCAGGCCATCCTGACCTTTGCCGTTTCCGCCCCCGACATGGCGCTGGAAGAGCTGTCCTGGTTCGTGGATGACACGATCAAGCGCGGGCTTCAGGGGCGTCCCGGCATCGGCCGGGTGGACCGCTATGGCGGGGCCGACCGCGAGGTGAGGATCGAGCTTGACCCCGTCAAGCTTGACAGCTTTGGCATCACGGCGGCGGCGGTCAACGCGCAGTTGCGCACCACCAACACCGACATCGGCGCGGGCCGCCTGAGCCTTGGCACGGGGGAACAGGCGATCCGGACGCTTGGCGGGGCCAAGTCGGCCGACGAGCTTGCGGCCACGACCATCGCCCTGCCCTCGGGGCGGTTCGTGCGGCTGGACGACCTTGGCACCGTGAACGACACGTTCAAGGAGCTTCGGTCCTTCTCGCGGTTCAACGGCGATCAGGTGGTCACCTTCTCGGTGTTCCGTGCCAAGGGGGCAAGCGAGGTCTCGGTGGCCGAGACGGTCAACACCGCCGTCGATGCGATCCGCGCCGCACATCCCGAAGTGTCGATCAACCTTGTGGACGAGACGGTGTTCTACACCTACGGCAACTACGAGGCCGCGATCCACACTCTGGTCGAGGGCGCGATCCTGGCCGTTCTGGTGGTGATGCTGTTCCTGCGCAACTGGCGCGCGACGCTGATCGTGGCCGTGGCGCTGCCGCTGTCGGCGATCCCGACCTTCTGGGTGATGGACCTGCTGGGCTTTTCGCTGAACCTCATCAGCTTTCTGGCGATCACCCTGGCGACCGGCATCCTGGTCGATGACGCCATCGTCGAGATCGAGAACATCGCCCGACATGTGCGGATGGGAAAGACGCCCTATCGCGCCGCCATCGACGCCGCAGACGAGATCGGGCTTGCGGTGGTGGCGACCACGCTGACCATCGTGGCGGTGTTTGTGCCGGTGTCGTTCATGCCCGGCATTCCGGGGCAGTACTTCCGCCAGTTCGGGCTGACCGTTGCGGTTGCCGTGCTGTTCTCGTTGCTTGTGGCCCGCCTCATCACGCCGCTGCTGGCGGCCTATTTCATGCGCGACAAGGACGCGCATGAAGAGCACCAGAAGGATGGCTGGCTGATGCGCGGCTACCTGCGTTTCGTCCGGGCCTCGGCCGGCGGGCGGATCTGGTTCCTGCCGGCGCGGTATCTGACGCTGACGGCGGCGTTCGGGGTGCTGGCGGTATCGCTTTTCTTCATGGCGCAGATTCCCGGCAGCTTCATCCCGCCGGAAGACGTCAGCCGCGTTCCGGTCAGCGTGGAACTGCCCCCGGGATCGACGCTGGCGGACACCGATGCCACGACCCAGAAGATCGTGGCAAGGATCAGGGACATCGAAGGGATCGAGAACATCTTTGTGCTGGGCGGATCGTCGCCGACCGGCGATCTTGATGTGCGCAATGCCAGTGTGACAGTGCTTCTGTACAAGCTGGACCATACCCTGCTGCACAAGCTGGAAAGCATCGCCCGCAGCCTGCCAGTGGTCGGATCGTTGCTGCCGCCAACGAAATCGACGGGCCGTCAGGTGCCGCAGAACCAGATCGAGGCTGAAATCTTCGCCCGGCTGGCCGATATTCCGGATGTGCGGGCCTTCAAGCTGAACGACCGGGGCGAACGCGACATCTCGTTCTCGATCCGGTCGGCGAACGAGGCTGATCTGGGCATCGCGGTGGCGCGGCTGGAATCCGCGCTGCGCGGCGACCCGCTGCTCGCAAACGTCGCCTCTACCGGCGCGCTGCCGCGCCCCGAAGTTCAGATCACCCCGCGCCAGGAAGAGGCGGCCCGGCTGGGTGTCACCACCCAGGACATCGCACAGGTGGTGCGGGTGGCGACCATCGGCGATGCCGATGCCGCGCTGGCCAAGGTCTCGCTGGACAATCGGCTGATCCCGATCCGCGTGCGGCTGAATGATGACTCGCGGTCCGACATCGCCCGTCTGGGCGCGCTGAAGGTGAACACGGCGACTGGCGGCACGGTTCCGCTTTCGGCGGTGGCCGATGTGCGCATCGCCGAAGGGCCCAGCAAGATCACGCGCCTCAACCGCGAACGCAACGCCACCATCGGTGCGAACCTGCCGGTGGGCGTGGCGCTTGGCACGGCATCGGCCCGGTTCAAGGAACTGGTGGACGGCGTCGAACTGCCGCCGACCGTGCGGGTGCTGGAATCGGGCGATGCCGAGATCCAGAACGAACTGACCGCCAGTTTCGGCAATGCCATGATCCTGGGCCTGATGCTGGTGCTGACGGTGCTGATCCTGCTGTTCTCGTCGGTGATCCAGCCGTTCACCATTCTGTTCAGCCTGCCCCTGGCCATCGGCGGCGTGGCGGCGGCGCTGATCTTTACCGGAAACCCGGTGTCGATGCCGGTGCTGATCGGTATCCTGATGCTGATGGGCATCGTGACCAAGAACGCGATCCTGCTGGTGGATTTCGCGGTGGTGATGATGCACGAGGGCATGAACCGCCTGCAGGCCGTGATCGAGGCGGGCCACAAGCGGGCACGGCCCATCGTGATGACCTCTATCGCGATGTCGGCCGGCATGCTGCCATCGGCGCTTGGTGTGGGCGAGGGGGGGTCGTTCCGCGCGCCCATGGCGATTGCGGTGATCGGCGGGATCATCGTCTCGACCGTGCTGAGCCTGGTGATCGTGCCGTCGTTCTTCCTCATCATGGATGATCTGTCCTGGCTGATGGGCAAGATTTTCGGCCGGCTTGTCGGCAAGAAAGAGGTGGAACCGCATGTGCCGCAGCCCGAGGAACTTGCCGCGCAGATCGTGGCGCGGGATGCGGCGCGCGAGGCCGAGATCAGGGCACTGGAGGCGCGCATCGGGCGGCTTGACGGCGTGATGCCACGCGCCCTGCCGCGTCTGGACGCGGCGGAATAGCGGGTCATCATCCCGCCGGACAGGTTCGGCCGGGCACTGCCCGGCCGAGGTCATTTGGGGGGCACGGAATCGCGGGCGATCACATCCACCGCCTGATGGCTGGATTGCGCCCCCGCCAGCCGCAGCACGCCCGCCACGGGGGCCGCATCGCCGTAGTCGCGCCCCTGCGCCACCACGATGTGATCGGTGCCGACGAACATCGCGTTGGTCGGGTCGAATTCGATCCATCCCGCATCGCGCCCGCACCAGGCGCGCACCCAGGCATGCATCGCATCTGCCCCTTCCAGCCGGGGCTTTCCGGGCGGCGGCACGGTGCGCAGATAGCCCGAGACATAGGCCGCAGGCACGCCCAGCCCGCGCAATCCCGCGATCATCACCTGCGCGAAATCCTGACAGACGCCCGACCGCGCCGCGAACGCCTCTTCGGGCAAGGTGTCAACCGTTGTCGCCTCGGGGTCGAAGGCCATGTCGCGGTGCAGCGCCAGCCCCAGGTCGCGCACCGCCTCGACCAGGGTTGCCGCATCGGCCACCATTTCGGCCGCATAGGCCTGCACCGCGTCCCAGGGCCGGATGCGGGGCGACGCCCCAAGATAGTGCAGCGGCGCTGCCGACCCCAGATCGCGCACAGTGCCCAGTTCCGCGCCAAGCGCTGACAGCGGGGGCGACAGGTCCGCTTCGGGCGGGCGGATCAGCCGTTCCACCCGGGCCGTGGCGGCAAAGGTGATTTCGTCCTGCCCCGCCGGGATCGCCACGTCGGTCACGCGGTTGCCGAAGAAATCGGTGAACTCGGCCCGTTCCGACGGCACCGGGGCAACCGTGATGCGCGACGAGATCACCTTCTGCACCCCCGGAATCGTGGCAGGGTGCAGCCGCAGGTGGTGCCGCCCGCCGCCGGTGGGGGCGTCAAATCCATAGGCGATGCGAAGGCGCAGGTCGTAGATCATCAGCGCAGGTAGGTCTGTGTCAGAAGGTCGGACAGACCCGCAATCTGGCCATGCAGCGCCCACAGCGACGCCGTATCCAGATCCTCGGGCAGTTCGGTCGCCAGCGCCGTGTGACAGCGCAGGACAGCCCGCGACAGGTCCGACAGGTGGCCGTCGCGGGTGGCATCGGGCAGATAGGCAACCTGCGTGCGGATACCCTCCAACTGGTACAGGATTGCGCGCGGGTTCATCTCGTCCAGCGCCAGAAGGTCGATGACGGTGGGGCGCGAGGTGGTCAGCGAAAAGCGGCGTCGATGGGTCATCACCGAATCGCCGATTTCCACCGCCATGTCGAGCGCCCCGTCGGGTGCCGCGGGGTCGGCAAAGGTTGCCAGCAGGGCCGCCATGCCCATCGCACGTTCATGGAACCGCCCCAGTTCCAGAAACCGCCAGCCGGTGAAGCGGTACATGTTTTCATGCACCAGACCGGAAAACCCGGTCAGCTTGCGCAACAGCGCCCCCACGGCGCGGGCCGCATCGTCGCCGGGGGTCACGCGTTCCGCCATGCGGCGGGCGGTCTTGTTCAGATCGGCCAGCGCCGACCAGCCATCGGGCGAGAAGCGGTCGCGCACCTGCCCAGCCGAATAGATGGCCGATCCAAGCGTCTCGATCAGCGCCTTGGGGATTCCCTCGGTCGGGTCGACGCCAAAGGCCTCGAACAGCGGATCGGCCAGCGTCAGCAGGGGCGCATCGGGGTTTGCCGTGACGGCAAGCCGCACGTTCCGGGCGCGCAGCAGCCGCATCATGCCTTCGGTGCGTTCGACATAGCGGCCCAGCCAGAACAGGTTGTCGGCGGCACGGGTCGGCAGGTCGCCCTGCTGCGGACGCACATAGGGACCCGAAAGGGGGTTCAATGTCGCGGCGGCATCGACCCGGGCCTCGCTGACGATCCAGACATCGGCCGCAGCACCGCCGCGCTGCATCGCCACGGCAGCCGGGTCGGCCGACCGGCCGATCCGGGCAAAGCCACCCGGCATGACCTGCCAGCCGGTCGCCGTCCGGGCCAGAAAGACCCGCAGGCTCATCGGGCGGGGGGTCAGCCCGCCGCCCACTTCGGCCGGGGTGGTCGAAAGCTTGACCGCTTCCTGCGCGACCAGCCCCTCGCCCTCGGCGGCCAGCCATTCGGCGGGGTCGGCACCCGAGGGCACCGTGCGCAGCGCCGGGTTCAGGTCGTCAAACGGCTGGCGGGTGGACAGGGCATCCGACAGCACCATGCGGCCCAGATTGGCCGCGACATGCGCCCGTTCCCGCGCCTGACCGCACCACCAGGTCGCGATGTTCGGCAACAGCAGCGGCTCGCCGGTCAGCGCGCGGGAAAGGCGCGGCAGAAAGGCAAGGAAGGCGCGGCTTTCCAGCACGCCCGACCCAAGCGCATTGACCATGGTCACCGACCCGCGCCGCAGCGCGCCGACGAGCCCCGGCGTGCCCAGACGCGACCGCGCATCCAGCTCCAGCGGGTCGGCCCAGGCACCGTCCAGCCGCCGCCACAGCACCGACAGCGGGCGCAGGCCCGCTACGGTGCGGATCATCAACTGCCCGTCGGAAACGGTGAGATCCTCGCCCTGCAACAGCGACACGCCCAGATAGCGGGCGATGTAGGCATGTTCGAAATAGGTCTCGTTCATCGGCCCCGGCGTCAGGATGCCGACCTGGCTTGCGGCATCGCTGCGCAGCCCCTGCAGCGCGTCGCGGAAGGTCCGGAAGAACCCGGCAAGGCGATGCACCTGCGCCTCGGCATAGATCTCGGAATAGATGCGCGCGGTGGCCACCCGGTTTTCCAACGCAAAGCCCGCACCCGAAGGGGCTTGCGTCCGATCCCCCAGCACCCACCAGGTGCCATCGGGTCCCCGCCCGATCTCGAACGCCAGAAAGTGCAGATGGCTGCCGCCGCGCGGTGCCACCCCCACCAGCGGACGCAGCCATTCAGGATTCGACGCGATCAGCGCGGGCGGAAGGTGGCCATCGGCGACCAGCCGGTTCGGGCCGTAAAGGTCGGCCATCACCGCTTCCAGCAGGTCGGCGCGCTGGATCAGACCGGCGGCGATGCGCGTCCATTCCGCCTCTTCGATCAGCACCGGCACATGGCTGAGCGGCCAGGCCCGTTCGGTCGAAGACCCGGCATCATACTGGCGAAAGAACACCCCCGCATCGCGCAGATACTGGTCCCCCCGTTCGAACCGTGCCGCCATCGCCTGCGGCGACAGGGCATCCAGATGCCGGATCAACCCTCGCCAGACCGGCCGGATGCGGCCCGCCGGATCAAGCAGCTCGTCCGACACGCCCGCAAGCGGCGCGTAGCGTGCCAGAACTTTCGGCAGGCGGGCGGCGTCTGACGGGCGCGGGTCCATGCCGGATCAGAGGCCCGGCGGACGGCGCAGGTCAAGCGTCATCGGGAACTCGCGATGCGGGGTTTCCCGGGGCGGTGCGTACAGGCCCGGGGTGTGGCCATGCGGGGAAAACCGCGCAAGGCGTCGCGCCTCGGCCTCGTTTCCGTTCACCGGGAAGGTGTCATAGCTGCGCCCGCCCGGATGGGCGACGTGATAGACGCAGCCGCCAATCGCCCGGCCCGACCAGGTATCGAACACATCGAAAGTCAGCGGTGCATTGACCGGCAGCACGGGGTGAAAGCCGCTTGGCGGCTGCCACGCCTTGAACCGCACACCCGCAACCGCAGTCCCCCCGCCCGTCGCCGTCAGCGGCACCTGCCGCCCGTTGCAGGCCACCGCATAGCGCCCGGGGTCTGTCGTGGTCAGCCTGACCTGCATCCGTTCCACCGAACTGTCGGTGTAGCGCACGGTGCCGCCGATGGCCCCCGTTTCGCCCAGCACATGCCAGGGCTCCAGCGCCTGCCGCAATTCCAGATGCACGCCTTCGTATTCGACCTCGCCGCAGAAGGGGAAACGGAATTCGGCCTGCGCCTCGAACCAGTCGTCGCGCATCGGAAAGCCGTGGCGCGTCAGGTCGGCCAGCACGTCGCGGAAATCGTCCCAGACGAAATGCGGAAGCATGAAGCGGTCCTGCAGGGTGGTGCCCCAGCGGGTCAGATCGCCGGTCAGGGGTGCCGCCCAGAACCGCGCCACCATCGCGCGGATCAGCAACTGCTGGGCCAGGCTCATCCGCGCGTCGGGCGGCATCTCGAAGCCGCGGAATTCCACCAGACCTAGGCGGCCGGTCGGGCCGTCGGGAGAATAGAGCTTGTCGATGCAGATCTCGGCCCGATGGGTGTTGCCGGTCACATCGGTCAGGATGTTGCGCAGAAGCCGATCCACCAGCCAGGGCATCGGTGCCATCCCCTGCCCCGGCGGCGGAATCTGGTTCAGCGCGATTTCCAGCTCGTAGAGGCTGTCGTGCCGCGCCTCGTCGATGCGCGGGGCCTGGCTGGTCGGGCCGATGAACAGGCCCGAGAATAGGTAGGACAGCGACGGGTGGCGGTTCCATTGCAGGATCAGGCTGCGCAACAGGTCGGGGCGGCGCAGAAAGGGGCTGTCGTTCGGGGTCTGGCCGCCCACGACCACATGGTTGCCGCCGCCGGTGCCTGCGTGCTTGCCGTCGATCATGAACTTGTCGGCACCAAGGCGGCTTTGCCGCGCCTCCTCATAGACCGCCGTGGTGATCGCCACGCAATCCTCCCACGAATGGGCCGGATGGATGTTCACCTCGATCACGCCCGGGTCGGGGGCCACGCGGATCACGTTCAGGCGCGGGTCATGCGGCGGGGCATAGCCCTCGATATGAACCGGCAGTCCCAGGCGCAGGGCGGCGGCCTCGGCCGCGCGCAAGAGGTCAAGGTAATCCTCCAGGCTGACCACCGGCGGCATGAACACGCAAAGCCGCCCGTCGCGCGGTTCCACCGACAGGGCGGTGCGGATGTATCCGTCCACCTCGGCGATGGGTGACCCTTGGCTGATCTGGTCGCCCTGGGGCGCGGCGGCGACGAAACTGGCGCGCGGCTGGCTGCGCCGTTCGGGGTCGATCGGGTCCACTGGGGGCAGCGGTGCGCGGTCCTCGGTCGGGTCCGTCGGGTTGACAAATGGATACTGGCTGGCCGGAATCCACGGCAGACTGTCCAACGGCAGACGATAGCCCACCGGGCTGTCGCCCGGCACCAGGAGCATGTAGCCGCGCCGCAGCCGCCATTTCTCGGTCCGCCAGCGCCGCGCAGGCCTGGCACGCGCCTGCCAGCTTTGCACCGGCAGGATGAATCCCGAAGGCTCGGTCAGTCCGCGCGCAAAGACGGTGGCCATGCGGTGCCGCGCCTCGGGGTCTTTCAGTTCGGAATTCTCGGGCGTCACGTTGGCGGGCAGGTTCGCCTCTTTCACCAGCCAGGTGGCCGGGTCCTCGAAGGCGGGAAGTATGCAGTCCTCCTCCAGCCCCAGATCGGCGGCCATCTCGCGCAGCAGCTCCTGCGCGTCGAGCGCGGTCACGCCGGTGTGCGCGCCTTCCTCGGCGATCAGCGCAGGGTTGGACCAGACCGGTTCGCCATCGCGCCGCCAGTACAGCGAGAAGGTCCAGCGCGGCAGCGTCTCGCCCGGATACCACTTGCCCTGCCCGTAATGCAGGAACCCGCCGGGCGCGAAGCGGTCGCGCAACCGGCGGATCAGCCGGTCGGCCAGCACGCGCTTGGTCGGCCCCACGGCAGCGGTGTTCCATTCCGCCGATTCGAAATCGTCGATGGACACAAAGGTGGGCTCGCCGCCCATGGTCAGGCGCACGTCGCCCGCCGCCAGGGCCGCATCGACCTTGCGGCCAAGCGCATCCAGGTCTGCCCAGGCGTCGTCTGAGAACGGCTTGGTGATCCGCGGATGCTCGGCCACGCGCGACACGCGCATGTCAAAGGCAAAGTCCACCTCGGCAAAGCTGGCAAGGCCCGAGATCGGCGCGGCATTGCGGTAATGCGGGGTGGCGGCCAGCGGAATGTGGCTTTCGCCGGTCAGAAGTCCGCTGGTCGGGTCCAGCCCGATCCAGCCTGCACCGGGCAGATAGACCTCGGCCCAGGCATGCAGGTCGGTGAAATCGACCTGTGTGCCCGACGGCCCGTCCAGCGCCTCGAGATCGGGTTTCAACTGGATCAGGTAGCCCGAGACGAAGCGCGCCGCAAAGCCCAGATGCCGCAGCGCCTGCACCAGCAGCCAGGAACTGTCGCGGCACGACCCGGTGCCGCGGGTGAACGTCTCTTCCGGCGTCTGCACCCCGGGTTCCATCCGGATCACATAGCCCACCTCGCGCGACACCGCCGCGTTCAGGCCGACCACGAAATCGACCGTCCGCTGCGGGGTGCGCGGAATTTTCGCCAGAAAATTCGCCAGATGCGGCCCGGCCGGTTCCGGCGTGCGGTAGATCACCAGGTCCGGCGCGATGTCCGGCGGATAGTCGAAAGGCCAGACCTCTGCCGCTTCCTCGACGAAGAAGTCGAAGGGATTGTAAACGGTCATGTCGGCAACCAGATCGACCTCGATCTTCAGTTCCATGACCGGTTCGGGAAAGACGAAGCGCGCCAGCCAGTTGCCGTAGGGGTCCTGCTGATGGTTCACGAAATGCCCGCCCGGGCTGACCTTCAGCGAATGGCTGATGACCCGGGTCCGGCTGTGCGGTGCCGGGCGCAGGCGGATCACCTGCGGCCCCAGGATCACCGGGCGGTCATAGCGGTAATGCGTCAGGTGGTGGATGCTGGCTTTGATCGACATGGGGTCCGTTCTTGGATGACCGCGACTGGCGAGACGATTTCACAGGAATCCCCCCGGCGCCAGTTCCATACCGCCCGACGACGCTTCCCGGAGCGGCCGCAGGACCGGGGGTTTCACACCCCCGGGCCCCCGTGGGATATTTCTGAACAGAAGACAGGCAGAAAAAGAACAGATGCAGACCTTGCCGGTCATCGCCAGGCGAAGAAATCCTTCGGGGCGCGGCCAAGCATCCGGGCCGCCAGATCGGCCCCTGCCGACGCGCCGTCCGCAACCGGGGCGGTCACGTCGTCGGCGATGGCCTCGGATCCGTCGGGGCGCAGGATTTCGCCGCGCAGCCAGAGCCGGTCGCCGTCGAGCACCGCAAGCCCGGCGATGGGCGTTTCGCAAGAACCGTCAAGGCGGGCGAGGAAGGCGCGCTCGGCTGTCAGGCGCTGGCCGGTGGGGGCGTCGTGGATCGCGGCCAGCATCGCTTCGGCGCGCGCGTCGCCCTGCCGCCGTTCGATCCCGATGGCCCCCTGCGCCACCGCCGGAAGCATCTCTTCCGGCGCGATTGCCGACCGCGCCACGCCCGACAGGCCCAGCCGGTTCAGGCCGGCCATGGCGAGGAAGGTCGCCGAAGCGACGCCGTCCTGCAGTTTCTTCATCCGGGTCTGCACGTTGCCGCGGAATTCGACCAGGCGCAGGTCGGGCCGGCGCAACGCCAGTTGCGCCCGCCGCCGCAGGCTGGACGAGCCGACCACCGCGCCCTGCGGCAGATCGGCCAGCCGTTCGACCCCCGGCGAGACGAAGGCATCGCGCACATCCTCGCGCGGCAGATAGCAGTCGAGCACCAGCCCTTCGGGTTGCTGCGTCGGCATGTCCTTCATCGAATGCACGGCAATGTCGATCTCGCCCGCCAGCAGCGCCTCTTCGATCTCGCGGGTGAACAGGCCCTTGCCGCCGATGTCCTTCAGGGCCCGGTCAAGGATCTGGTCGCCTGTCACCTTGATGACCACGATCCGGAACGCCTCTTCCGGCAGGTCGAACGCGGCCATCAGGCGGGCGCGCGTTTCATGCGCCTGTGCCAGTGCCAGGGGCGAGCCCCGGGTGCCGATCTTGAGGGGGGAAAGCGGGTCTGGCAGGGCGTTTCTCATGCGCCAAGACTTAATGCCGCCGCCGGGAGCTGACAACTGCCGTATTGACAAGCCGCTGCCGGACGGTGAGGCATCGCGCAAAGACCGGAGGGGACGATGACCGAAAAGACCATCCTGCGCGCGCTCAAGGGCGAAGTCCTGCCCAGGCCGCCGATCTGGATGATGCGCCAGGCGGGCCGCTACCTGCCCGAATACCGCGCCACCCGTGCGCAGGCGGGCGATTTCCTGTCGCTGTGCTACACCCCCGAGCTTGCCGCCGAGGTTACGCTGCAGCCGATCCGCCGCTTCGGCTTCGATGCCGCGATCCTGTTCGCCGATATCCTGCTGCTGCCGCAGGCGCTTGGGGCCGAGCTGTGGTTCACCACCGGCGAGGGGCCGCGCCTGTCCACCACCGTCACGATGCACGATGTTGAGGCGCTGAAACCCGTGGCCGCGATCCACGAGACGCTGGCCCCGGTCTATTCCACGCTGCGCATCCTGACCGAGGAACTGCCGCCCGAGACCACGCTGATCGGCTTTGCCGGGGCGCCCTGGACGGTCGCCACCTACATGATCGCCGGGCGCGGCACGCCGGATCAGGCCCCGGCCCATGCCCTGAAGGCGCAGGACCGCGAGACGTTCCAGGCGCTGATCGACCGGATCACCGAAGGCACCATCGAATACCTGTCGGCCCAGGTCTATGCCGGGGCCGAGGTGGTCAAGCTGTTCGACAGTTGGGCCGGGTCGCTGACCGGGCAGGATTTTCAGGATTTCGCCGTTGCCCCCGCCGCCCGGATCATCGCCGAGCTGAAGGCCCGCCACCCCGGCCTGCCGGTCATCGCCTTCCCGCGCGAGGCGGGGCAGGGCTATGTCGGCTTTGCCAAGGCGACGGGGGCCGATTGTGTGGCGCTGGACAATTCGGTGACCCCGGAATGGGCCGCCGGGCAGGTGCAGGTCGATGGCTGCGTGCAGGGCAACCTCGCCCCCGGCCACATGGTCACCGGCGGGCAAGCCCTGATCGACGAGACCCGCCGCGTGGTCAGCGCCTTCTCGGGTGGCCCGCATATCTTTAACCTCGGCCACGGGATCACGCCGGACGCCGACCCGGAGAATGTGGCGCTGATGATCAGGACGGTCCGGGAGGGGTGAGGGGCGGGGGCCAGAGCGTGAAACCCTGCTCAGCCGCGACTTCGCCCACCTCGCCGTGGCCTTCTGCCGCTGCAGGGACATCCCCACCCGCTATGTGAACGGCTGCCTCGGCGACATCGGCGTGCCGGTCACCGGCCCGATGGACTTCGCCGCATGGATGGAGGTGTTCCTCGACGGCGCCTGGTACACCTTCGACCCGAGAAACAACCGCCCCCGGATCGGTCGGATCGTCGTGGCCTATGGTCGGGACGCGGCGGACGTGCCGCTGATCCATTCGTTCGGGCCGCATACGCTGGTGAAGTTCGACGTGTGGACGGATGAGGTCGGGGAGGGGAACTCCGTCGTCTGAGCCAGCGGATGAGGGCGGCAGGAACCACTGACGACGCAATACCAGGAAGAGGAACACTCGTAAGTATTTCAAACTAAACGGTTCGGCTGAGGCACCTCTCACTTGGCAACGAAGTTAGTCAGGGAGGTTCTCGCAGCGTTGCCTGCGTCAGTTTCTATGCTAGGGTGCATTCAATCTCGTAGAGGGCCGTAGGGGTTGGCTGAGCAGTTTGAGTCACTAAACGACTTGATCGCCATTTTGGAACGCCCGAAACTTGTTGTCACCCCTTGTCGTTGGGTTGAACCGTCTGCGACGAGCGGCCAGCGCCGATTGAGCCTAAGAGCATCTTTGACAGACGGTAACGCTACTATCCAGGGCGTGAGCCTGCGGGCGGAGGTCAACCCCGAAGGTTTCGCGCTGCCCTCCTCCGTAGTGCTCCTTGCCGAATACAGGGGCAAACCGCGTGCGATGGCCCGGGTGGACATGAACCAAGGACGGCACGAGAACAGGCATGCAGCGTGCGGAGACATGCAGTTCGTCGACGCAGGAACGACACATTTTCACGATACCCGCCTACACACGGCTATCCCGATTGAGAAATTATTCAACGGTGACTGGGACTTGCCTATAGCGCGACATATTCGCGACATGCCCTCGGAGTTTTCGAAGGCAATGGAAAAGTGCGGTGAACTCCTACATATTGACAACTTGGGAGCGCTCGAAGAACCACGATGGCAACCTCGACATTTTCCTTTGTAAGCCAAAGCGGCAAGCATGGCCGCTTTCCAGCCTTGGATGAGGCTGTGCGCGATATGGTGACCAGCACGCTGATCCAAGGAAGGTTCAGGGTTGAGATGCCCGTAGTGATGGCCAGTGGCAGCAGTGCAACTGTCAGTGTATGGCCCGAAGGGAATGGCGACACCTTCATGGTATCGGATGACGGATGTGCTCTGTTTGAGATAACCGCAGGCGCCTTCAGTGAACAGATCTTTCGGAGGGTCGCAGTTGAACGCTGCGAGCGGTATGGCGCACACTTTGACGGTGGGTCGATGCTCTACCTGCGAGTTTCTGCGGGACGGCTGCGGGGAGCCATAGTTGCGATGGCGAACCTCATAAAGGAAGTGGTAGATTTAACCCTAGAGCGTTCTCTTGAGCACAAGGTTCGGCAGATTGATGCTGACCTCTGGGACAAACTTGAACGCACCTTTGGTCCACAAAGCGTTGAGAAGAAAGCGATTATCCTCGGTGAGTCCACGGCTCAACATGAGTTTAGTGCGGTTGTTCAGACCCAGAGTGGGGTCGTTGCATTCGACACTTTCAGCGCCCACGGGAGTTCAATCAACTCCGCCTATGTTAAAATGGCTGACGTCGGAAGAATGGACTTTCCCCCGAGGCGCATAGCGGTGACCAAGCGGTTGTCCGATATCGGCCCCAAGCTGAACCTTCTCACAAGCGTTTCGCAAGTTATCGAAATTTCGATAGAAAATCGGGTACTTCAGCAACTCGCTGACGCTGCCTAAGCTAATGTAGCGGACGCCCCTCACACCGGCAGCGCCGTCGTCCGCAGCACCGTCCGCAGCGCAAAGCTCGAATGCATCTGCGCCACCCCCGGCAGCCGGGCCAGATACTGCCGGTGGATGCGGGCGAAGTCGTCGGTGTCTTGGGCGACGACCTTCAGCAGGTAGTCGGCGGACCCGGCCATCAGGTGGCATTCCAGCACATCCGGCACGCGGCGCACGGCGGCCTCGAAGGCGTCCAGCAGCTCGTCGGCCTGGCCTGACAGGGTGATCTCGACAAAGACCGTGGTGGGCCAGCCCAGGCGGCGGGCGTCCAGAAGGGCGACGTAGCGGTCGATCACGCCTGCGGCCTCCAGCCGCTGCACGCGGCGGTGGCAGGCGGAGGGCGACAGGTTCGCCGTCTCGGCCAGGTCGGCGTTGGTCATCCGCCCGTCCCGCTGCAGGGCGTTCAGGATTCGGCGGTCTGTCGCGTCAAGGTCCATGGGCGCGCACGATCCTTCGGTGAAATGGGTGTTTCGTCGAAGATTCTACCGCCGAAGGGGCCTGACGTCACCCGTCTTTTCAAAGCATTCCCACGCCGGTCTGTCATCATGCCGTCACACCCATGCCCCGGAAGGAAACGCCATGAAGATCGGTTGCCCGAAAGAGATCAAGCCGCAGGAATTCCGCGTGGGGCTGACGCCCAATGCGGCGCGCGAGGTGGTGGCGCATGGGCATCAGGTGCTGGTGGAAACCGGCGCGGGTCTGGGCGCGGGCTTTGCCGATGCGGATTACGTCGCGGCTGGCGCGCGGATCGTGCCGACGGCGGAAGAGGTGTTCGCGGCGGCAGACCTGATCGTGAAGGTCAAGGAACCGCAGGCCATCGAACGCAAGCGGCTGCGCGAGGGGCAGGTGCTGTTCACCTACCTGCATCTGGCCCCCGATCCGGACCAGACCCGCGACCTGCTGGAGTCGGGCGTGACCGCGATTGCCTATGAGACGGTGACCGATGACCGGGGCGGGCTGCCGCTGCTCGCGCCCATGTCCGAGGTCGCCGGGCGGCTGGCCCCGCAGGTCGGCGCATGGTCGCTGCAGAAGGCGAACGGCGGGCGCGGGGTTCTTCTGGGCGGTGTGCCGGGCGTGGCTCCGGGGCGCGTCGTGGTGCTGGGTGGCGGTGTCGTGGGCACCCATGCGGCCAAGGTGGCGGCCGGCATGGGCGCGGATGTGACGGTGCTGGACCGGTCGCTGCCCCGCCTGCGCTATCTTGACGATGTGTTCGGGCGCGATTTCAACGCGGTCTATTCGACCGCCGGGAACACCGCCGACCTGATCGCCGAGGCCGACATGGTGATCGGCGCGGTGCTGATCCCCGGAGCGGCGGCCCCGAAACTCATCAGCCGCGCGCAACTGGCGACGATGAAACCCGGCGCGGTGCTGGTGGATGTGGCGATCGACCAGGGCGGCTGTTTCGAGACCAGCCATGCGACCACCCATCAGGACCCGGTCTATGAGGTCGACGGCATCCTGCACTACTGCGTGGCGAACATGCCAGGTGCCGTGGCGCGCACCTCGACGCTGGCGCTTGGCAATGCGACGCTGCCCTTCCTGCTGGCGCTGGCCGACAAGGGCTGGCGGCAGGCCTGTGCCGATGACCGGCACCTGCTGGCCGGGCTGAACGTGCATGCCGGGCACCTGACCTATGGCGCCGTGGGCGCCGCCCTGGGGATTGCCGTGCTGGACGCGGCGCAGGCCGTGAGAAAACCGTGACGGAAAAAGGCGCGTCATCCGTAGAACCCGCAGTTGGCAATCTGGGGGTCGGTGATGACGCGCTTTTATCCGTATTGGCTTTGGCTGGTGCTGTCGCTTCCTGCGGCGGCGATGTTCCATGACTACGCGACGACAACCGCTCAGCGGCCATTGCGGGCGCTGCTGGGACCGAGCGGCGAGTGGGCAACGTACTTTCTGCTGATCGCGCTGGCGGCGACACCGCTGATGCTGATGCTGCCGGGGTGGCGCGGGCCGCGCTGGCTGGTGCGAAACCGCCGCTACTTCGGGGTGGCGGCGTTTCTGTACGGCGTGATCCACCTGGGTGCCTATCTGGCGCGCGGGTCCGACGTTTCCACGCTGCTTGCGCAGGCGCTGCAGTTTGATCTGGCCACCGGCTGGGGTGCCTTCCTGATCATGGTACCGCTGGCGGCAACCTCGATGGATCTTGCGGTGCGCCGGATGGGCAAAAACTGGAAAACCCTGCAGCGCTGGGTCTATCCGGCGGCTGTGCTGACGTTGCTGCATTGGGCAAGCGTCGAGGACTGGCGCAATGCAGGGCTTGCCATCGCCGTCTTCCTGCCGATTGCGGCGCTGACCGCCTATCGGGCGTGGTGGAACCTGCTGCGCGCGCGCCCGCCCCGCGCTGCCTGAAGGCAGCGCCCAAGCGGCGGCGCTGCCGGGCCGTGCGGTGCGTTCAGCCCGCCCGGCCTTTCAGGACATCCCGGATTTCCGCAAGCAGCTCTTCCTGCGTCGGACCCTTGGGCGGCTCGGGAGCGGCTTCCTGCGTGATGACCGCCTCCTTGGCCTTGTTCACCGCCTTGACCAGCAGGAACACCACCCAGGCGATGATGAGAAAGTTCAGCACCGCCATGAAGAACGCGCCATAGGCAAAGACCGCTGCCCCGCTGTCGCGCGCGGCCTTCAGGCTGGCCCCGTCGGCCACCGTGCCGCGCAGCACCAGGTACATGTTGCTGAAATCCATCCCGCCGATGATCAGGCCGATGAACGGGTTGATCAGGTCGGTGACGATGGAGTTGACGATGGCGGTAAACGCCGCCCCGATGATGATGCCGACGGCCAGGTCAAGCACATTGCCGCGCGCGATAAACGTTCGAAATTCGTTCAGCATCTGTTGTCCAGTCCCCTGCGATAGCGACGGCCCGGTGATCCGGACCCGATTTTTCCGACCAACTGTTTACCAAGTTCCGCACCGCTGTCAGCGGAAAATCGCGATCCGCCCGGTCAGGGGCGGGGGGCGGCGGCGCGGCGCAGACGGTCGTTGATCGCACGGCCAATGCCGGTTTCCGGGATCGTTGCCACCGCAATCGCCCCGTCCGGCCCGGCCAGAAGGTCGGCCTGGCGCAGGGTATGAAACAGCGCTGCGGCTGCGGCCACCGGATCGCCCTCGGGCGACAGGTTCAGACCCTTGGGCGACCCGGGCCCGAAACCGATCCAGACTTCGCCGGGGCGGGGGCCGTCTGCTGCCATGCGCAGCCGCGCGGCGGGGGCGTAATGCGAAGCAAGCTGGCCCGGAGCGGTCGGTCGCACCGCATCGCCCGCCATACCGATGGGGCCGCCCAGCACTGCCTCGATCCGCTCCACCGCGATGCCGCCGGGGCGCAGCAGCGTCGAAGGGCCGTCAAGGCCGATGATCGTCGACTCCAGCCCCACCGCACAGGCCCCGCCGTCGATCACCGCCGCAATCCGGCCCGAAAGCCCGTCCAGCACATGCGCCGCCCGCGTCGGGCTGATCCGCCCCGAGGGGTTGGCCGAAGGTGCGGCCAGCGGGCCGCCGAATTCCCTCAGCAGCGCCTGGGCCAGCGGGTGTGCGGGCACCCGCAGCGCGACCGTGGGCAGACCGGCGGTCACCAGCGGCGACAGGCCCGCGCCCGCGCGCAGCGGCAGCACCAGCGTCAGCGGGCCGGGCCAGAAGGCAGCGGCCAGCGCCTCGGCCCGGTCGTCGAACCCGGCCAGCATGCGGGCCGCCGCCACATCGGGCAGATGGGCGATCAGGGGGTTGAAACGGGGACGTCCCTTGGCCTCGAAAATCCGCGCCACCGCCAGATCGGACCGGGCATCGCCGCCAAGGCCATAGACCGTCTCTGTGGGAAAGCCGACAAGCCCACCCGCGCGCAGGATTGCGGCGGCATGACGCAGCCCCTCGGGCGCGGAAGGCAAAAGCAGGGTATCCGGCATGGCGTGACGCAGCGTTGGGCTTGATGACGGGCGGGATGTGCGGTCAGCATCGCTGACAGATCGTCCTATCCGCGCGCCCGGGCCTTGCCAAGGTGCCGTGCTGCGCGTTCCCAGAGGTTCCGATGCCCTATCAAGCCCCGCTGCGCGACTACCGCTTTCTGCTGGACCATGTGACCGGCTTTGCCGCCGTCACCGCGACCCCGCACTTTGCCGAGGCGACCCCCGACCTGACCGAAGCGATCCTGACCGGTGCCGCGCGGCTGTGCGAAGATGTTCTGGCCCCCCTGCAGCGGTCGGGTGACCGCCATCCGGCGCGGCTGGAAAACGGCGTGGTGCGCACCTCGCCGGGGTTTGCCGAAGGCTACCGCGCGATTGTCGACGGGGGCTGGGTGTCGCTGGCCGCCGGGGTCGGGGCGGGCGGCGCGGGCCTGCCGGTCACGCTGGCGACGGTGGTGAACGAAATGATGGCCTCGGCCTGCCTGTCGCTGCAGGTGGGCATCCTGCTGACACAGGGCCAGATCGAGGCGCTGGAGCATCATGCCAGCGACGAGATCAAGGCGACCTACCTGCCGCATCTGCTGTCGGGCGACTGGTCGGGCACGATGAACCTGACCGAACCGCAGGCCGGGTCGGATGTGGGCGCGCTGCGCACTCGGGCCGAGCCGAACGGCGACGGGACCTATGCCGTGACCGGGCAGAAAATCTACATAAGCTGGGCCGACAACGACTTTACCGCCAATGTCTGTCACCTTGTGCTGGCGCGTCTGCCCGACGCGCCCGAAGGCACGCGCGGCATCAGCCTGTTCATGGTGCCAAAACTGATCCCGAACGCCGACGGCACGCCGGGGCGGCGCAACAGCCTGCATGTGGTCAGTCTGGAGCACAAGATGGGCCTGCACGGGTCCCCCACCGCCGTCATGCAGTATGACGGGGCGACCGGCTGGCTGGTCGGGCACCCGAACAGGGGCATGGCGGCGATGTTCACCATGATGAACAACGCCCGCCTGGGCGTCGGCGTTCAGGGCATCGGCGTGGCCGAGGCGGCGCTGCAGCAGGCGCTGGCCCATGCCCTGACCCGCGTTCAGGGGGAAACGCCGCCCGGTGGCACTGGCACCGGCACCGGCACCATCGCCGATCATGCCGACGTGCGCCGGATGCTGGCCGAAATGCGTGCCGAGGTGTTTTCCGCCCGCGCCATCGCGCTGGCCTGCGCTGCGGCGCTGGACATGGCGCGCGCCACCGGCACGCCGGACTGGGCGGCCCGCGCGGCCCTGCTGACCCCCATCGCCAAATCCTACGGCACCGACACCGGCATCCGCGTCGCGTCCGAGGCGATTCAGGTTCAGGGCGGGGCCGGGTTCATCGAGGATACCGGGGCCGCGCAATACCTGCGCGACGTGCGCATCACCTCGATCTACGAAGGCACCAACGGCATCCAGGCCGCCGATCTGGTCGGACGCAAGCTGGCCGATGGCGGCGAGGCCGCGTTCCGGCTGCTGGACGAGGTGCAGGCGGGGGCCGAGGCGGCGCGCGCTGCCCTTCCGGATCTGGCAGGCGATGTCTGGGCGGCGGCCGAAAGCCTGCGCGAGACGGTGGAATGGATGCTGGCTCAGGACCTGACCGACCGTCTGGCAGGGGCGGTTGCGTTCCAGCGCGCCTTTGCGCTGGTGCTGGGGGGGCATTTCCACCTGCGCGCGGCGGTTGCCGACCCGGCCCGGCTGCCGCTGGCGCGGGTGGCGATCCGGCGGCTGATGCCGGAACAGGGCGGACTGATCGCCGCCGCGCGCGAAGGGGCCGCCGGGCTTTACGCGCTTGCGCCGCAGGGTCTGTCGGCGTGACCACGGCTGGCCTGGTGCGGCACCCCTTCCCGCTGCCGCCCGAACCGGGCACGGCGACCGAGGTCGCGCCCGGCATCCTGTGGATGCGCCTGCCCCTGCCGATGGCGCTGGATCATGTGAATGTCTATGCGCTGGACGACGGCCCCGGCTGGACGATCCTCGACACCGGCCTTGACAGCCGCAAGTCCCGGGCGGTGTGGGAAAGCCTGCTGGCCGGGCCGCTGGCGGGCCGCCCGGTCACCCGCGTCGTGGTGACGCATCATCATCCCGACCATATCGGTCTGGCCGGATGGTTCCGCGATGGCGGCGCCGAACTGGTCACCACCCGCACCGCCTGGCTTCTGGCGCGAATGCTTGTGCTGGACGTGCAGCCGCTGCCCACGCCCCAGCAGATCGCCTTCTGGCGCGATGCGGGGCTGGATGCCGCAAGCCTTGCCGCGCGGCAGACCGAACGCCCGTTCAACTTTGCCGATTGCGTTGCACCTCTGGCACTTGGCTTTACCCGCATCGCCGACGGCGGGCAGATCACCATGGGCGGGCGCATCTGGGACGTGCGCTGCGGCGACGGGCACGCGCCCGAACACGCGACGCTCTGGAGCCGTGACGACGGTCTGGTCCTTGGCGGCGACCAGCTTCTGCCCGGAATCTCGGCCAATATCGGCGTCTATCCGACCGAACCCGGGGCCGATCCGCTGGCCGAATGGATCGCGTCCTGCCACCGCTTCCTGCCGCTGGCGCAGCCCGATCATCTGGTTCTGCCCGGCCACGAGCTGCCCTATACCGGCCTGCCCTTCCGGCTGGATCAGATGATCGCGGAACACGAGGCCGCGCTGGATCGTCTGCGCGCCCGGCTGGCAACGCCGCAACGCGCGACCGACTGCTTTGCCGCCCTGTTCCGCCGCCCCATCGGCGCGGCCGAACACGGGCTGGCGCTGGTCGAGACGGTGGCGCATCTGAACCACCTTCTGCATCGGGCCGAGGTCGTGCGCACCCGCAGCGCCGACGGCGCGTGGCTGTGGCGCAGCGCCGATGCCGACGGCCCGCCTTCCCCCGTCGGCACCGCGTGACAGGGCAGCCTGAATCGGTTAAGCCGCAGCAGAAGCGTCAGGAACGGAGCAGAGCATGGCTGACCACGGGCACGATCATCCGCATGGGCACGCGTCCGGCACGATGGATATCCGCGACAAGGAAAAGACCTTCGAAGGGTTCATCCGCATGGTGACCTGGGGAGCGGGGATTGCGATCGGTATCCTGATCTTCATGGCGCTGGTCAATTCCTGACACGGCTTTCCCGAAAGGAACCACGCCGATGCGTCGCCTGCTGCTGTGTCTTGCCGGGCTGTTCATGCTTGCGGCCTGTACCGCCCAACCGGTCTGGGCCCCCGACGATGCCGTTGCGCGGGCGCGCTATGTCAGCGCCGACCCGCCGTCGATCACGCTGTTCACGGTGCTGAACAACACCAGCAACGCGGGCGAGCATTCGGCGCTGATGATCAACGCCTCGCAGCGGGTGATGTTCGATCCGGCCGGCACCTGGCAGCACCCGATGCTGCCCGAACGCAACGACGTGCATTTCGGCATGACCCCGAAGATGGTCGATTTCTACATCGACTACCACGCGCGCGAGAATTACCGGGTGGTGGAACAGACGATCATCGTCACCCCCGAAGTCGCCGAACTTGCCCTGCAGCGGGCGCTGGATCATGGCGCAGTGCCAAAGGCGCGCTGCGCCGCTGCCACCTCGTCGGTCCTGCGCGGGGTTCCGGGGTTCCAGTCGATCCCCTCGACCCTTGGCCCGAAAAAGGTGATGAAGGCCTTCGGCAGACTTCCCGGCGTGACCGAGCGGACGATCACCGACACCGATGCCCTGCACAATCACGGCGTGCTTCTGGTCCAGGCGCGGGAAACGCCGATCTGACGGCGGCCGGTTTCAGGCGGTCTGGCCGTGATGTCTTGCGGCCCTGCGCGGAGGTGTGAGTGCGCATATTCGGGGTGATCCTTGCCGGCGGCGAGGGGCGTCGCATGGGCGGGGCCGACAAGGCGCTGCTGCACCTTGCCGGCATCACCCTGGCCGCGCGGGCCGTGGCGCGGCTGGGGCCGCAGGTCGAGGGCCTGGCGATCAGCGCGAACGGCGATCCGGCGCGCCTTTCGGGGGCGGGGCTGACCGTGGTGCCGGATGCCGTGCCGCAGGGTCCGCTGTCGGGCATCCTTGCGGCGCTGGACTGGGCTGCGGCGCAGGGTGCGACGGCGGTGGCCAGCGTGGCCGTGGACACGCCATTCTTTCCGCAAGACCTTGTGCCGCGCCTGATCTGGGCCGCCGAGGGTTCGGCAGCGGGCGTGGCGCTGGCCGAATCGGCGGGACAGGTCCACCCGACCTTCGGCCTGTGGCCCGTCGGCCTGCGCGACGACCTGCGGGCCACCCTGTCGCGCGGCGAAGCGCGCGTTCTGGGCTTTGCCGACCGGCACGGGGCGGCGCGGGCCCGCTTTGCCGATGACCGCGCCTTTCTGAACCTGAATCGCCCCGAAGACCTTTCGCAGGCCGAGGCGCTGTTGCAGGGTTCCCGGCCATGAAGGTCTTCGGGGTCATCGGCTGGAAGAACGCGGGCAAGACCGGCCTGATGGAACGGCTGGTGGCCGAGATCACCGGGCGCGGCTTTCGCCTGTCCACCGTCAAGCATGTGCACCACGATGTCGATCTGGATCAGCCCGGAAAGGACACCTACCGCCATCGGGCGGCGGGTGCCCGCGAGGTGGTCCTCGCCTCGGCCCGTCGCCATGCCATCCTGACCGAACACCGCGACGGGCCGGAACCCGATCTGTCCGCGATCCTTGCGCGGCTCGCCCCGGTCGATCTGGTGCTGGTCGAGGGCTACAAGCGCGACAGCCATCCCAGGATCGAGGTCTGGCGGCCCGAAACCGGGCAGCCGCTGATCCAGCCCGGCGACCCGCATGTGCGCGCCGTGGCAACCGACGCCCCCTTGCCGCAGGATGTTCGGGTGCCGGTGCTGGACCTGAACGATACGGCGGCGGTGGCAGATTTCATCCTGCGCGAGACGGGGTTGCTGCGCGATCCGGCGACGGCGTTCGATACCGTTGTGGTGGTGGACTGGTCGGCGGCGGCCGTTCCCAGCCCCGCCAAACCAAGTGCAAACGCGATCTGGGTCGGCCTTGCCAGGGCCTCAGGCGAGGAAACGCACTACTTCCGCACCCGGCAGCAGGCCGAGGCCGCTCTTGTCACGCTGTTCGACGCCGAGGCGGCAGCAGGCCGACGCGTGCTTGCGGGATTCGATTTCGCCTTCGGCTACCCCGAAGGCTTCGCCTCCCGGCTGACAGGCAGCACCCTTGCAAGGTCGGTCTGGCACTGGCTTGCCGACAACCTGACGGATGGGCCTGACAACCGCAACGACCGATTTGCGCTCGCCGACCGGATGAATGCGCAGCTTGGGGGAGGTGGGCCTTTCTGGGGCAGGCCGCGCAGCTTTCCACTTGGTCATCTGCCGGAAACCCGCGCGGTGGACTACGCGGCACTTGGCCTGTCAGAACGCCGCCGCGTCGAGGGTTCAGTGCCCCGCGCCCAGCCTGTCTGGAAGCTGAACACCACCGGTTGCGTCGGAGGGCAGGTTCTTGCCGGTCTGCCGATGATTGCGCGGCTCTCGGCACGACCCGGTTGCTCGGTCTGGCCGTTCGATGCACCGGCAGGCAGCCTTGTGCTGGCCGAGGTCTACCCGTCACTGTTGGCCGCCGAGGTCTCCGCCGCAATGCCGCCCGGGGGGATCAAGGACGAATTTCAGGTGCGCCTTCTGGCCCGCGCGCTGTTCCGGCTTGCCGCAGACGGCGGCATCGCGGCGCTGCTGACAGACATTCCCGACTGGCCCGGCCGGCAGGAAGAGGGCTGGATCCTGGGGGCGGGTCACGAAGACGCGCTGAAAGCGGCCCTGCGATGAGCCTGCACCTGTGCCTTGGCCTGCCCCCCGACCAGCGCGACGCGGCGGCGCGGCTGTACTGGCAGGCCTTCGGCGGCAAGCTGGGCCGGGTGATGGGGCCGGACGTCCGGGCGAAGGAGTTCCTGATCCGGGTGATCCGCGAGGATCACGTCATCGTGGCGCTGGAGGGGGGTGCCCTTCTGGGCCTGATCGGGTTCAAGACCCCGAAAGGGGCCTTTGCCGGGGGCGAAATGTCGGACCTTCGGGCAGTCTACGGCCTTGGCGGCAGCCTGTGGCGCGGCGCGCTTTTGCAGATGCTGAGCCGCGAGGTGGACAGCGAACGCTTTCTGGTGGATGGCATCTGCGTCGACGAGGCGGCACGCGGGCGCGGCATCGGGTCGGCGCTGATCGAGGCGATCTGCGCCGAGGCCCGGTCTCGCGGCTATGCCGAGGTCCGGCTTGACGTGATCGACACGAACCTGCGGGCGCGGGCCCTGTACGAACGGCAGGGCTTTGTCGCGAAGCGGACCGAACCGATGGGCGCGCTGCGCCATGTGTTCGGCTTTGCCGCAGCAACGACCATGGTGCGGCCCGTCGGGCAGGCCGGGGGTTTCACACCCCCGGACCCCCGTGGGATATTTCCGCCAAGATGAAAGACCAAAGCGGTCAGCCGCCGTCAGGTGCCGCCTGATCCGCTGCCCCCGGACGGAACGGAGGCGGGATCGTGTCGGCCCCGTCCAGCACGAGGTCTGCCAACACCTCGGCGATCTTCGGGGCCATGCCGAAGCCGATCTTGAAGCCGCCGTTGGCGATGAAATGACCGGGGCGGCCCGGCCAGGGGCCGAGCAGTGGCTGGCGGCTGGCCGACCGGGGGCGCAGGCCGGCCCATCGGGCAATCACCGGGGCATCGGCCAGCGCCGGGCAGGCGGCCCGGGCGCGCGCAAGCAGCGCATCCAGCCGCGCATCGGTGGCCTGCGGGTCATCCCACACCCGTTCGCTGGTCGATCCCACCGCCACTGTCCCGTCGGCATGGGGCACGATGTGCAGCCCTTCGGTGAAAAGCTGCGGGGCGTTGCCCGCATCATGCGCCAGTAGCAGCGCCTGGCCCTTCTGTCCGGCCCCCATGTCCTGCCCGAGGGCACGGGACAGATCGGCCAGCCCCTGTGCCCCGGTCGCCCAGACCTGCGCACCGGCGGCCGTGCCTGAAGGCAGCACCTCGCCCCCGCGTGCGCACAGGGCCGCCGCAAGCACGGCGAGCGCCGCGCGCGGGTTGATCCGGGCGCTCAGCGTATCCTGCACCACAAGGCCCGTGGGGCTGGACGGGGACCATACCGGCGGGGCCGGCACCACCTGCCAGTGCGCGCGCCCCTGCCACAGCGCCTCGGCCCCTGCCGCCCGCGCGCGGGCAAGGTCCACCGCCGCCGCATCGGCCAGCGGCTGCAGCCTTCCCATCCGCCCGTAACCCGACGAAAGGCCCGAGACCGCTTCGGCCCCGGCCCACCAGCCTTCGGCCATCAGCAGACTGTCAAGCTGAAAGGCCTTCTTGGCATTCCAGCCTTCGGGCACAT